>QHPE01000235.1 GCA_003218945.1 Verrucomicrobiota bacterium | reverse complement strand
AGCAGCGGTGGAATTGCTCGAAGACATTGTGGGTCTTGATGTGATCATGTGCCCGGTCGGCGGCGGCGGTCTGCTCTCGGGTACGGCGATTGCAGCGAAATCGATGCGGCCGAAAATCAAGGTGATTGCGGTCGAGCCGGCGAACGCGGACGATGCCTCGCAATCATTTCGCGCCGGACGATGGCTTGTTACCGAAAAGAAGTTCACCATCGCCGATGGTCTGCGCACAAATATCGGCCAACCGAATTTCGAAATCGTTCAGCGATATGTAGACGACATCGTGACCGTGAGCGAGGAAGGGATCGTTTCGGCGATGCGCACGATTTGGGAGACGATGAAGATCGTCATCGAACCTTCAGCCGCAGTGCCATACGCCCCGATCATGGAGAATAAAATCGGTATTCGGGGAAAACGCGTCGGGATCATTCTCACGGGCGGCAATGTCGATCTGGACGCATTGCCGTGGAATCTGTAGCCGGGATCAGGGATCCCGGCCAACCGGCATCAACGATGCTGGCTACAACCGCCGCGGTGAATCGCGCCTTCAGCGCTGCCGTTTTGGGCTTTTACGAATCCTGGCGCGTCGCGCCAGGTTCGCCACCGCGAATCCGTCCTGTGGCGGACATGAATTGAATGCGGCGCCTTTGGCGCTAAACACAAACTTGGATGTGTCGCTGCGCGTGAAGGCCAGGGCGTCGTCCAGCTAAAAGTCGGTCTCAACCCAGAACCTGCCGAATGCGCTTGGCCAGCTCAGGTCAATGACGCTGTCTCGAGCGAACCTGCCCATGCGCTCCCGCAGCGCGGGATCGGTCACTAGCGCGCGGATCGCGCGCGCGAAGTCTTCTACATCGCGCGATCGAGTGATCAAACCATTCATTCCGTCTTCTACCAACTCCTTTGGCCCGCCAGAGTCGGAAACAATCACAGGCACGCCGCAAGCCTGCGCTTCGAGAATGACGTTGCCGAACGTGTCGGTGGTGCTGGGAAAAACAAAAATGTCCGCAGACGCGTATGCCGTAGCCAATTCTGTACCTGTGAGGTAGCCGGTGAAAAATGCCTCAGGCAAAGATTTCGCGAGCGCTTCGGAATAAGGCCCATGACCAACAACGAACAGTTGAATCGGTAAACCTTCGTTGCGCAGACGCCTGTACGCAGTGGCTAAAAGATCGAGATCCTTTTCACGCGAAATACGGCCAACGTACAGCAGGCGAACCTCACCGTTGCAAGTGCCGAACTTCTCGAAAAAAGTCGGGTCGCGTCGAGCAGGATGAAACAGCTCGGTGTCGAGGCCACGAGGCAAAATTTTCAGTTTTGCCGGATCGAAACCGCGTTTGATCCAGCTTTGACGGTACTCTTCAGAATTAACGAAAACGGTGTCGAGTTGGCCGTAGAACCAATGCATGTAACGCCACGCCACGCTTTCGAGAAAACTGTCCTCTGTCAGGATGCGGATGTATTGCGGGAAATCGGTATGATAAATGCCGCTAGTTTGCAGGTTGAGCATCTTGGCCGCGAGCAGTGCCGTTAGTCCAACCGGGCCAGGTGTGCTGATGATAATCTCGGTGAATCTTTCCCGCTGAACATAGTCCAGCATCTGAAGAATTGGCGGGAAACTCAGTTTTTGCAGTTCGTATTCTGGCAACTCGAATTCACCGAAGGGAGGGAAATTTTTGATTGGGATGTCGGAAAGTTGCAAGTCACTCCGGGAAGCCACGACGACGAGTTCTTTTCCCGCGGCGGCTCCAGCTCCGGTCATTTTGCGGATCGTCGTCGCAACGCCGTTCACGTCTTCCAGCGTGTCCGTGAACCAGGCGCGTTTGCGATTTTGCAACGCAATCGGAATTTCGCCGGTCAACTCCTTGAAAACGGTTCGCAGCCATTTTCGCGAGGGCGCCTGACTATGAAAGCCGTAGATGTACGGTGTCAGAATAACGAGGATCGGCGCGATAGCGCTGAGAGCCTGCATGCTTTCAACCATGTTACCGCTACTGATTTGCTGAACGAATTTGTTGAAGAACCGAAACGCCAGTTGCTCAGCGACCATGTTCGCCATGAGAAATGTGCGCCTCTCCGGTTCGCTCACCTTGTCCAATTGCGCGGCAAGTTTTGCCTTCACCTGCGGCCGCGCGAAATAACCGGAAAGCTCTTTCCATAGCGATACGTTTGCGGGCTTGGCGAATTCGAAAATTTTTCCCGACAACACGCCTTGAACGATGAATTCCATTTTCTCCTTGAGCGTGAACTCGGTCGGGGCACGGCCCTCCATGAAACGCGAGAACATTTTCTCAAGCAGCGCGCCACCGGGGCCAAGCTTTTCGTGGAAACGGTCTTGGATAAAACAGGCGACCGTATTATAAAAGCCGTGCGACAAAATTAGTGGCGTTCCGCCCTGACCGCACGCACTGCAATCGCCGTCACGGACGAGCTCGAGAAATTTTTCCGCAGAATCCGCAGCCGGCGTTTCTGTAAAAGCTGAGGCGACGAACTGTCCGCCGTGATCATCTGACCCGCCGACCAGGATCTTGTGCCACGGTGCTGCGTGCGTGGGCGCGAGACCGTAACGATTTGCAAGCGCTTCGATCTTCGCCGGCGTCAATT
>QHPE01000234.1 GCA_003218945.1 Verrucomicrobiota bacterium | reverse complement strand
CGCGCCGCGGCCTGCGTTGTTGCTGCGGTTGCTGCTGATTCGGCGGTCTTTGTGGTTGAGGTCGCCCTTGCTGCTGGTTCTGACGCGGCGGCATAGCGCGAGCCGGTGCCGGTTCCTGGATCATTTCAAACGTCCGAAACAACTGCGCCAGATCGATCACTTCATTCGCAGCTGATCGCAATATGTTCCCAAGATTTTGCGAAACGGATGCCACTTCCACCCGGATACCGCGCCGCCTCAACTTGATCGCGAGATACGCGAAATCGGTGTCACCCGTTACGAGAATGACAACATCGGGCTGCATCTCGACCGAAAGCTCGAGCGCGTCGATCGCCATCATTACGTCCACGTTCGCCTTGTAACGTCCTTCCTCAGCGGGCGACCCATCTTTGGTCACAACCATGAATCCGTTGGAACGCAGCCACTGCATAAACTTATTCTTCTTGTCGCGTTCTTCCTGCCAGATCGGCATCGCCGGCGGAAGTCCGGCATAAACAACCATCTCAATCAGCTCGCGTCCGGTGTTTGGGCCGGCCAGAAAATCGCGCAGTTTTATCCAATCCAAACCCCGCCCGACGGTGCGGACCGAGCTTCCAACATTGGACTCATCGACCAGCACCAACACCCTCGATCTCGCCGATGTATTTGAATTTTTCTTCTGCATGTTGGGCTAGGGTACTTCTAACCAATAACCAAGAACTGACGAAGTCAGTGTGACCCAACCGAGCCGACACTAGGACCAACAGATTTACCGCGAATCAGAAGATTATAGCCGGCCGAGATTATCCGTCGCGCTGCCTCGCCAGTTTCCGGATCGCTCTCGAGCGGATCGTCGTGGACGCTTTGCTTAACTTCGAAGTTTCGGATCGGCTTGGTCGGATCGGTGGTCTCGTAAATATAAGTCGGCACACGCCAATCTACTCGGAAACGGCCTGACCGCACTCTATTTCCGACTTCTGATTTCTGACCTCTGTCTTCTCACCTCTAAATAACCTTAGGTTACCCTCGTTTCTGATGTAGACTGGTTGCGCCGATCGATCTGCCATCGGCCACCCTCCCCCGGGACCGGAGACATACATGAAATTAACACGCACACTATCTCAAAACGGCGCACTTTACTTCGCTCACTCTGACACGGCCCCGCGCCGGGCTGCGCTCTTTCGGCGGTTCGCTGCCGCGGCCAGAATACAGCCACCTGATATCAACCGACGGACTTTCGTCGACTCGCACGTCTCGCGACGATTTCATCCCGATAACGGGCGATAGTCGGGCCACTAATAACTAATAACCACTCACCAATGTTACAGCGCCATCGCAGCAAAATTGTCGGATTCATCATCGCCGAGGCTTCGGCGATTGGGCTTCTGCTCCTCGCCGGATCATTTGCCGTGTCGTTCCGATTAACAGACGCCACCTTAGCCTTGCTGGTTAACGGGGTAACAATTGCCGCCGCGGCGGCAGTAGCCATTATCCCGATCGCCTTTTTCGCCGTCGCGCCCATTCTTCCCGGACGCCGCTGACCACTGACCACTTCACTGTAACTTATAAGTGAAGGCGGCCGGACTTTTGGCTTACTTTAGTAGGCCTACGCACTCCATCGGCATGAGCGATGCTTGACCGGGTGCTGCCTATGGACCCGGCTCTCAAGATATTGGCCGTGGACGACACCCGGTCGGTGACGCTTTCGATGGGATTTGTTTTTGCCAAGCCGCGCTATGAATTCACCTGCGCCGACAGCGGCATGGACGGGTTGGCTAAGATCGAGGCCGATTCCGATCCGTACGACGTGATCATTGTCGACCAGGAAATGCCGTGCCTGACTGGTGTTGAATTTGTCCGTGAAATCAGGAAACGCGGTATCAGCGCCAAAGTCATCGTCGTGGCTGATGTTGTTTCATCCGAAATCCGCCGAGCTTATGAGGGAATGGACGTGCACGTCATGTTCTCGAAACCGTTCGACGTCGGCCGACTCCGCTCCGCGGTCGATGGCATCGGAGCTTGATCTCGATTAACCCGGCGTCTTCGCCGCGATTGACGGTTAACGCGGCATTTTCACCGCCGTCGTGTCGCTGGCCGATGTCGATCTTTTCAGAACGGTACCGCGAACCGAGTCCCATGTTGCGGTGAATATGTAGGTCCGCCCGGATCGTAGGGTCAGACCGATTCCTGTAGGCTGGCGCGACTCGGTATTCGGCAGGCTAAGCACGCCCAAGGTATGATGCCCGCCCGGTGGAATCTCAGCGACTTTTCGGCGGTCGATCCACAATTGGACGACACGATCGTTTCCAAAGTTCGGCGCTCGTTGCACGATGAGACGCGCGCCTTGGCTGGTCGCGCGCACCTCTCCGTTGCCAGCGAAGATCGCGCAGGCGAAGGCCAAAATCAGCAAAATCCTGTTCGTAGCTATGGTGTTCATAAAAAACATTTCGCGCCACGACCAGGGATCGCGTTGGTTTTAATTCTGCTTGAACAAAGCCGGCCAACTGCTGATCCGCCAAAGGACGGATTCGCCGTGGCGAACCGCTAACCCAGCAGCGCCGTGACAGTGGCCATTACTTGAAAGCGGTATATGTGTAGGAGTTCACAATCCAGTTGCCGTTAACCTTGGAGCCTAGTGTCACGTAAATCGTGCGCCCATCAACGGGAATGTTGTTTACGGTTTTCGAAAGCACGGTCACCTGGCCGGAGTTGTAAATATCGGCGCCATGTAGCGAGCTACCTACGAAAAGGAAATAGGCGCTGGCGCTACCCGCGCTCCAGGTGAAGGTAACGGTGGACGAACTGAAGGTAGA
The DNA here is from genome assembly GCA_003218945.1 of Verrucomicrobiota bacterium. Classification (GTDB taxonomy): domain Bacteria; phylum Verrucomicrobiota; class Verrucomicrobiia; order Chthoniobacterales; family UBA10450; genus Udaeobacter. The sequence continues at coordinate 1,963 of QHPE01000234.1, read as the reverse complement.
TCCTGGTGGCGGACTAAGCATCACTGCCGCACCGGTTGGAGTTGGCGTGGGCGTCGGTGTTGGAGTTGGCGTCGCGGTAGGTGTGGGTGTCGCAGTTGGAGTAGGTGTTGGAGTTGGAGTAGATGTTGGAGTCGGGGTAGGAGTAGCAGATGGATTGGAAGCTTTGTATGTGTAGTAGTTTACGGTCCAAGTCCCGTTAACTTTGGAACCTAGTGTCACGTAAATCGTGCGCCCATCAGCGGGAATGTTATTTACTGTTTTCGAAAGCACGGTCACTTGACCAGAGTTGTAAATATCGGCGCCGTGTAGCGAGCTGCCTACGAAAAGGAAATAAGCGGTGGCGCTACCCGCGCTCCAGGTAAAAGTCACGCTGGACGAACTAAAGGTTGAGCCCGGCAGCGGACTAAGCATCACCGCCCCGGTCATTGGGGTTGGCGTTGGCGTGGGCGTCGGTGTCGGAGTTGCAGTTGCAGTTGGCGTCGGAGTAGGGGTCGGCGCCGGCGTGGGAGTAGGTGTAGGTGTACTAAACAGACCAAAAGCGCCCACGCCGCTCGTAGTGCCGACATATACTTTACCGTTAGCAATTGTTGGGGTCACAAACTTGTTGCTCGTGCCGAATTGATCGCGCGAGCTAGGGGCCTGGGTGCTGTTGTAGAGTTCTGTTGCCAGATTAGTTGCATCGTAGGCTCGCAACACCGCCGCCCCGCCGGTACCCACTTGTTCCGCCCAAACGATTCCATTGAGAGTTCCATTCGCCGATACGCTCGGCGTAGTTCCCGGATAGGAAAAGGTAACGCTGCTGCTGGAGGTAGCCGTCGTTCCTAATCTCGCGTTACTAAATGCAAAGGCCTTTAAATGGTCGCCGGTGCCGCCGACGTAAAGTGTCCTGTTGAAATAAGCCGGTGTAGCCCATAGGCCGCCTGCAGTGGCTCCCGGAAAATCCTGATAGATGTTTGCGTTCGAACTCGCGTTGAATTTTCCCATGTTGTCCCGGTTCACGATATAGAGGTGGCCATCTTTACCGCCGCCGACCGCCAGATGCCGGGTAATGCCGCCGCTGTCGATCATATCCGGAAGAACCACGACGCCCCCTGAACCAAGGTCTTGATCCGCGCTCGATTCCGCGATGGTGTTGAACATCGTCCAATAATCAGTCACCTGAAGGCTGTTGTTCGCGGTGGAGAGTTTTACAAAGCAATTCCCAAAATCGCTGTGATTCGGAAATCCATTTGCGTCCAGGGTGGTCTCAAACGTCCCGTTGCCGGTCAGGGCATACATGTTTCCGCTGGCATCAACCGCGGGCGCGGCGCCGGCAGCCCAGATGGAACCCTCGTTGCCGTTGGGAACAAGATCGATCACGCGGACCTGGGCTAGAGTGATTTGGTTGTAACCAATAACAAACGCCGTGTAGGGATCAAAATCGCAATGGGACGACCAGGTTGTGTAGACGATTCCATTATTCAGCACGAGTCCCGGCCGCTCTTTGTATTGTTTCGGATCAAAGAAAACGTTGCCGCCATTGCTATTGGGCTCCGCTTCCCGGATAGCTTGCCGAAACATCGACCGGGCTTCCTGACTGCTCCGCGCCCGTGACCAGATCAAGCGCGTGTAAACGCTGGAAATAATTTCCCGAGCTGTCTTTGCTCATCGGGGCAACGTAGATTGTTCCGTTTAAACCGGCGTTTCGATCGATCACCGGTGTCGCCGTAATGCCGATCTCGGGTGTGATTTGCGAACAGCCCCGGTTATCCGAAGGAGTTTCGCCCGCCTTGAGCAGCGAGACCTGCCAGAGCACAACGCCGTTGTCGGCATCGCAGGCGTAGACCGTGTCATGCTCGGTTGCGATGTAGACCACGTTGTGAACGCCTTTTCCCGGAATCGTGAGATTGAAAACGTAAAGCGGTTGCGCGTAAACCTGTCCATCGGTCGGAACAACGAAGAGCTTGCCGAACTGATTAAAGTT
>QHPE01000233.1 GCA_003218945.1 Verrucomicrobiota bacterium | reverse complement strand
GGGATTAGTGATGCCTTCAAAATAGAGGCGGCGGGCAGCGGTTCCTTTTGAGTTTTTCGCCGCAACCATGAGCGGTTCGTAGCGCGGCCGGAAACGCGACCTAACGACCAATGCGCCGTTGCTGCCGATGTTGGACTCGATGAAGTAGCGGGAGAATCCCTGTGTCTGCGCCTGTGTACAGATAAAAATTGCGACACCGAAAACGACTCCGCTCAAACTCAGCAGCAATGCGCGCTTGCGATGCGTCAAGAAGCGCAGCGCAATGTAAAGCGGCGGCGTCATGGTGCCTTCGGCGGTATCACCATGCGCTGGCGCACTGGCTGACCGGAATGGAACTTGTCCTGATCGGAAATAATTGCGTGATCGCCTTCCGAGAGTCCGCTTAGCGCCTCGGAGACATCCAGTGTGCGAAATCCTACATTGACTGTTCGCCGCTGGACAAGTCCCCCGTTTACTACAAGCGCCTGGTCCACAAGCAGAGCGCGCGTCGGCACCAACAGCGCATTCTCGTGCACGCCAGTGATGATGTTCATCTCGCCTGTCATTCCGACCATCAAGTTGTCGGGCGGCCTTTCCATCTCAAGCACCACGGTGTAGCGCTGAGTGGTTGGATCGGCTGCCGGCTGAACCGATGTCACGCGCGCGTCGAAAGTGCGCGTGCGGTAGGCGTACAATTGCACCCTTGCTTTCATCCCAGCCTTCACCTCGCCGACGTCTTCCTCGTTCACTTCGCCGCGCACATAAGTCTGTCGCGAAGAGACGGTGAAAAGCTCGTTGCCGTCTGAGACCAGTTCGCCGTCGATCGTCTGAACATTGGTGAGAATTCCATCAATCGGCGAGCGGACTTCCGCATTCTTCATTTCGGCCTCGAGCTTTTTGGTGGATTCTTCCAGCGAATTCAGATTTCGGTCCCGTTCGATCCGCTCTGTTTCCACCGCGCCACGCAAACGGTTCACCTCGCTCTTGGATTTCTGATATTCGACAGCGGGCACGTTCCCGGAGGAGACAACTTTTTCGAGCCGTTGCAGATTGTCCTCTGCCGCCTTGAGTAACTCCGACGAAGGGAGTGGAAGAGCGGCACGGTCAACGGCAGCCTGCAAATCGGCGCGGGCTTGCTTGAGTTGACGGGAAGTTTCCTCGTCCGCGATCGTCGCCAGCAATTGACCTTTTTCCACACTTTTTCCGATTGCCCCCCTGCCGGCGGAGAAAGCTTCCGCTAGTCGGATGAAACCGTCATTTTGCGCACGAACCCGCACGACGAACGCCGGCTCGATCCGCACGGTGCCGTAAACTGCGGAAATAGCCGTGCCGCGACGCACCTGCGTCACTTCCGCGACTGGCATCAGAAAAAAATACGCAGCGGCGAAAATAACCGCGACTGCCGCTCCGCCGATCCACAAAATGGATTTTGATTCCGGAAATTTCAATTTTGGGGGACTAGTGTGATGTCCATGGCTGTTCTTTGCAATAATCTCGTGCCCAGCCGCTGCGGTTCGCGTTGCCGCTTGTTCGTAGATCTTCGAGAGCATTATTGCCAAGACACCGCGGCGAACACGTCCGTTCGATTCCTGGAGGAAGTCTTAGGAAGATTCCAAAACCGTCGAGGCGAACCAGTTTAGATTTAACGATTTATCGAATCACCTTCTTTGCGCGAGGCCACGGGCTCGTACGAATATTGGAAATAACGGCCGGCGGCCCGGTCCCATTCTGCTAGTGCGACATTGTGCCGATAAACAGCGTCGAGCAGCCCGCTTCTCGTCTTGAGAAAAGCGCTTTGGGTCACGCGGTACTCGAGCGGCGAGGCGAGACCAGTTGCCACGTTCTCCCGAATAGTGCGGGCACTCTCCTCCGCAGCCGCAGAAGCGGATGCGAGCGATTTTTCGCGGGCGGCAATTGTGTCAAGGTCGTTGGCGATGCGCGACAGCTCGCGGCTCACGTTCGCTTCCAATTTCCTACAGGTTAGTTCGTTCTCCTCCCGCGCTGCCTGTGCTCTCAACACTGCCCCTCCGACTTTTCCGTTATCGACTACTCGCCACGTGTATGCCGCTTTCTCCTTAATCTCCGATCCAATAAAGTCCTGCGTCTTACTTGTTGACTCTTGGCGATGAATGCCTTTGACGGGGACGTATTCGCCGGGAATGCTACCCTCGATACGAGGGTAATAATCCGCTGCGATGATCCGTTGATCTTCATTGGCCGCGCGGACAAACAAGCGGGCGAGCTTGAGATCGGGTCTGCGCTGTAACGCCGCCGTTGTTTCGGCATCGACATCAATCCGCGCCGGGATAAACTCCAGTTCGCCTTCGGGTTCGGGCAGGGCCGATCCCGCAGGATCGATCCCCATCGCCAAGGCCAGGTTCAATTGCCCTTCCCGAAATGCGCGCTGCGCGGTTTCAATTTGC
>QHPE01000091.1 GCA_003218945.1 Verrucomicrobiota bacterium | reverse complement strand
CACGCTGGAAACGCTGGGTCTGCTCGAGCGTTTTGAAGGCCATCTTTTTAATTGGTACGACCTGAGCACGCTGGAGCCGTTGCATCCACGATACGTCTCGACTGTGGACAGCGGCAATTTGCTCGCCAGCCTCTGGACTTTCGAGAGGAGCTGCGATGAATTGGCCGCGCGCCCTCTTCTGGATGCGGGCGCATTGCGTGGAATAGCCGACACGCTTGGCGTGCTCGGGCAAATCGCTGCCACACTGAAGGAAATGGAACGTCCTCCGGCATTTCTCCGCCTGGCGGAACTGACCACGGGCCAGCCGGCTGATCTGGAGGAAGTCATCCTGCGCGTACGGGCGGCTCGACAGCCCGCAGAAGATCTTCTGCTCCACTTCCGCGGGGAGGAAACCGATCCACGTGTTTACTGGGCACAGCAAATTTCGAAGCAGATCGCGGCGTGGAATGACGTCATCGATAAATATCTTCGGCCGGTAGAGATCCTGATGGCGCCGCCGGCCCAATTGATGTCGTTAGGCGAGGCGACGCACGAATCCCGGCGTGAGGCGCTCGCGGCTACCTTTTCGCTGCGCAACATTGCCATCGAGGGCATTTCCGGGCTCGTACCCCTGCTTGCTTTTCATGAGCGACGCGAGGACCTAGAGATTCCTGCCGCGGTGCGCGAGTGGGTCGATCTTCTCGTCACCGAGGTGGAGCATTCACGCCGGCGCGCTTCGGAAGAGCTTGCGCAATTGGGCGAATTGATTGCCCAGAGCCAGCAACTGGAAGGCGGCATGGGACTGCGATTTCTCTACGATGAAGACCGACGGATTTTTGCCGTCGGCTACCAGGTGGCAGAGCGCCGGCTCGACTCCTCGTTTTACGATCTGCTCGCGAGCGAAGCGCGCCTAACGAGCTTCCTGGCCATCGCGCGCGGAGACGTGCCGGTGGAACATTGGTGGGCTTTGAGCCGCCCATTTGGCTCTGCCTACGGGCGGCTGCCGCTTCTTTCCTGGAGCGGGACGATGTTCGAATATTTGATGCCTCTCTTGTTCACCCAGATGCACGAGAATTCACTGCTCGATCGCGCCTGTCACGACGCCGTGCGCTGTCAGATTGCCTATGCCCAGCAAAGCAGCGTGCCGTGGGGCATCTCGGAATCTGCCTTCAGTGCGCTCGACCGGCACAACGTCTATCAATACCGGGCCTTTGGCGTGCCGGCGCTGGCGTTGAAGCGTGGGCAGGAAGACGATCTGGTCGTGGCTCCGTATGCGGCAGCGCTCGCTCTTGGCGTGGAACCGGCCGCCGCCGCGAAGAATCTGCGGAAGCTTGCCACGTTGGGCAACTCGGCGCTGCTCAGCGACTACGG
>QHPE01000090.1 GCA_003218945.1 Verrucomicrobiota bacterium | reverse complement strand
TCGCGCAAATCCTGTCGACTGGAGTTGACCAGTTACCTCGAACTCGCCCTTGCACCGCATCGGACGGATCGCGCGCATCCTGCTTTCAACAAGCTCTTCATCGAAACTGAGTGGCTGCCGAATTGCCAGGCCCTGGTCGCTTGGCGGCGTCTCCGGGCTCCAGATGATCGTCCTGTTTGGGCTGCGCACCTCATGGTCCCTGAATCCTCCATTGAGGCGGCCGAATTTGAAACCGATCGCGCCCAGTTTCTCGGCCGAGGCCGCACGCTGGAAAATCCTGAAGCGCTCACCCGCCACCTAACCAGCAGCATCGGCGCCGTGCTCGACCCGATCTTCAGCCTGCGCCGGCGCGTCACGATTTTGCCTAACCAACGATTCCAGTTCGCACTCGTTACCGTCGTGGCAGAATCTCACGAAGCGGTTGTCGCACTCGCACACTTGCGCGCGGGCTTTTGAGACCGCTTGGATCCATTCGCAGTTGGAGATGCGTCGGCTCCACATTCGCCGGGCCGACGTGCAAACCTTTCAACAACTGGCCGGCCTCATTATTTTTCCACAGAGCCAACTCCGACCGCCGCCGGCGCGTCTCGGCCGCCGCTCCGAGGGTCAGCGTGCGCTTTGGCGACAAGGCATTTCGGGGGATCTGCCGATCGTCGTCGTCATGATTGGTCACCTCCGTGACATGGAAGTCGTGCGAGAAATATTGACCGCACATACTTTCTGGCATCTGCGCGGCCTGAAGGTCGATCTCGTTCTGGTGAGCGAGGAACTGCCGAGTTACGACGAACCATTGACTGATCATCTACGCCGGCTCACCGAAGCGCAGGCGCATTTGACCGGCGTCGATCAACCCGGCGGCGTCTATCTCCGCTCGGCAACAAAAATTTCCAAAGAAGAGCTGCTCGCACTTCAAGCGGCTGCACGGGTGGTTTTGGTCGCAGCTCGCGGCACATTACGCCAACAACTTGCCGCGACGACACCGCCGGCCGCGAAACCGCGGCAATTAGTGCCCGGACGCCACGTTCGCGAAGAGCCCTCCGCACCCCTTCCTTTCATGGAATTGAAATACTTCAATGGCCTCGGCGGCTTTACCGAGGACGGGAAGGAATTCGTAATTTATCTGGGTCCAAGCACACGCACGCCGCTTCCCTGGATCAATATCATGGCGAACCCGAAGTTCGGCGCATTGGTTTCCGAGTCCGGCGCGGAATGTGTCTGGGGCCGCAATAGCCAGAACGATCGTCTCACGCCGTGGTTTAACGATCCGATCTGCGATCCACCCGGAACCGCAATCTACATCCGCGACGATGAGATCGGCGTCATGTGGTCGCCCACACTCCAACCGATTCGGGAGAAGGACGCGTATCGCGCGCGGCATGGTCAGAGTTATACAACGTTTGAACATAATAGCCACGCGATCGAACAACAGCTGCTCACCTTCGTGCCGGTCGATGATGCCGGGGGGCAGCCGGTGCGCTTACAGCGGCTGCGTTTGCGCAACAATTCGTCGCGCCGACGAAAGCTGACTGTCACCGCCTACGCCACTCTCGTTCTCGGACCCGATCCAGAGGAAACCGGTATGCATATCGTTACGAAATGGGATTTGCAGAGCCAGAGCCTCTTTGCCCGCAATGCCTACAACCCGGAATTTTGCGATTGCCTCACGTTTGCCACTTCGGATCCAACGCCTACTTCGTTCACCGCTGATCGCGCCGGGTTCATTGGGCGTAACCACTCGCTGCGCGATCCGGCCGCGATGGGGCACGAACGATTGACCGGCGAGGTTGGCGCCGGCCTGGACCCTTGCGCGGCCGTGCAGGTGGTGATTGAGATTGAACCGGGAGACACCGCCGAGATGACTTTCCTTCTCGGTCAGGCGGACGACGAAGAGAAAGCGCGCGGACTAATTACTCGTTTTCGCGATCCCACTAACGTCGAAGCCGCATTCCAAGAAACCCGCCAATGGTGGGACCGCCTCCTGAACACGATCGAAGTGGAAACACCCGAGCTTTCCACGAACCTTCTGCTCAACCGCTGGCTGCTTTATCAGACCCTCAGCTGCCGAGTCTGGGGCCGCTCGGCCCTTTATCAATCGAGCGGCGCTTACGGGTTCCGTGATCAGTTGCAGGACGTGATGGCCCTCGTGCACGCTGCGCCACAGCTGGCTCGCGACCACATTCTGCGTGCGGCCGCACGGCAATTCGTAGAAGGCGATGTCCAGCACTGGTGGCATCCAGAATCTGGCGCCGGCGTTCGCAGCCGAATCAGTGACGATCTTCTGTGGCTTCCTTTCGTCACGGCGCATTACGTCCGAACCACCGGCGATGCAGCGATCCTCGATCAGATGATTCCGTTCCTAGACGGGAAACCATTGGAGGAACAACAGACCGAGAGCCTTTCTATTCCGGTCGCTTCCCCGAAGGAAGGTTCTCTGCTCGAACATTGCCGCCGTGCCGTCGCGCGCTCCGCCACTTCTGGTCCGCATGGACTCCCGCTGATCGGCGGTGGCGATTGGAATGACGGCCTCAACCGCGTCGGACTCGGCGGCAAAGGCGAAAGCGTCTGGCTCGCCTGGTTTGAGATTTGTGTACTGAAAGACTTCGCTGAGTTGCTCACTCTACGCGAGTTGGGCGACGAAGCGCGCGCCTGCCGTTTGCGCGCCGCACAGTTGGCTAAAACAATTGACGCCCAGGCATGGGATGGAGCGTGGTATCGTCGCGCGTACTTCGACGATGGCACGCCTCTCGGCTCGAGGAAAAACAACGAGGCCCGCATCGATTCACTCCCACAAACCTGGGCCGCCATTTCAGGTGCTGGCGACTCCGATCGCATTGAGGTCGCGCTGCGATCGCTCGAGGAAAATCTCGTGCGTGAAGCCGACGATCTAATTTTGCTCTTTACTCCGCCTTTCGACAAGACCGCCGCCGACGTTGGCTATATCAAGGGTTATCCTCCCGGCGTGCGGGAAAACGGCGGCCAGTATACGCACGCCGCCACTTGGGTGGCCATGGCTTTTGCCCGCCAAGGCGATGGCGATAAAGCCGTCCGACTTTTGCGGATGCTGAATCCGGTCGAGCACGCCCGGGATGAGAAGGATTGTGAACGCTACAAGGTCGAGCCGTATGTGATTCCAGGCGATGTCTATTCGTTAGGCGGCCACGTTGGACGTGGGGGCTGGACTTGGTACACGGGCGCGGCGGCTTGGACCTATCGCGTCTGGCTCGAAGAGATTCTAGGATTCCAACGCCGCGGCGATACCCTCACGATCAACCCGGTTATACCGAAAGATTGGTCTGGCTTTCGTCTGCGATACCGTTTCCAAACCACCACGTATCGCATCGTGGTGGAGAATCCTGATCACTGTTCTCGAGGTGTCACCCTCGTAGAAGTGGATGGAGTTTTGGCAGCCGACAAAACTGTAAGGTTGCGTGACGATGGGCTACCTCACGAGGTGCGTGTTGTCCTGGGAAATAAACCGCCGGTGTGAGGATTATCTTTCGCGGCGGAGATTGCTGGCGCTTAACGCGCCTCGCTTTGTTCAAAATTCACGACTCGAGTTCGCTACAACCGGGGGGCGTGAGAGTGCTGATCCCTAGCGCGCGGACCGCGTTTCACGCCGAGATAGAATCACATGTCCTCGATCTCGGCTCGAAGCTCGTCTTTTGTTCTGCCCAGTCTCTTTTGAAGGCGACCCAGCAGCTCGTCCTCCTTGCCTTCGGCAAACGTTAGATCGTCGTCAGTCAGCTGACCGTATTTCTGTTTAAGTTTGCCTTTAACTTCATTCCAGCTCCCCTTCATTTGTAGCTTCATAACAAACGATTCGTTGGTCAGACGACCATCGGTCTTATTCTGCCTGGAAACTCGGCGAGCTTGCTAGCGCCTGGAAATCTAAACAAAAAACGCGCCTTTGCTGCCCGCGCGTGGGCGGAACAGAAAGGCGCGTCGGAGACGAACAAGACGATGATTAATCCTCGTCCACGATCACGCGGTCCACGACCATGTCGGGGCCGGTTTTAACATAATGCACGCGGACGGGAAGACCCACTTTAATTCTTGTCCTTACGGCCTCTTCATCCAAAGTGCGGCCGCTTCGCGTCACGTAGGTGACGGTCTTGCCGAAGCGATACTGGACTGGGCCGCTGGTTTCCCGGAGCACGATTGCGCTGCCCGGAGTGTACTCTGTGATCGTTCCGTTGGCGTCGGTCGTCGTTGTCGTCGTGGTGGTCTCTGACACTTGTGCCCACGCGAACGGCGCCACAAAGGCTAAAGCAATACTCAATACGATTTTTTTCATGTTTTCCCTTTTGTTACTTTGTGTTGCGGCAACGATTAATGCTTCTTGTTACCCTTTAAAATTTTAGGATTCAAAGGATTTGCCGCTATATCCGATTCGGATTCGGTCTGCGCTGCGGATGTTTGTGCAGCGATTTTTGTCCTTTTGAACCCTGGCTTTGCGAACGGGAGGGTTTAGCCTGAACGCCAAATATGAACTTCTGGATCGGCACCTCTGGATTCCAATACGCGGAGTGGAAGGGGAACTTTTATCCCGACGATTTGGCGACGGCGAAGATGTTGGCGTTCTACGCCGAGCGGTTCGTCACGACAGAGATCAACTACACGTTTCACCGCATTCCCGCACAGAAGACAATCGAAAACTGGAAAACACAAACGCCGCAGAGATTTCGCTTTGCGCTGAAGGCTCCGCAGAAAATCACCCACTGGTCGAAGCTGCGCGATTGTTCCGACACGCTCGAATACTTTTGCAAAGTCATCACTGGTCTTGGCGACCGACTTGGTCCGTTGCTCTTTCAGCTTCCGCCAACCTTCAAAAAAGATGCCGACGTGTTGAGATCTTTCCTCCGCGAATTGCCGGACATGCGCGGGGCTTTTGAATTTCGTCACCAATCATGGTTCGATGATGAAATTTTCGAGTTACTCAAATCCCGAAACATCGCACTTTGCATTGCGGACACAGAGACCATTGCCACACCGAAAAAGATCACTGCAGCTTATGGGTATCTTCGTTTGCGCCGCGGAGATTACACGGACGAGGAAGTGAAACGCTGGTCAGAGTTTGTACGCGAACAGAACACAAACTGGACAGACGCGTTCGTCTATTTCAAGCACGAGGAGAGTGGCATCGGACCGAAATTGGCGAGCCAAATGATGAGGTTCATAGAACAAAGCTGATGCGAGTGGTCGCGGGTCTAATCGGCGCCGTTCTGGGCACCATCATTGGCGTAGTGATTGGATTGCTCGCGGCGATCGTCACTACACACAATGATCTGTTCGGCATTTTCTTTATTGGCATCTGCACGGTGCCCGCAGGCGCGCTACCGGGAAGCATTCTTGGCGCTGTAGCTGGTTTACGCCTTTTGTACGTTTCGGGTGAGACCAAGGAACGCCGGCGAATAGGACCCAAGCAAGTTCTATTGGTGTCTACCGCTGTAATCGGCAGTGCGGCCATTCCGATGGTTGTCCTAGTTTGGATAATCAGAATTGGAATGACGCCACCTTCCGATCAGAGCTTGCTGTCCAACTTCGACAAACACGAAGCGACATTTAATGCACTGATCGATATGCTGGAAACCGACCGCGATTTCGTCACAGTTGGTGAGAACTGGACAGATCCAGAACATCCACAGACGATCGGCGTCTCTCCTGCTCGGGTTACCACGTATCGTCTCATGTTATGAGAGGCTCGCGTGCCGCGAGGCTTTCGATCGGAAGCTTTCAGTTATGAGGTCGATTTCTATTACTGGATCATTGGCTCTGCCATATCGAGTGACACAGCTAAAGGTTACGCCTACAGTAAGCGTCCGCCGGCGGAGACGCTAAGCAGCTTGGACGGGTACCGTCCCGATCCAAACAACGCGGACGACACAATCAAGGTGTATCGCCATATCCGCGGCAACTGGTACCTGTTTTACGAGTACATTCCAGGATAGGTCGCGCACCCGCTGGCGTACCCTGCACCTCAGCGCCCAATCAGGATAAAAATTCCGGCTAGCAGCGCCAGCACACCAGTGATGATGCCGATGCCAAGGCCGGTGAGCGTGACAATCCCAACCACTATGAGATAAATTGCGAGCAGAAGCATGCCGACGTTTTTAGTAATCATGTCGCGAGTATTTGGAATGTTCTCATTGCGTTGCAATCCAAAACTTGTTGTGAATGTACCGCGCGTCACAGGACTGACCTACAGCGTCTTGAGATACTCGATCAAGTCCCGCTTTTCCGCTGCGGAGAGTTTTGTTCCGTAATCGTGACCTGAATTCGAGTTGCCGCTTGCCGTCGCGTCGAGGATGTAGGCGCCTTCATCTGTGTAGCCCATCGCGCCTTCATCGAACACATGCGACCCTCGATGGAAACGCATCTCGCGTTGCTGCGATGGCGTGAGCAAATCCTGCATCGTGCGCACCGAGCCGTTGTGTAAGTACGGCGAACGTGCCCAGACGCCGCTCAGTGTCGCAGCGAAATATTTACAGGTGCTGCGGACGCCAACTTCCTTCGGCGGCCGATAACCTTCGGCTCCAAGTTCAGCCAGAAATGTATTGAAACCGTCCGCCAGCTTTTGTGTAAACATCCCCGCGCGATGCGGGTCAGTGCCGATCTCAGCTACTGAATACAAGCGTTTGTCGCTCTCCGGCCCGCCATGACACGAATTGCAATTAGATGCGAACAGTGGCGCGCCGCGTTGTGCTGCTGCCCGATCGATTGCGAACGGATACAGCGGCGGCCGGATTTTCTCGGTCAGGTCCGTCTGCCGCTTCACCATCTCGAACTGCAGATCAGCGTGTTTGCCATGAAGCGGCGCGCCGAGCCCTAGCGATGCGAGCAGATTGCGTGCAATCGGTGATTTCGTATTGCCGTCCCAATGCACCCACGTTCGTTTGTCTATGTTCCACACCAGGCCGAACTTAATTGGCGAATACGGCTGTGGCAGATTCAGCAGGCCTGCGGCCAGAAGACCAAATGCGTCGTTGCGTCCCGATCCGGAAGAAGGTGGCGCTTTTTCCGGCGGTTGATCGGGAACATGCAGTGCGGCTCGCATATTGTGGAAGAGCTTCAACATCGCTGTCGTGCGCGCCGCAAGGTCGACGCCTGGTTCGAATGACTGCCGCACGTCGGCATTGTCGATTTTGTGCAGTTCGCCAACCGGCACTCTTTTTGCGCCGAACGCGTCGTCCCTCATGATAGCGATAATCTGTTGTTCCTGATTTTGCCATTTCGCATCGAAGGTTTTGGCCTCGGCGTTGAGATAAATGCCGAGGAACTTTTTCATGTTTACGGGATCAGAAGTTTTAAACGTGGCAGCGAGAATCGACCCAAAGAACTCTTCCACGTCGAAATGACTTGTGGCGCCAAGAATGCGAATTGGCTGATCAACCGATTTCGATGTGATCTGTGCAAAATGACAGGAAGCGCAATTGATGGCCGAGCGAAGGCAACCCGCCGAGGTGCTTGACATCTGCCCGACTGATACCGATCGGCCAGCCAAATTCAAGATCAGGAATCAAACCAAGATGCGTTAGATCGTTTGTCGCGAACAGGTCGGGATAAGTTTTGATGAATGCACGAAGTACGCCTTCCGGGATCACTTCGGCGCTCATCGAGCCGTGCAGAAAAAACGCCATGTCCTTCGCTGACCACGTTGGGACTTGTTCGCGTTCGGCGTGCGTGGATGAGTCGTGTACGGCCGCATCCGTGCGAAGCGTGATTCCGAGAAAGGTCACGCTTGCGATGACCAAGCACCGTGCTTGCGCGCGAGGTGGAACGCATCTCAAGAATCGTCCTTTCAATCGCCTGGTGTAGCAGTTGCTATCTGCCGGCGACGCGGACGACCACAGCAGAAATGTCCTTCGCATCGACGAAGGCATCGAAGTACTCCGCGCCAGTAAGGTTGGAAATATGAACGATGTTGTCGCTGACTTGCGCGACTTTACCCCCCATTTTCTCTCCAGATCTTAAGTGGAGCTCCACAATTTTCCCAGCGTTGCTCTGAAGAAGACCGACGACCGTAGCGTTAGGTTGCAGGGCGGCTTTATCCTGGGCGAGCAAACTGGAACAGGTGAGCGTTGCAATGAAGAGCGCGAAAAAAACGGAATAGTATTTCATGCCCATTGCTTTGCTGCAGGAGCTTCCGATTGGCCAGCAAATTATGCGTATTGAAAAGACCACCAAATGATTCCGCCTAACCAATAACGGCGGATTGGCCGCCTTCCCTAAAGCTATGACGTGCCAAGAAGCTTGTTTTGTCCTACAAAATGCAGGCGTGTCCAACTACGAGCCAAATTTGCGAAGGCCCATTGCTGCTATTTTTCGCCGAACGGCTGACGCGGCGACGCGATTTTGTGTACGGCAGAGTATTCATCCGGACGCGATTTCGTATTTATCGGTCTTAGCGGCGCTCGTCGCGGCGTCTTGTTTTTGGAACTCAGAGCGATACCGATGGCTGCTCATCATCGGCCCCTTGTTTTGTTATTTGCGGCTGTGGCTGAACATGCTCGACGGCATGGTGGCGGTATCTGCGGGGAAGGCGAGCCGCCGCGGGGAAATTCTGAATGATCTGCCCGATCGCGTTTCGGACATAATAATCTTCGTCGGCCTGGCACACAGCGGGTTGATGAATCCGCTCATCGGATATTGGGCAGCGATCTTGGCGGTGCTGACTGCTTATGTTGGCTTGTTCGGCCAGGCGCTGGGCGTTCAGCGCGAGTTTGGTGGCATCATGTCCAAACCTTGGCGCATGGTTGCGGTCACCATTGGCGCGTGGCTCACGTTCTTCTGCGATGGACATTCATTCCCGAGTTTTACGATTCTCGATTGGACTTGTTTTGTCGTCATCGTCGGCTGTGTGCAAACAATCGTTGTTCGCTTGAAACGAATCACCGCAGCGCTGCAAGATAAGCGGTGATGTCGCCAAAGATTGCGCTGCACGATCCCGTTTTTCACGCTTACTTCTGGATCGTTCTGATTTCCCTCGCCGTCGGCGGAGCGACGCTCGGATTCTTGCGAGTCGTGTTGAAAAAAGACACCGCGTTGATGTTCAGAACCTATTGGTCATGGCTGGCTATTGCGGGATTGGGCCTGGTCTTCGTTTTCGCGGGACGAATTACAACCATCGCTGGCGTAACATTACTAGCGATCTACGCTTTCAAGGAATTCTCGCGCGCCTCGGGATTGTATCGCGACTGGTGGATGACCGGCGCTGTTTACGTCGGAATCGTTACCGTTGGGATAGCGTCACTAGTATCGAATCCGCGTGGCGAAGAACCCGGCAACGGTTGGTATGGTCTTTTTGTTGCCATGCCGGCATTGGAGATTGCGTTGATCTTGTTGATTCCAATTTTGCGGAATCGGACCCGTGGCGAACTACAACGGATCTCACTCGCCATAGTCGGTTTTGTTTGCATCGGCTGGATGTTCGGTCACCTCGGATTTCTCGCCAACGCAATCAACGCCTACGGCTTTGTTTGTTACATAATCTTCGCAACGGCACTGTGCGACGTCGCGGCCTTCACTTTCGGGAAGATCTTCGGTCGTCATCCGTTGCGGAGCGAGATCAGCCCGAACAAGACGTGGGAGGGCGCGCTGGGCGCGTTCGGAGTCGCCATGATTCTCCCGTGGCTTCTTCGATTCTCGTTTCCATTCTTTGGCGCCTGGCAATTGATTCTAACAGGCTTGATTGTTGGAATCGGCGGACAACTAGGCGATCTTTCCATAAGCGTGATCAAGCGTGATATCGGCACCAAAGACATGGCCGCAACTATTCCCGGTCACGGCGGGATTCTGGATCGGATCGACAGTCTAATTTACGCAGCGCCGTTGTTCATGCTTATGGTTGAGTATTATTATCCGCTGCGATGAACAAGTGGCGCTACCGTTCCTTGCGCGATCTCGAACGTACACCCCTCGATCGGCTCCGCGAATTCCCTCGCGAGCCGGACATGCTTGTGTGTGGGTTGCGGTCAATCGTTGCGTTAATCATTCGGGGACTCCTGCGCATCTACAACCGTTTCGAAATTGTAGGACACGAAAATCTGCGCACTAATCGTTCGCTTGTTATTATCGCGAACCATTGCAGTCATCTCGACACACTCTGTCTGCTCGCGGCGTTGCCACTTCGCAAATTGCATCGCGCGTTTCCAACGGCCGCGTCGGATTATTTTTTCCAAAGTGTTGCGCGTCTTTGGATCGCCGCTGTAATTGTGAACGCCTTGCCATTCGGCCGCCAAATGCGCATCCGCCAAAGTTTGTCGCTTTGCCAACAACTACTCGCAAGCCCGGGAACGATTCTGATTATTTTTCCAGAAGGGACTAGATCGATAACTGGCGAGCTTAGAGCATTCAAATCCGGAATCGGCGCACTTGTTGCCGGGCGCGACGTCGCTGTTGTGCCCTGCTTGATCGATGGATCTTTTCGAGCGTGGCCAAAGGGCAAGCGTTTGCCGCGTCCGCGAAAAGTTCGGTTGATTGTGGATGCGCCGCGGAATTACCGGGAGCGCGGCAGAGACAAAAAGGACATTTGTGCGATTGCTGCCGAATTGCGCGAAGCAGTAAACGAACTACGCCAAAGAGATGGAAGAAACTGAGCAAACATTCATTAGTTGGGATGGCGCTGAGTTGTTCTATCGAAAATGGGTGCCGGATAAGCCGACTGACAAAGCGCTGCTGCTTTTTCATCGTGGTCACGAGCATTCCGGTCGCTGGCAGGAAACGGTCGACTCGTTAGACCTCGGTGACGTTGCGATTTTTGCCTGGGATACGCGCGGTCACGGCCATTCGCCCGGCAAGCGCGGTGCGGCAAACGGCCTTCTGGACGTGATCAAGGATGTGGATTGCTTCGCGCGCCACATTTCGAAGGAACATGGCATTCCATGGGAAAACATGATTGTGCTCGCGCACAGTCTCGCCGCCGTCACTGTCGCGGCTTGGGTCCACGATTACGCGCCGGCGATTCGCGCGATGATTCTCGCGACGGCTGCGTTTCACGTGAAGCTTTACGTTCCATTCGCGATTCCAGCGCTGCGAATCTTTCGCCCGCAATTCGTGAAGAGCTATGTGAAATCGAAAATGCTCACACACGACCGCGAGCAAGCTGCGCGTTATGATTCCGATCCGCTCATCTTCCGCCAAATCGCGGTCAACGTGTTGCTTGATCTACACGACACCGCGAAACGATTGGTCGCCGATGCGGGTGCGATTCGAACGCCGACTTTGATGATCGGCGCCGGGAAAGATTGGATCGTGAGTTTGAGCGCCCAGCGAAAGTTTTTTGATCGGCTTTCTTCGGTCGAAAAGCGTTTCGAAGTTTTTCTGGAGGCGTATCACGCGATCTTTCACGAAACAAACCGCCACGATATTGTCGATCTGATCGGCAACTTCGTTCGGGATTGCTTCGCCAAACCGGCGTCCGCGCCTTCATTGTTAACGGCCGATAAAAGCGGGTATACAGCGCGCGAATACGAGCGCCTGAAAATGAACGGCAGCGTGAAATTTGCGATCGCGCGCGCGGGTTTGAAGTTCGCTGGACAACTCAGTTCCGGCATCGGGATTGGTTGGCGCAACGGTTTCGATTCCGGTCTTTCGCTCGATTATGTTTATAGGAACGAACCGCAGGGCTGGAGCGCGTTTGGTCGTTCAATCGATAAATCGTATCTGAATAGCATCGGGTGGCGCGGCATTCGTCAGCGCAAGGCAAACCTGGAGAAGGTCCTGTGCGATCTGATTCTAAAATTGCATCGCGAAAATTGCCCGGTGAAAATTCTTGATATCGCTGCCGGAGCGGGGCGTTATGTAATCGACACGATTAGCGCTTTTCCGGAAATTCCGATTGGCGCCACGCTTTGCGATTACAAGCAGGAAAACGTGGATGCCGTGCGTGCTCTGGCAGATGCATCAAATCTCGATGGCGCGGTTTTCGCGCGCCGGGGCGACGCGTTTGATCGCGATTCGTTGGGCAGAATTCAGCCGCGTGCGACGATCGGAATCGTTTCTGGTCTCTACGAGTTGTTTCCGTCGAATGATTTGGTTTTGACTTCATTGCGCGGGCTCGCGGAAGCGATCGAGGCTGGCGGTTATTTGATTTACACGAATCAACCATGG
>QHPE01000248.1 GCA_003218945.1 Verrucomicrobiota bacterium | reverse complement strand
GGTTTGCGATGAGATACCGCGCCCCTTCTAGAACAGCGCGCCGCGTTGCTGTCAAGCATTTGCGGCAAAACAATTTGTAACAACCAGATTATGTTTTTGCCGTGCGCGCTGTGGTGGCGAAGACGTTTTGGAAGCGCGGGGCTCCTGGGGAGCACAGGCTGCCAGCCTGTAGTTGCCGGCAGCCCTGCCGGCAACATCTTTAGACGCAATTCGAAAGTGACGCCGCCTCTCGGTCTCGGCAAGCTGCCGAGTCCTGCAGGCTAGCAGCCTGCGCTCCCCAGAAAAATCATGAACCAGCTTCTCTAGCCGGCTTCTTTTTCTCAGGCGCCTTGGTTTGAGCGGGCGAAGAACCTTTCGCGGGTTCCTTCGGCGTGGCGGATTTTTCTCCGCCAGACGACGTGGCAGGAGATTCCTTTTTGGCTGCTTCTTTGTAGGAATCGCTCCGGTAATCAGTGGTATAAAATCCCGATCCCTTGAAGATCAGACCAGCGCCGGTACCGAGAAGGCGCTTCACTTTTCCGTGTCCCCACTTCGGCAACCGGCAGAGTTCTTTCGGGCATTCGCGAAACGGTTCGTCACGCATCGACTGGAATGCGTCGAAGTTCTGGCCGCACTTTTCACAAGCATATTCGTAAGTTGGCATCAGGATGAGACTGTTGCGCGGATAACGCCGGGAAGTCTGCATTAAACGGATTGCGATTCAAGTTCTTAAGTCCCGCTCGCGTTCCAATGTCGAATGGAGATAAGCTAAAGTGTTACAAAGTTAAAAGGTTACAAAGTGTGCGGGATCGATCTTATAACTTTTAACTCTTTTAACTTTTTCAACCTCATTCACATTCGTGCTTCGACATTCCTTCGTCATTCGCCATTCGTGCTTCGTCATTTCCGTTGTTTGATTGGCATCCATTCGTGTTTATTAGTGGTTAGTTATGACATACGGCGTGAACGAGATCGCAGGGCTGTTTCCCAGCTTGATGGAAATCAAGGATGAATCATTGCGGGAAAAGGTTGCGGAAGTGTGGAACGAAGCCATTACCACAGGCTGCGGCGGGAAAGGCTGGACCTTTGACGAATTGCGCGCGGTCAAGTTCACGCTGCTGGCTGGCGACATCGACATGACCTTCGTGGAGCATCTTAACTCGTGTGCGCGGCAATGCATCGCGATCGCAGACGTGCTGGAGAGTTCGTTCCGGTGCGGCATTCCGGTCGAGCGCGATAACCTGATCGCTGGTGCACTGCTCGCCGACGTTGGCAAACCGCTCGAGTACGACAAGGACGCCTCGGGCAAAGTCATTCAGGGTAAATTTGGCCAGCAATTACGTCATCCGTTCAGCGGCGTCGCCCTGGCGCACAAGCATGGTATTCCCGGCGAAGTGCTGCACATCATCGCGACGCACAGTCATGAGGGCGATAAGGTGGAGCGCTCGATCGAATCGATCATTTTCCACCACGCCGACTTCGTGGACTTCGATATCGCAAAGCTGCTTGGCAAGCGCGCTGCGCAAAAGTGAAGTATTGAAAAGGCGATGGGCCCGCGAAACATGCGAATTGACGCGAATTTTCCGGTTCATCTATTATCTTTTAGCGTGGTTCGTGTGTTTCGTGGGTAAATCAGAATTGATATGGGCCTGACGCTTGTTGAGAAGATTGCTGGGCGCCACGCGGATGGACTTGACCCAGGGACCGTGGTTCGCAGTGGCGATTTTATCTCGATCCGCCCGCGCCACGTGATGACCCATGATAACACCGGCGCGGTGATTCCAAAGTTCAAGCAGATCGGCGCGACAGCGGTCGCAGATTCGGCGCAACCGGTTTTCGCCATCGATCACGACATCCAAAACACTTCGCCGGAAAATCTGGCCAAATACGCGAAGATAGAGGCATTCGCTTGTGAACACGGCATTGATTTTTATCCGCCTGGCACCGGCATTTCGCACCAGGTAATGGTGGAACAGGGGTACGTTGTTCCCGGTTCGATGGTGGTAGCAAGCGATTCGCACTCGAATTTATACGGGGCCGCCGCCGCCCTCGGCACGCCGGTGGTACGGACCGATGCCGCCTGCATCTGGGCAACCGGCGTCACATGGTGGCAGGTCCCACCCGTGGCGAAGATGGTTCTCAAGGGATCGCTCTCGCCGGGTG
>QHPE01000089.1:18335-19086 GCA_003218945.1 Verrucomicrobiota bacterium | reverse complement strand
TAGAAGAAGTTCGCGCCGCTTTTCTTCAGAAACTCCGCTGCCTGAATGTAACTAAACTTTAGATCCGAGAGCGTCTGTCGATTTCGGAATGGCACGATCGTGAACGTCAATCCCGTCGAGATCGGTTGGATCGGCCATTCCGAAGAAATTTCGTCGACCGCGACTCCAATGATCCGTGCGACGTCTTCTCGCGAAAGCGGAGTTTCGAATTCAGGATCGCGTTGGCGCATTTCACCGAATACCTGACCATCCACTCGCTCTCGCCCTGCGTTTTCGGAATTCGCATTGAAACGCACCGGAATTTTTCCAGCTTTCAAGTCGAGAGTGATCTGGGCAGGCGTCGTGGATTCCGACGCATACAAATGGAGAGCCGTGCCGAGCGTCGGATGTCCGGCAAACGGCAATTCCGCTTCGACCGTGAAGATACGGACTTTCTTTCCTTCCCGAGCTTCAATGGCTGCATCGCGCGGCAGAATGAAAGTCGTTTCGGAAAGATTCATCTCACGCGCCAACGCTTGCATCTCGCCGTCATTCAATCCTCGCGCATCGGGAAAGATCGCCAGCGGATTACCCGCGAGTGGCTTCTGCGTGAAAACATCGAGTTGAACAAATTCATATGTGCGGTCCGGCATACAAGACTTGTTCACGTGTATCTGAACAGGCGCAACAAGACCGTGATTTCTTGCGACACAATACCGCAGGTACGGCCGGCGCTTTATCTCGTTGTTGCTTCGACTTCCTGGGGACGTTA
>QHPE01000089.1:0-18311 GCA_003218945.1 Verrucomicrobiota bacterium | reverse complement strand
CATCCCGCAATTCATTTCGACGATCTTAGCGCGTTCGACTTTGACGGGTCGGTTGCGTTTGTTCGGCAGATTTTTCCTGACGGCCTGCTGCGCTATCGCGATAGAACAAGACACCGTGCGTACGCAGGTTGGTGACGAGCGCGTGCAGATCGTTCGCCAATGTTTGATCATTCAGCAGCGTGGCGACCAACCCCTTGCCTTGCGTGGCGCTGTGCAAAACCTTGCGGGTGTCGGCAATCGCATTCTGTAAACTGTCCGCAGCTTTTTTTGCGGAGGCCATCGTCGAATCGGCCTGCTCCATCACACCATCCAATTTCTTGGAAGATTCTGCCAACGCACTAGTGGCTTGGTTCAAGTGTTCCATGCTGGCCTTCAAGTTTTCCATGTTCTGCGCTGAGAGGGTGTCCTGATTTAAGCGGGTCACAGTCGTGTCGATCTTTTGCACAGTTCCGCGAAGATCATTTACGAGCGCGCCCCCTTCACGGGTGAGATCGGCGATGCCGGTCTCCCGCGCGCCATTGACAAATGCATTCGGTGATAGATAACCCTTCGGTGGCACGGACGGGATGATTACATTTACAAACCGATCGCCGAGCAAACCCGAACTTCCGACGGTGAATTTCGTTCCTTCAGGAATCTTAATGTAATCGTAAATTTTCAGCGGCACAGCGACGCTATCACCCTCTTTTAGTAGCTTCGGGCCGCCCGCGACTTTTCCAATTCTGGCCCCGGCGAGTAAGACATCGGTGCCGTTCAACAATCCGCTTGCATCGCTAAAGCGAACGGTGAGTGTGTAATACGTCTTGAAACCCTCTCCCAACCTGCCGAATTGGACGAGCAGTGCTCCTAACATCGCCAATCCCACAAAAACGAAAATGCCGACTTTGAATTCCAACCCTCTTTCGTGACGATTCATTTTGAGTCCTACAGTCGACCTCTAAGCCTGTTGCGCAAGGGAGAGGCGGTTCAGGCGAAGGGCCCATAAAAGTTTGGGCGATTAATCGCCCCTACCTTCGGAACGCCCGAGCAGGAAATCTTGGATAAGCCGGTCGGTCGATTGCTGAAGCTCGCTCGGCGTTCCGTGAAAATAAATGTGGCCTTCGTGCAAATAGGCGATCTGGTCCGCTACATCGAAGGCGCTCTTCATGTCATGCGTGACAACGAGGCTGGTCATGCCAAACCGCTCTTGCAATCGACGAATTAGACGATTGATGCTGTCCGCAACAACGGGATCGAGCCCGGCCGTCGGCTCGTCGTACAGAACGCATGACGGCCGGCGAATGATGGCGCGCGCGAGTCCGACTCGTTTCTTCATTCCGCCGCTCAAACTCTCGGGCATCTTTTCTTCCTGTCCCTCCATTTCCATCACTTCAAGCATCTCCCCGACCTTCGCACGCAAAACTCTTGGGTCGCGTTCGCCGGCTTCGCGCAATGGAAAAGCGATGTTGTCTTCCACTGTCATAGAATCGAAAAGAGCGCCACCCTGAAAAAGAATTCCGACCTTTTTGCGGATCTCTCCAAGCTGCCGCTCGGTCATTCCAATAATGTTTTGCCCCTGGATCCAAATTTCTCCCGTGTCTGGCTCCATCAATCCGACAAGATGCTTAAGCAAAACGCTCTTGCCGCCGCCGCTCCGTCCGATGATGGCAAGAGTTTCACCTGTCCGCACTTCAAGATCAACGCCGCTCAGAATTTCCTGTTGCCCGATTCTCTTCTTCAACGAGCACACCTTGATCATTGACGATCCGTTACTGGGAATCGTACCACGCTCAGTCTTTACTGCTGCAAGCGGCGGCGCTTCAATCATCGCGAAATCAACTCTCAACCCCCAACGCTTTCGAGGTCAACTCTCCACGTTCAATTCATTACTCCACAACGTCGCCGCTCGGCTCATTGATATCCGGCCGGGTAAATAATGTTGAACATCATGGTAAGGAAAAAATTGCAAATCAGAACCGCCAGAGACGCGTTTACCACCGCTTCAGTCGTGGCTCGGCCGACGCCGACAGCCCCTTCGCGCGTGGTCAAACCTTTTTGGCAACTGATGAACACGATGAGTATTCCGAAACAGAATGCTTTTGACAGACCCATGATGATGTCACGACTGCGCGTCCAGCGCACCATGTTCGCCATGTAGTAAGTGCCATTAATGTCGAGCATGAAAATCGCTACGAGATAACCGGCAGCGATGCCGACGGCGATGCACTCCGCTACCAGCAACGGCATCGAGACCATCATGGCAAGCACGCGTGGCACCACCAGATAATCAACGGGATACACTGCAAGCGCGCGGAGTGCATCGATTTGCTCGGTCACTTTCATCGTGCCGATCTCAGCCGACATCGCAGCGCCGACTCGCCCGGCGACCATCAATGCGGTCAGAACTGGCGCAAGCTCGCGGCATAGAGAAACGGAAACTACCGCGCCTACGGCGGAGCCCATTCCTAGCTTGTTAAATTGAAAAAATGTTTGTGCTGCAAACACCGCGCCAGTGAAGCCACCGGTAATTATGACAACGAGCTGCGAAAGCAATCCAACCTCAACGATTTGATTCATAAACAATTTCCACCGCAGCTTGTGCGTGAAAATGGAACGAAACGTATCGGCCGTCAGCAGCACCAGCTCGCCCAAATATTGGAAAAACGAGAGCAGCGGTGCGCCCAGAGCGCTAAAGAAGCGAACCATTATGGAAAAGGTGATTGCTGGTCAGTGAACGGTTAATGCTCGGAGTCCGCAACGTTTTGGTCTGATTTCTGATCACTGATCACCGATCGCAAATCCGAACACGTGCGACCAATTCTAGTGGCCTGAGCGTAACCATGCAATTCATTCACATCAGGAAACGGATCGACGGACTTCATTCTCGCGAAGTTGCGATTGCGCCTCGCGCAAAGCTGCGTAAAGGATGGCCGTTGAACGGATGAAACGCTCCGCTCGGTTTCTGTTAGCCACGAATCTGGTGTTGGCCGCACTGTTTTTCGCAGGGTGCGAAACGGTTCCGCAAGGAATTCAGCAGGCGAGAATCGAGATGGCGCAACAGATCGCTGCGGAACCGACAGGCGACTATTATATTGGTCGGCGTTACTACAAACCCGATTACAAGTTCTGGGGTTACGTGCGCAAACCAGGTCAGCCATGGAGCACCGCTGAGCTGGTCATGCTCAACGAAAAGCAGAAACTTGCCCCGGACCGCGAACGCCTCGAATTCGGCAGCGATAACAACTACGAATACAAGCTTTACGGTTATTTCAGCGGCGACAAGGTCTATGAGCCGGCCAGCAACGGAATTTATCCGGAGTTTGTTTTGAAGGGCTACGAACTCATTTCCATGAACCCGCCGCCAATTTTCCGAAGCCAAATGACCGGTCACTCCAATCCGACGGACTTGCGGTATGTGGTGGAAAAACCGGAATAAGCGGTTCGCGTTACAAGGGACCGATTCTACGGTTTAACGCTTCAACAATTTAACGGGATATTCAACGGATCACATTTGAAATGGCCAACACCGCGAGTGCTTTCAACAGCCGCGATTCTCTGATGGAGGAATTCCTGCGCTATCTCGCAAATGAACGGAACGTTTCGCCGCGAACACTCAAGGCGTATCGCCACGCGCTCACTGGTTTCCGCGCGCAAGACAAAACGCCATGGAAAAACTGTACAGGCGACAATTTTCGCGATTATCTTTTTGCGCTGATGAAGCACGGCCAGGCGCGTTCGTACGTGCGACTGCAATTCTCCGCGTTGCGCACCTTTTATCAATTTCTCACAGCTCGGAAACGTTTCCGCCGTAATCCTGTGCAGGAAGTGCATCTTCCAAAGATGGAAAAGAAGCTGCCGCTCGTGCTCACCCGACAACAAGTCGAGGAACTTCTCACGGCGCCAGCGCGCGAGCAAAAGAGCCGATCTGCGCCGTCCTGGATGCCGCTGCGCGATGTCGCCATCATGGAATTGTTCTACAGCAGCGGGTTGCGACTGAGCGAACTGGCTGCGCTCGATATTGCCGATGTTGATCCTTACACCGAGTCGGTACGCGTATTCGGTAAGGGCCGCAAAGAACGCGTCTGTCCGGTCGGTTTGCCCGCCCTGGAGGCGATCCAGAAATATCGATCGGCGGCGAACGTCCACATAGGCCCCCTCTTCATCAACAAGGCGCGGAGGCGAATGTCTGTGCGCTCAATCTGGCTGGTATTGAAGCGTTACGTGCGGCACACATCCATCCCGATTTCAGTCAGCCCTCACAAATTGAGACACAGTTTCGCCACGCATCTGCTGGATCGTGGCGCGGATCTGCGCAGCGTGCAGGCGTTACTCGGGCACGCGAGTCTTTCCACCACACAGATCTACACGCACGTCACCGTCGAACGCCTGAAGAAAGCGTATGCTGACGCGCATCCGCGGGCGTAAATTGCAAGGTGCGCCTTAGCTCGGAGCCGGCGCGGGCGCGCTGCTCTGCGCTTGTGATTCCGGGACATGGAACGACAGCTTGCCGTCGGCGGCGATGACCTCCACATGGTCGCCCGGTTTCACGTTGCCGCGGAGCAGTTCTTCCGCCAACGGATCTTCGAGAAAACGCTCGACCGCGCGCCGCATTGGGCGCGCTCCATACTGCGGGTCGTAGCCCTTGTCGATCAGAAATTCCTTCGCGCTTTGCTGCAACTCGATGTGAACTTCCTTCGCCTTGATGCGCGTTAGGACTTTATCCACTTCCAAATCAACAATGCGCAACAACTCGGGTTTGCCAAGCGCATGAAACACGATGATTTCGTCCAAACGATTGAGAAACTCGGGCTTAAAGACACGCTTTGTTTCATCAAGAATCTTATCGCGCATCGAATCGTAATCGTGTCCTTCACTTGGAGCGCCGAAACCCATCACCGTCTGCTTCTTTAGCAAGTCGGCGCCCACGTTCGACGTCATGATGATGATTGTGTTCCTAAAATCGATCTTACGGCCTAACGAGTCGGTGATCTTGCCGTCTTCCAAAATCTGCAAAAGCAAATGCATCACGTCGGGGTGCGCTTTTTCGATCTCATCAAATAATACGACCGAATATGGACGGCGCCGCACGGCCTCGGAAAGTTGTCCGCCCTCCTCGTAACCGACGTATCCCGGCGGTGATCCGATCAGCCGCGACGCGGTAAACTTTTCCATGTATTCCGACATGTCGATTTGAATCAACGCGTCGGCATCGCCGAACATGAACTCCGCCAACGTACGCGCGAGATAGGTTTTGCCGACGCCGGTTGGACCGAGAAACACAAACGAACCGATCGGACGCTTGGGATCTTTCAAATCCGCGCGCGAGCGCCGCAATGCCTTGCTAATCGCTGTGACTGCTTCGTGCTGACCGATGACGCGTTCCTTGAGCTCGGCTTCCATCCTGAGCAGTTTTTGCGTCTCCTGCTCTTCCATCTTCTGAAGCGGGACGCCGGTGACTTTCGAAATAATGTGCATCATGTCATCGCCTGTCACGATGACTTCCCTTTCTTCGCGTTCTTCCCGCCACTTGTTCAAGATGGCATCGAGCTTTTCCTTCGTCTGCTTCTCCTTGTCGCGAAGCGCGGCGGCCTTTTCAAAGTCCTGTGCCTTGATCGCTCCTTCTTTTTCAAGGCGGATGCCTTCGATTTCCTTCTCGATGTCTTTCACGTCGGGCGGCCGCGTCATTGCGTTGATGCGAGCGCGCGCGCCGGCCTCATCCATGACATCGATGGCCTTGTCAGGGAGAAAGCGACCGGTGATGTAACGATCTGAAAATCGGACGGCAGTCTCGAGCGCTTCGTCGGTGAGCTTTGCTTTATGATGCGCCTCGTACTTCGGACGCAATCCTTTCAAAATTTGAATCGCTTCGTCAACCGTGGGCGCATCGACCTTTATGGTCTGGAATCGTCGTTCTAAGGCGGCGTCCTTTTCGATGTACTTACGATATTCGTTCATCGTAGTCGCACCAACACATTGCAATTCTCCGCGGCTTAGCGCGGGTTTAATGATGTTTGAGGCGTCCATGGCGCCTTCGGCTGATCCCGCGCCGACGATGGTATGCAGCTCGTCGATGAACAGGATGACGTTCTTGGAACGGCGGATCTCGTCCATTACCGCTTTGATGCGTTCTTCGAACTGGCCGCGATATTTCGTTCCAGCGACCATTAGCGCTAAATCAAGAGTGATGACGCGCTTGTCGCGCAATAGTTCCGGCACATTGCCGTTTGCGATCTCTTGCGCCAACCCCTCCGCAATAGCTGTTTTGCCGACGCCTGCTTCACCAATCAACACCGGGTTGTTCTTTGTACGTCGGCAAAGCACTTGAATCACGCGTTCAATTTCGTTGCGACGACCAATCACTGGATCTAGTTCGCCTTTTCGCGCCAACTCCGTCAGGTCGCGACCGAATGCACGCAGCGCCGGAGTCTTGACATCTTTCTTCGTCGGCTCGCCTTCCTGATCAGATTCGGATGGTGTGAAGTTTGGATCAAGTTCCTTCAAGATTTCATTGCGCGTGCGTTCGATGTCGAGTTCAAGGGTTTTCAACACTCGGGCCGCAACCCCCTCGCCCTCACGCAACAACCCGAGCAAAATATGCTCCGTGCCGACGTACGAATGGTTGAGCGCCTTCGCTTCCTTCCCGGCGAGCGCGAGCACTTTTTTGACCCGAGGCGTGTATGGCACGTTACCGACCAACTTGGTCTCCGGTCCGGAACCGACCTGCTTCTCGACTTCCATCCGCACCGTCTCTAGATCGAGGCCCATCTTTTGCAGGACGTTCACCGCGACGCCCTGGCCCAGTTTGATGAGTCCCAAAAGCAGGTGCTCGGTACCTACGTAGTTGTGGTTGAATCGGTCGGCTTCCTTGCGAGCAAGCGCCAAGACCTGTTGAGCTCGCGGTGTGAAATTATTCATTACTCGGTGGTCCGTTCGTCAAGCCGTTTCCTGACTCTGTTACCATCTTACTAATATCAGGTTTGGGGAAAATTTTCAAACGGTCGCGGATGATTTGGGCACGCAAATAATCGCGCTCTTCCGCATTCAATTTTTGTTGCGAGCTTTTTTGCAAATGCGCCGGCTGCGTGTCAATGAACAGCTCGTCGATCTGCAGGCGCTGGTCTTCCGGGAACGCGCCGAGGTCCATTCCGAGTTTGATAACCGAGAGCAAGTTAAGCGCTTCCTTTGATGGCATGGCATGCGCGTAGGTCAGAACGCCATAGGCGCGACCGATCTGATCGAAAAGCGTGCTCGGTTTTCGCTGAAGCAAGGTCTGCCGCGCGTCATGTTCCTTATCGATAATCGTCTCAATGACTTTGCTCAGGCGATTGATGATGTCTTCTTCTTTTTCTCCGAGCGTGGTCTGATTTGAAATCTGGAAAAGATTGCCCATTGCTTCGGTTCCTTCGCCGTAAAGACCGCGCACGGCAAGACCGATCTTGCTGACTGCCTGGATAACCTGGTTGATCAACTCGCTAAGGACAAGTCCTGGCAGGTGCAGCATCGCAGACGCGCGCATGCCGGTGCCAACGTTGGTGGGACAGGCCGTCAAATATCCAAGCCGTGGATCAAATGCGAAGTCCAGTTTGCTTTCCAGCGCCGTGTCGATTTTGTCTACGAGTTTGAACGCCTGTTTCAACTGGAGTCCAGAACGAATCGATTGCATCCGCAAATGATCTTCTTCGTTGATCATGATGCTGAGCGTCTGCCGCCGGTTCACCACCACTGCGCTCCCAGCGCCCTTGGCGGCATGCTCACGGCTGATCAGGTGCCGCTCCACGAGCACTTGCTTGTCCAACGCGGCAAGATCCTGCAAGCCTTCAGAAAACGCGTCCTGCATTTCCGGAAGTGCTTCGACGTGCGACCGGATTTGCTCCAGGATTGAGGTGCGTTCCGCTTTTTTGGCCCAACCGGGAAAGGCACAATCACGCAAATTTCGCGCGAGGCGGACACGGCTACTGATTACAACCTGGTGATGCGGGCCTTCGCCGCGCAACCATTCTCCAGCGGTGGAGAGCATGCTTGAAAATTTCATGGCGAATTGGATCGCTCGCTTTCGAGTTGTTTAATTTGATCGCGCAACGAGGCAGCAGTCTCGTAGTTCTCGGCTTCCACGGCTTTCTGCAGATTTTCGGTCAGAGCGCGCATCTGCTGGCTCAGGGCCATGGCCCGCTGGGCGCGCTCCGGCAACTTTCCCACGTGTTCGGTGCCTTTGTGCATCGCTTTTAACAGCGAGCCCAAACCCTCGGTGAAGGTCGCGTAGCATTCGCTGCAACCAAGGCGTCCCGTTTTTTTGAAGTCGGCCTGAGTAAAACCACACACCGGGCACTTTTTGGCGGGGGCCCCTTTCTCCATTTCTTCGGCTGCCCCGATGCCGAGGAGCAAATCAGCGAGCGCAAAACTAGTGGGGTCCTGAACACCTTTTTCCTTTGAGCAAGCTTCGCACAAATTCACCTTGTGCATCTTGCCCTCGAGGATCTGTGTCAGGAAGACTGTCGCATCATTACACTTGCAGACATCGCACAACATGTCTCTCAGTTAGACCGTGATGGTTTGCAAAAATTCAACCACAGAGTGCCCAACATGTTCCTCCTCGAAATCGGCTTTGGTCAACCTCAATCGAATATTGGCGTGCCGGTCTCGCGTGTCATCTCCCGGAAGCGCGCAATGATGCGCGTGGTGATCGGACCAGGTTTTCCGTTTCCGATCAAACGCCCATCGGCTTTGACCACTGGAACGATCTCGGCAGCGGTTCCCGTAAGGAAGCATTCGTCGGCCACAAAAATATCGTGTCGCGTGAAATCTGCCTCCGTGACTTCAAGGTCGAACTCGCCAGCAATATCAAATACAACAGATCGCGTGATGCCTCGCAATGCTCCGGCCGTGATCGGGGGTGTGAAGATTTGGCTATCCTTGATGATGAAAACGTTATCGGCAGTGCATTCGGCCACGTTGCCCGCGTCGTTTAACATCAGTGCTTCATCGGCGTGGGCAAGATTTGCTTCGATCCGAGCCATGACGTTGTTCAAATAGTTTAACGATTTTACAGCCGGATTGAGCGATGCCGGATTGCTGCGGCGCGTTGCGACGGTGACAATGCTTAATCCTTTTCGATAAAAATCTTCGTGATAAAGGGCGATGGTTGCCGCGATAATGATCACGCTCGGATTCTTACACTGCTCCGGGTTCAAACCCAGATTGCCGACCCCACGGGTCACAAGCAGCCGAATGTAACCGTCCTGTAAATGATTTTGCCGAATCGTCTCGATCAAAGCTTCGGTCATTTCCTGCCGCGTCATCGGGATTTCCAGGCAGATCGACCGCGCTGAATCCCAAAGTCGTTCGAGGTGTTCTTCGAGGCGGAATACCCGGCCGTTGTAAAATCGGATGCCTTCAAAGATTCCGTCGCCATAAAGAAGTCCATGGTCGAAGACGGAGACCTTCGCGTCCACTTCCGAACAGAATTTTCCGTCGATGTAAATCTTCGCTTCCCTGACGCCGGTCGTCGGGCGCGGCCGACTTTCTATTGCAGGTTCGATCGTTTCCTCGGTCGCGCGCTTGCGGGTCTTTGGTTCTTCCAGCACCGTCGCATCATTGGTTTTCATGTTAGCAACAAAACCTCAAATGGTTGGACGCGCAATTCAAACCGCAATTCGCGGCGCAGACCGACTCACTGCAAAATCCCATCTTTGATATGCAGTTGCCGGTCGCCGCGCGTCGCCAGGCGCGCGTCGTGTGTAACGACAAGGAGCGTCTTGTTGCGGTCGCGCGCGAGATTAAGCAGCAGATCCATAATCGTGTTGCCGGTTTTTGAATCGAGGTTTCCAGTTGGTTCATCGGCAAAAATAATGTCCGGGTCGTTGGTTAATGCTCGAGCAATGGCGACGCGCTGCTGCTCTCCCCCTGAGAGTTCTGCCGGTAAATGATGTATGCGATCGGCGAGACCGACTGCCGCTAAGCTCTCTTCGGCTCCAGCTCTTGCTGTGCAATGTCCGATCATTGCGGGCAACAGCACATTTTCCAGCGCGGTAAGTTCCGCCAGTAAAAAATAACCCTGAAATACAAACCCCATTTTTTTGTTCCGCAGGCGCGCCTCCGCGGCCGAGCGACCGCTATAAAGCTGCCGTCCTTCGAATTTCACCGTTCCTGACTCAGGACGTTCCAACCCTGCCAAAGTGTACAGCAACGTAGTTTTGCCCGCGCCAGATGCGCCGGAAAGAAAAACCGTCTCATTATGCGCGACATCCATCGAGATCCCGCGCAGGACTTCGATCCGACGCGCGCCCATTCGAAACGACTTGTAGATATCGCGGGCAATCAGTTGCGGTTGCTGCACGAGCAAGTATCTGCCGTTAATACTGCCAACCTGCAAGAGCAGTATGCAAAGAGCCTCCGTCAAAACCAATTTCCCACGGCGGCTCTTGCCAAAACTCAGCTGGTCTTTTCGCTATGCCATGCCTAGCGATTGAAGCGTAGGTTGATCGATCGTAGACGTCACATAAAGACCGTGATCGCGTTGGTAATCTGCGATCGCACCGCGCGTTAGCGGTCCAGCGAGACCATCAACTTCTCCGTTGTAATAACCCTGCTGCTGCAGCGTGGACTGCACATTAGCGATCACCTGGTCTGGCGGCAGGTTGTTGTAAGCGTAGATGGGACCATCCCAGGCATAATAGGCGTTAGGATAATAGCCCCAAGCCGGGAACCAGTATCCCGCGTTCCAGTAATATGGCGCGCCAAATACGAACACGATCCGGTTATGATGACTGCGCCACCAACCCTGATTATGCCATTGTGGCGTGTAGTTCCTAAAAACGGTATATCTGGCACCTTGCCAGTTTTGACTGCCCTGGATGTGCCTGCCTTGCTGGAATTTTACCGGCGGAGCCTTTGCGGTATTTGGCTGTTTGGGAACGTTGAAGTGTTGGGGCTTAATTGGCTTGCCCTGCGCTGTCTTGCCCCTAGCCACGGTAGCTGCAGTAGTGGCTTCACGCGGTTTGCCTCCGGGCTTTACTTGTCCGCCTTTTGCGGTGGTCCCTGCTTGTCTTTGAATTTGATTTTGGTTCCTCTTAGCCTTCTGGTTTTCCTGAGCAGTGGTTGAAGTCCCAGGTCGATTGCGGTTCTTGCCCTGGTAACCGGGCGTCGATGTTTGGTTATTCTTGCTTTTTTGCGCTGGGTGAGCTGCCGCTGAGGTTTGGCCTTGCCGCGTTTTCTGCCCTTGATACGTCGCCACCGGCGGTTTTTTGCCAGCGCCTGTCGGCTGCCGAGTGGGCTGAGCTGGTCGCTGGGCAGTTTGCGCCTGCTTCTTTTGTTGTGATTTCTTTTCTTGTTTTTGCTGTCCCTGTGCCACACTCACGAGCGCAAGACTACAAATTAAAGCGACTAGTATTCTCATAAGATTCTTTCTGTTGGTTTGTTAGACCCTTTGTCATTTGCATTTATTCAACGTGACAGCGTCGTTTTTTGGATGCCTTCTTGCTGTAAGGAAAACCGGACGTTTGGTCGCGGCTTTTGTCAACGATGACGGGCCCCACACAGGAAACTGGTATTTTTCAGAATGCCTGCTGCTGTCGCACGGCTTCAAACAATATAACGGCAACCGCGGTGGCGAGGTTTAGGCTGCGGGTCCGCTGCATCGGAATCGTGATGCAATGATCAGCATTCGCAACGAGCAGGTGTTCGGGTAATCCCTTCGTTTCGCGACCAAAGACCAGGAAATCATTTTCGCGAAACCTGACCTTGTAGTAAGCACGTTGGCTCTTCGTGGTCAGATAAAAATAACGCATCCCGGCGGGTTGCGCGCGCTGTAGCGCCTCGAACGTTTCCCACAATTGTACCGGTACTTCCTGCCAGTAATCGAGCCCTGCCCGGAGCAATTGCCGATCGTCAAGCGCAAAGCCAAGCGGCTTTACAAGGTGCAGAGTCGATCCAGTTGCGAGACAGAGCCGACCGATATTGCCCGTATTTGGCGGAATCTCCGGCTCAACCAGGACAACGTTGAACACTCGCGTATCAACGCATGTTTCCACCCTCACCTGCCCCTGCGCATCTTCCTCTCCCTGGCCAGGGAGAGGATTGAGGTGAGGGTTGCATTGCAAGTTTACAACTTTGAGGCCACGAATTTCTCGAGCTTCACTACGTCGGCGGCGAATTTGCGGATTCCCTCGCCCGTTTTTTCGTACGCCATTGCGTTATCGTTCAGCATCCAGCGGAATTTCTTTTCATCCAGCTGCAACCTATCAATCTTCGCCGACTTCGCCTTCTCAGGACTCAGTTTCCGCTCAACCGGCTCGTTCGAGTTGGCAAGTTCCTCCATCAATTCGGGACTAATCGTCAAACAATCGCAGCCCGCCAGCTCCAGAATTTGTCCAGTGTTTCGGAAACTTGCGCCCATCACTTCCGTCGGGATATCAAATTTCTTGTAGTAGGTGTAGATCTCCTGGACCGATTGCACGCCAGGGTCTTCGGCGCCGTGGTAATCGCGCTTGTTCTCCTTTTTGTACCAATCGTAAATCCGTCCTGCACTTTCGCTTCGGCCGCGCGCACCGCCTGCGGCAGTGAAAACATCAGCGTCAGATTGCAGCGGATCCCCTCCTTTTGCAGTTGCTCGGCCGCGTTCAATCCTTCCCACGTTGACGCAATTTTGATCAACACACGTTCGCGCGGGATTTTGCGCTCCTCGTAGAGTTGCACCAGTCGTCGCGCTTTTTTGATCGAACCCTCGACATCGTACGATAATCGCGCGTCGGTCTCGGTGGAAACGCGACCCGGCACAATGTCCAGAATGTCGGTGCCAAACTGCACCAGTAGATGATCGCAGATATCTTCGATTTGCGCCTGACCGCTCAAACCCGACTTCTTGCGATGCTTTAAAACTTCGTCGAGCAGATGCGAATACTGCTCTTTTTGCGTAGCAGCATAGACCAAACTTGGGTTTGTGGTTGCATCCTGCGGTTTGAATTCCTTCATCGACTCAAAGTCGGCCGTGTCGGCGTCGACTTTGGTGAACTTTTTAATTTGCTCGAGCTGATTCAGCTTCGTCTTCTTTTCTTCAGCAACAGCGGTGCTCATAATTAGATCCTCCATCTAGTTGAACGCAGAGACGCGTTCACTTGGCTGCTCAAACGTACGCCTCGACCAAAGGATCGACAATCAGAATTCTCTCGCGTCTCGTGATTCGATCGCTGCGAGAAAAGTTAAGCGGAAACCGGCTTGGCTTCGGTCGATTTGCGTGAACCCAGCGCCGCTTTGACGAAATTATTTCCAAGTTCCCACATTGGTCCCGGAAACTTGCGACATTCGGTCAGCACGTCGTCCAAAGCGTTGACGAACATGTCCACTTCCTTTTCGCCGATGATGAGCGGCGGAAGTATTTTCAGCACGTCCATTCCGTGACCGGCTACCTGCGTGAGGATTCGATGCTTGCTCAACATTTGAGTCACGATCATCTGCGCGAAGAGCACGCTGTCGATTTTGTGCAGAAGTTTCCAGGCCATCCTGAGCTTGAACTCGTTAGGTTCGTGGAACTCGATTCCGACCATGAGGCCTTTGCCTCGGACTTCTTTTATGAACGAGTGTTTCGCCTTGAGCCCTTGAATTCTTTCCATGAGCAATGCGCCCATTTTCGCCGAGTGCTCGACCAGATTTTCCTGATCGATCACTTCGAGCGACGCCAGTCCGCATGCCATGGCGAGATTATTGCGGCCGAAGGTTGTGGAGTGCACGACACACCGGTCCATTCGGCTAAACGTCTTTTGATAAATTTCACGCCGGGTCAAAATTGCGCCGCACGGCACGTAACCGCCGCTTAATGTTTTCGCGAGCGTGATGATGTCCGGCTCCAGATTCCAATGCTGGAACCCGAACATCTTGCCGGTGCGGCCGAGGCCGGTCTGGACTTCATCGGAAATCAGCAATGTTCCGTATTTTCGGCAAAGTTCCTGCGCGCGCGGGAAAAAATCAGTCTTTGAAGTCTGGCAGCCTTTGCCTTGAACAGTTTCGATCACAAAGGCCGCGACGTCGCGCGAGCGCAGTTGCCTTTCTAATGCCTCGATATCATCGAGCGGGACGCGCGTGTCGAAACCTTCCATAAGTGGGCCGAAACCTTCGGTGAAGCTTTCGCAGCCCATTAACGACAACGACCCTATGGTCAGACCGTGGAACGCGCTCGCTAACGATACGACGCGTTGTCGTCCGGTCGCAGCGCGCGCGAACTTTAGTGCGCCTTCCATCGCCTCAGTACCGGAGTTGCAAAAGAAAACGGCATTCAGATGCGGCGGCGTCCGTTTCACTAGGGCTTCAGCCAACAGGCCGCTTAGAAGGGAACAGTCCATTTGCACCATGTTTGGAAGATCCAGATCGAGCACGTCGTGGATCGCTTGTTTCACCAGCGGGTGATTTCGACCGATGTTGAAAACGCTGTAGCCACCACTCAAGAAATCGAGATACGGCTGGTTATCCATATCGTAGAGATACGCGCCCTCGGCACGCGCATAGACTTTGTCGAAGCCGATGACGCGCTGCGCTGCTACCAGAGTGCGATTGATATACCGTTCGTGTAGTTCGTAATTCTCGCCCAATCGCGAGGCGACAATCTCCTTCAAGTCGAAAGCCATGAGAAACAAAACTTCAGCGATTCGCGTTCCAAACGCAAGCTATCGCCGCGCGTTGTAGCGCGTCGGAGGTCACTTCTGACGCAGCTATTTTAACATGCTCGGTACAGCAAAAAGCTGCAGGATTCATACGAATCCCGCAGCTTTTGTGTTTCGGCGAATTGATTTCGCTTAATCTTCAACTAGCACGCGCTCAACCGTGCGATGCTCAACCGGTCCAGTGTAATAAACACGGACTCTTTGGCCAGCTCGCAATGGAGCGGTCACAACCTGGCCCGCGGCGTTAACGATGTGCGCCGCTGTGCCCAGCGCAAAACTTACCGGGCCCTGCTCGCCCCTGACGACGATGGTCTTGCCAGGTTCATACGTCGTTACCGTACCTGTCTCGTAAGTTGTGCTCGTAGTAGCTTCCGTTGTAGTTGCAGGTCTGTTTGTTGTTGTGGTTTCTTCAGTCGTGGTGGTGCTGGTTTGTGCAAACGCCAATGGCGCAGCCAGCCCGCAGACCAAAGCAATGATTGTTTTCTTCACTCTGATGCCTCCTTCTTGATTAGCTTTACCCTCACGTTCGTGACTCACGCCTCGAACGGACGCTACTTTTCGGAAGTATTTAGGACTCGGCGATTTGAGTAGGCGTCGCCAATTCGCTAACATAGGACGCGAATGACGAGCAAAACACCGCATGCCGATCCAATAGTTACACCCGAGCTGGCGAAACAACATGGCCTTACTCCCGAAGAATTTGAGCG
Organism: Verrucomicrobiota bacterium; assembly: GCA_003218945.1. Classification (GTDB taxonomy): domain Bacteria; phylum Verrucomicrobiota; class Verrucomicrobiia; order Chthoniobacterales; family UBA10450; genus Udaeobacter. The sequence continues at coordinate 2,977 of QHPE01000089.1, read as the reverse complement.
GATCAAAAAAATCCTTGGACGCGACCCGAACTTCACCGAGCTCGGCATTTTCTCCGTGATGTGGAGCGAGCACTGCTCTTACAAAAATTCGAAGAAAGAATTGAAGAAATTCCCCACGACTGGACCGAACATTCTGGTGAAAGCTGGTGAAGAAAATGCGGGCGTTGTTGATATCGGCGACGGCTGGGCAGTCGCGTTCAAGATGGAGAGCCACAATCATCCGAGCGCGATTGAGCCTTTTCAGGGTGCAGCGACCGGGGTCGGCGGGATCATTCGCGACATCTTTACCATGGGTGCGCGGCCGGAGTTTTGCCTGAACTCGCTTCGCTTTGGACCGATAGTAGCGCATGCCTCTGGTTCGCCAGAAGACGAATCTGCCGTGGCGGACTTGCGCAGAGATAAGGCACGTAAGCGGGACGCATGCGCCACCATCGTCGCCAACAGGCGGCTTTTTAAGGGCGTTGTTTCCGGCATCGCGCACTACGGGAACTGTGTGGGGATTCCGACAATTGGCGGCGAGATTTATTTCGATGAAAGTTTCGAGGGCAATCCGCTGGTAAACGTTTTTTGCCTCGGTGTATTGCGCCACGAACAACTCGCGCGTGGCGCGGCGGAAGGCGCGGGCAATCCCGTGTTTTATGTCGGCGCCGAGACCGGCCGCGACGGGCTTGCAGGCGCGGCTTTTGCGTCGCGCGAATTGACGGAGCAATCGAGCGAAGATCGGCCCGCCGTGCAAGTCGGTGATCCATTCAAAGAGAAATTACTGCTCGAAGCATGCCTCGAACTGATCGCTCGGGATGCGGTTGCGGGAATTCAGGATATGGGCGCAGCAGGACTCACTTGCTCAACGTGCGAAACAGCCAGCCGTGGCGGCAGCGGAATCGAAATTGATCTGGCCAAAGTTCCAAAACGGGAGCCGGGCATGACGCCGTATGAAATCATGTTGAGCGAATCCCAGGAACGGATGCTGATCATTGCCAAGCGCGGACGGGAAGGTGTTGTTCGGGAAGTGTTCGACAAATGGGATGTGCCATGCGCAGAGATCGGCCGCGTCACAAGCGACGGCTTCATGCGAGTGCGAAACGACGGAGTGACCGCCGTCGAAATTCCAGCGAAGGCCCTTGCCGAAGAAGCGCCGCTTTACTCGCGCGAAGCGAAAAGGACGACCACGGATTACACGGATCACACAGATTTTTCGAAAGAGATATCCGAATTACCTGTGTCATCCGTGGTTCAATCTCTGCGGCAATTGCTTCGCGATCCCACAATCGCGTCAAAAAACTGGGTCTATCGCCAGTACGATCACACTGTTCGCACAGGGACACTCGTGAAACCCGGGTCAGACGCGGCGGTATTTTTCGTGCGTTACGCGAACAAAATTTTGGCTGCGACCACCGATTGTAATTCGCTCTATTGTGCCCTCGATCCGCGTGAGGGCGGCAAAATCACCGTTGCCGAAGCCGCGCGCAATCTCACCTGCTCTGGCGCGCGGCCGCTCGCCGTGACCGATTGCCTGAACTTCGGAAATCCTTACAAACCCGAGAATTTCTGGCAATTGCGCGAAGCCATTGAAGGCGTGGCCGAAGCCTGCCGCGTATTCGGCACGCCTGTGACAGGCGGAAATGTCTCTTTGTACAACGAGAGGGTGGCAGCGACGCCTTCGTCGCCGGAGTTGGCACAGCGAGAACGCGACCAGGGCGTCGCGTCCACGTCCGTGGTCGATCCAACGCCAACGATCGCGATGGTTGGATTGATCGATAAAGAAGAGTACATCACCACACAATGGTTCAAAGATGAAGGAGACATGATTATTCTGGTCGGCACTGTGGCCGGCATCGGTGACGCCGGCGCCGGGATCACCGATCCCGGCTACAGCCTCGGCGGCTCCCGTTACCTAAAGGTGTGCCACGGATTAAAAATCGGACCGGCACCGCGCATCGACCTCACACACGAAATGAACGTACAAAACTCCATTCGTGATCTGATCCATGCAGGTCTTGTCAAAAGCGCGCACGATTGCTCGGAAGGCGGGCTCGCGGTGGCACTCGCAGAATGCTGTTTGAATCCTGAACGGCTATTCGGAGCGGAGATTCGATTGAACGCAGGCGACACGCCTGCCACTACGGCGCTCTTCAATGAATCACAGTCTCGGATCGTGATCTCGGTCGCCGCTGAAGATCTCGCCGCCACAGTCACCATCCTGCGCGAACGCGAAGCCCCATTTCAGCAACTTGGCAAAGTCGGCGGCGACGAGTTGCGAGTCCGAATAGCGAAACAAACATTTCGCTGGTCAGTAGGCGAGCTTTACGATGACTGGTGGAACGCGATCCGTCGCGCAGTGGAAGAAGAAGAAACCATTCCGAGCTTGTGAAGCTGCGAAAGGCGCGATTGAATACGCGCCAACTTGATCGATTATTTGGTGTGACTCGCCCCTCGAAGAGACTGGACGCAGACGAGACGCTGGATTCTGCCGTGCTGCCGCAGCACGAGTGCGGGCTTTTTGGCGTGTTCGGGCACCCGAAGGCAGCGGTCCTCACCTATTACGGATTATTTGCGTTGCAGCACCGCGGACAGGAAAGCGCCGGCATTGTGACCAGCAACGGCCCCGGCACGAGCTTTCTCATGCACAAAGATATGGGTCTGGTGTCTCAGGTCTTCGGCCAGGAAGAACTGGCAAGGCTAAAAGGCACACGCGCGATTGGGCACACGCGTTACTCGACCACCGGCACCAGCACCATTAAAAATGCGCAACCTTTCGTGGTCGATTGCATCCGCGGCCAGATGGCTATTGCGCACAACGGCAATCTCATCAATGCCGACCTGCTGCGCGACGAACTGGAACGCAAGGGCTCGATTTTCCAAACGACGGCCGACAGCGAAATCATTCTGCATCTTCTCGCGCAACCGCTGGATAATGGGAGCAGCGCGCTGGCACCCCTGCGGCGGATCGAGGGCGCATTTTCGCTTTTAATCATGA
>QHPE01000088.1 GCA_003218945.1 Verrucomicrobiota bacterium | reverse complement strand
GTACCCCAAATATCCCCGATGAAGATTCTCGCCGGGCTAATCAGACGTCAATTGCAGCTAGAGGCTAACGATTTAGGGCACTGCGCGGTCTACGAGAAGAAATTGCAGCGCATCTGGCCGATAACTGAAGAAAATCGCAAGGCAAAGATTGCCGAGTTTGCGAAGGAACATGGATTTCAGTTGGCATATTACAAGCACGGGCTCTGCGCGATCTTTGTAGAAGACTCCACAGGCCGCGACATCAGAACTCGCGAAAATCTCGGACCGTCTGAAGGCTTATGAGGACGTTAATCTGGTGCGAAGCCACGGCTCTCGTTGCAGTTCTGACTGCTACGATATCAAGCCAAAGTGAAAATCCTAACGATTCGAGCAGCTACATTCAAACCAGCAAGCTAGTCGGTAGGAAAGTCAAGTCGTCCGAAGGTAAAGAAGTCGGCATAATTAAAGACGTCGTAATCGACCGTGGCAACGGCTGTGTGTCTTACACCGTTCTTTCCACTGGCGGTGCAGGTACCGGTGTTATTAGCGGTGGCGGCAAGATTGTTGCAGTTCCATGGGCGGTATATTCTCCCACATCCGATCTGAGCGTTCTTACGGTTAACGTCGATCGGGACAAGATCTATAACGCTCCGGCGTTCGATTACACGCGTATGGATGAATATGCGAGGCCCGACTACATCGACAACATCTATAGCTACTACGGTGTTAGCCCGGGTCCGCGTACCGCCGCTGCAGCTGGCACGGATGTGACCGGAACAGCCGGAGCGACTGTCAGTCCGGGAGAAGTGGCTTCGCCAGCCTCAGCTCCAGCTGGAACTGACTCAACGAACAAAAAACCTTCAGCGCGTACGCACGCTTCTAACGTAGCAAGTTCCTATGGGGCCTCAGGCGCGAGTCCTTCACCAAATGCGATACGAAGCGCGAGGGCAACGCGTGCACGGACATCGACTGATCGCGACGAACCAGCGTCACGAACGGCAAGCGAGGAGCTTCCTTCGGAAAGCACAACCAGTCCGAATGAGAACAGAAAATCGCGGCGCAAAGCTATTGAGGACACCTCTACAGGCAGGCCAAGCGCGACACCAGAGTCAGCCGACGGGCAAGACTAAACCTACAGAAGCCAGAGCATCGGCGCGGGCCTCGCCTAACCAGCGCAGGAACTTGATCTTCACATTCTGGCCTAACCAGTTCTTGTCAGTGCGCGTAAGTTCTTCGGCCTGCCAGGTCGTTGGGACTGACTGGCTTGGCTCATCGGTGTGAAATATCTGCCTCCAGATACAGCTGTAGTAAAACCACAGGAACCAGCTGAGTGATTACTGCAGTTTCAGCTCACGGATTGCATTCGTTTATTCCTGATCTCCGGGCGAAGGTGTATTGGCTTCGCGCCTCTCTGGTTTCCTGTGAGGCCGCGCTTGTGTCCTTTCCGTGGTTCTTTCACTGGGATTTGTTGTTTCAGGTGGAGATTCCCGGGTTGTTCGAGAAGAGGGTTCTCTCTGAAGTTCAGCACCGCCACGCGGAGGTTCTGTTTCCTCTGGTCTGGCTCTAGTGCTGCGATCTTCTCTGGTTCCGTTGCTCGGAGGTTCTGTTTCTCCTTGTCTGTCTCTTGTGCTCCGCTCGTCTCGCGCCGGAGAGCTCGCGGCAGCGCCTTCGCGTTCCCGCCGTGGTGCGGTAGCGTGAGGCTTCGCTGCAGTCGCACGCGGAGCCGCCGGCGCTCTGCCGGCTGGTGACTCTCGCTCGGCAGGTGACCTTGCCGAGACCGGCGGAGTGCTTGCCGCAGGTGAGGCGCCTTGGACGGGCGATCCAACCGCGCCCGCACGGCCAGCCGCTCCGCCGGCAGCTTCCGTTGTGGTGCTGTTCGTGCCGGAAACGCCGACACTAACTCCAGGTCCCTGACTAACGCCGTAGTAGCTGTAAACATTAGTGACATAATCGGTTCTGGAATATTCGTCGATTCGCGCATAATCGAACACCGGCGCGTTATAGATTCGATCTCGATCTACGGTCACGGTAAGCGCGCTCACGTCAGACGTAGGAGAATAGACCGTCCAGGGGACTGCGACCAATTTTCCACCGCCAGCCGCGCGTGGTCCGCCTTCGGCGGTCGAAAGGACCGTATAAGCCATGCAACCTGTGTTGCGGTCGATCATAACATCTTTAACGACCCCTATTTCTTCGCCCTGCGACGATTTCACCCGTGTACCTACGAGTTTGCTAACTTGAACGGTCGTGCTCTGGGTTTGTGCTGACATAGGAACAATGACAGCACCCAGAACGGCGAGCATTCTCCCGGTTAAATATTTTGTTTTCATAAGCAATAAGGACTGGGGCTCACGCCGAAAGATCCACCATAAAGCAATCGCCGCACCGCTTTGCCGTGGATGTGAAAACAAGTGGAAAAACCATAAAAATCTTCCTTGCTTATGCCAATCTCACGCCACCGCGCCATTTGGACATGCAACCGTTGGCTTTTACTTAGTTAGGCACAGATCACATTTCACTGTCCGCCGTTCATCGGCGATTGTGCGCAGATGAAAAGCTGGCTGCGTTGTTTGAACTGGAAGCGGCAATGCGCGCCGCGTAGTCGTTGGCCGCCGGCTAGCCTGATTGTCAGCGATAATTCGCCAGCAGGTTTGACGGAACACGGCATTCTGTCTTTTGATGGGGAAATTGGAATGGTGAGAATTGCGGCCATTGAATTGCAGCAGTATTGATTCAAGTGAGACCAAAACGATATGCCTGAACAAACGTTAACGATTGCGGACAATCGCACCGGCGAGTCGTACACGTTGCCCATTGAAAATGGGACCGTGCGCGCCATGGACTTGCGGCAGATCAAAATTGACGCGGACGATTTCGGGCTGATGACTTACGATCCGGCTTTGATGAATACCGCGTCCACCAGAAGCGCGATCACATTCATCGATGGTGACAAAGGGATTCTGGAATACCGCGGTTATCCCATCGAACAACTCGCCGAGACATGCAGCTTTTTGCAGGTCGCGTACCTGATCCTTTTTGGCGAACTGCCTAGCGAGAAACAACTGGCAGCCTGGACCTACGACATTACCCATCACACTTTCGTCCACGAAAATATCAAGACGCTGATGCAGGCGTTCCGGTACGACGCGCATCCGATGGGAATGTTCATCAGCACGGTCGCCGCGCTTTCAACGTTTTATCCCGAGGCGAACGAGGTAAACGACGTTGAGAATCGCCTGGTACAAATCAAACGCCTCATCGCCAAAGTGCCGACCATCGCGGCGTACACTTTTCGGCACAATCGCGGCTTGCGTTATGTCTATCCCGACAATGACCTGAGCTACACCGGCAATTTCTTGAACATGATGTTCAAGATGACAGAGACCAAATACACGGCGAATCGGGCATTGGAACGCGCGCTAGACGTGCTTTTCATTCTGCACGCCGATCATGAACAGAATTGCAGCACCAACGCGATGCGCTCGATCGGCTCAAGCCGGGTGGATCCCTACAGTGCGACGGCCGGCGCGGCAGCCGCGCTCTACGGTCCGCTGCACGGCGGTGCCAATGAAGAAGTGCTCAAGATGCTTTCCCGCATCGAGAACACGCGCAACATTCCCGAGTTCATCCAGCGCGTTAAAAACGGCGAAGGAAAGCTAATGGGATTTGGTCATCGTGTTTATAAAAATTACGATCCACGCGCGCGAATCATCAAACGCGTGGCGGACGACGTCTTCGAAGTGACAGGACGTAACCGGTTGCTCGATATCGCGCTGGAGCTCGAACGCATCGCGCTGGAAGACGAATACTTTATCTCACGCAAACTGTACCCCAATGTCGATTTCTATTCCGGCATCATCTACCAAGCCATGGGTTTGCCCGTTGCGATGTTCCCTGTGATGTTCGCCATCCCGCGCACCCTAGGCTGGCTCGCCCAATGGCAGGAAATGATCACCGACTCGGAACAAAAGATCACGCGCCCGCGTCAAATCTTTGTCGGACATCCGCGCCGCGACTTGCCGACTTAGCGGCGGGCCTGGGTCGAAGTGCGCCTGCGTAAAGAAAACGAGCCGTCTATTTACAGAGATTTCTGTCGTCGTCGCTTCACGGCACGAACAGTCCTGCTTAAATTAATGCCTATTATGAGACCAAGTATTTCACCTGTTATCCCGATTCTGATCATTGCGAGCGCCCCGTCACAAGTGTTGGGATGATGCTGGGCCTGGATGCCAAGGCCGAGGGCCAGAGCGCAGTTGCGACAGCCCGCCCCTACCTGGTGTCCTTATGCGTCGCGAACCTCGATGTGTCCGTGCGTTGGTATCGCAATATGCTGGGATTCCGAGAGACGCGACGACTGAACGTGCCAAGCTCTTCCTTGCGAATCAGCTTCATTGAACTGAACGGATTTCGGCTCGAGCTGATCGAATTCAAGGACTCGGTATCATACTCGGCGATCCGATCCAAGTTCCCGGCTGTCGACGACCAGGCGAAGGTTCAAGGGTTCGGCAAGTTGGCATTCGCCGTGACGAACGTCGGTGAGGTCGCGGGATCGCTTAAAAGCAAAAGGTCAAGTTTCGTGCGAGAGGTGACCCAGGAGAAGGACACAGGCGAGATCTGGTTTATCATCGAAGACGTAGATGGGAATTGGCTCCAGTTCTTCGAGGTAAGGACGTAGGCGGTTCTCGCGATTGTCCTCGGCATCCTTAGTGACTGTTCAGCACGGTATGAGATCTGGTCTTGTTTAGTTGAAGTTCCGCACTTCAGTTTCTGTAGGGCCTACGGTCAGCGCCTCAACTTGCTTCTCCCACCGCCGTTGCACCACGAAAGCTCGGCGTTACCGGGAATCGCCGACTCGATCTAGAATGAGATCAAGCCTAACAAGTAAAAGAAGGAAGGTCAATGACACAACTGTGAATTCCATCAGTGGATTCGGATGTCGCCGCTGATGAGGGTCCCGCTTGCGGAATAACCGTTAGTCAGACTGATCGAAATCGTGTCCGAGATTCCGGGCTCTCCGTTATCAGTCACATTCACGCTGAACCTGACTTTGGTCCCGTTGTCCAAACGACCCACGCCGCTGAAGCTGGCTGTATTGCCCGTAATGGAGAGACTCTGAATTTTGCCTTTCGTCATGCACATACCGGCAGCGGGATCGCAAAAGAAAAAATAGTCGACGCTGGTGCTGTCAGCGGACTGGCTCGCGCGAAACTGGAAAGTGACTCGATCACCCTGGCTATTGATGTGGCCGCGGCCGTCGACCTTCGTGGCCACCACGATTCCCGGATCATAGAGTTCCGCGCTCGCGAGAGCAGCTTGGTGGCTAAGTGCTCCCCCCGTGACGAGCACCATGCCGTTGAGCAGGCGAGTTGCGGCATGGTCCTTTCGCGGGGTGTTGAGGCTACCGGTTAGTGACCAGGTCCCAGTCGCCGGATCGTAGAGTTCGGCGTTAACGCCAAGACCTCATAGACGGCCCGCCGCAAGCGTCTGGTGACGAGCGAGGACGTGATTGTTTGAATCCGGCTTCGAAGAGAATAGATGAGTTTTTTCATGGGAGTCGATTACGCCTGACGTTGGCTGATCGTAGATAGCTTCTCGTGCATATGGCGAGCAAAATCTTGCCGAACACGATTGGCTTGTTTCGCGCGCCACTAAGACAAGAGATCAATCACGCCGCGGTGTAGATAACATGCAAAGCCGAGACCGCGGCCTCGCCAGCCATTTCCTGCGAATCTTCAATGATGTTTCTTGAAATCACGCGCGATTACCCTGACATATTTCATTTACCGTAGTTCACCTCGGGCCGCGGTCCAAAACTCCAGTAAATATCCACGACGCACGCCGGGCCGGGTTTCGCCCGCCAACGCATGAGTGCCTGAACCATTACCTTATCTAGGGCCGGAACGACATCGCCTTTCACACCGGAGAATCGCTCATCGTAGACCGCCGTAGCGGTAAACCCTTTTAGAATGGTGACCTGAATCACCTTTCCCTGAGTATCAACGCTCGTGCGGTAAGTGCGTGTGGCCGCCATCTGAGAGCCAGCGTAGCCCTCAAGCTCGCTCGGCACAGCAGGATACGGAGAGTAAGCAAATATCTGCTTGATCTCCGCCCGAGACTTAACCACGAGATGGACAGGCTTTTCGGGACGATTCGCGTTGCTAAAATCGCCTTCTTTTGTTTTGGCGCGTCCGCACTGTAGGACACGCTAGACAAAACGCTTGCTAGACCAATGGCTGCGAACAACAACCTTATGACAAGAGCCATTGCTGGACCGGTTCGTTCTGAGTCTTAAACACGACCAGACATTTCGCAAAGATGATACACCTGCGCACAACCGCCAAGCAAAGTGTGGTCGACTGAACGAATGTCTGTACCCTGACGCTGTGACCGATGTCTGTAGTTTGACCCACGCAGTCACCTTTTCGTTGGAATGCATGATGAAATGTTTTCCCGGAGGGCGATGTGGTTGCCACGGTAGGCACATCCAGATACCAGGTCCGATACGAAGTTTCTGTGCTTTAACTTTAGAGTCATTTGCCAAAACAGAAAACTTTTCCTCAGAGGCTAAAACATTGAATCGAGAAAACTCTCATTTATTCGTTCGAAAATGGGTTGAACAGAGCTTCAAACCTCTTATTGATCGGACTATTCGCGAATGCCGTTCTGAAGAGCGGCGAGTTGCCGAGCGGCACAGCAGAAAGCATCGACTCCAAGCGAGAAATTCCTGCATTCCTGATGCACGAAATTATCGCGTCGCTCGACGGCTACCTCTGCTCGACAAGGTGCAATTTTGACTGGAACGCCGGGGGAGCTTCTCGAACCTTCGACTGGCGCGCCAGTGTAATCCGGGACGGAAGTCGAAAATCTCACCTGCTCCTTAGGGCGGCCGAATCATTATTCCCCAAGACGAAGCCCGCGATCCCTGTCGTGGAGACTTGCCCTCCGGGGATTGCGAGCCCGAAGACATGGGTTTCGTGGTCGAACTCGCCTCAGGTTTTAGGGCAGCCTCAGTTTGGGAAGTGCCATGCACGAGATCGACAGCCGCAAACCCCACAGCTAAAAATGCCTTGGCTGATTCCTCGACGGTCCCCCAGTACTTGAAGGCGTGCAGACTCCCCGCGATAGTGAGTTGCTGATAATTTATAACTCCAGTCGCATTTAATTTTGCAACCATATCTGGTAACTGTTGTGGCGGCATTCCTGAATCGTCAACCGAAGCGACGAGGAAGAGCGGAGCGATGCTGCGCGTGACAAATGAGATTGGCGAGGCGGCAAGTAGGACAGCAGGGTCACTCGAATTGACGTAGTTCGTAACGTCCTCCTTAAAGTTAGGATGGAGCGGGTCAATGAGTGATGCTGGGTCGGCGTAGTTGTAGGGTCCGCTAAGGCAGACTCCGACGTCAATCCGATCGTCTCCAGCCGTTCCGGTCGCAGCAACATACGCTGTGTGGGAAGCGCCGGCCGAACCGCCAACAGCCCCAACCTTTCCGTTGCAGCGAGAGTCAGCCCGTGCCGCACGCACAGCCAATTTAACGTCGTCCGTCTGGTCTGGATAATAACCAGCCGAAACTTGCCCAGCAAGAAGACCAGGCGGAGCCAGCCTGTATTCTATTGCAAGAGCCAGGTAACCGGCCGCCGCCAAGGCTTGAGCGACCTCGGTGGAACCAGGATCTCCAGCCCTAAAACCTCCACCATGGATCACTAAAACGGCTGGCCACGGGCCCGTCCCTGAAGGCAGGAACGCATTCCAGTGTAGAGGGGTGCCATCATCAGCGATAGCATAGACCTCGGTTATCGATGGAATCGGGTGCGGCAGCGGTGTCGGAGCCGGTCTCGGCGTCGGGGTAGGCCGCGGCGTCTCCGTCGCGGTTGCCGTTGCTGTTAGCGTGACCGCCACGCAACCCGCCAGTAAGACTTTGATCCACTTGTATTTCGCTGGCTTCACGGTCAGACAGCGGCCGATAGCGGGGCTGTCTTCGCGGTCAAGAACGGAGCGCATACAGCGGCGCCGGCGGCGGCAGACGGCTAAGTTTGGCGTAGAAATAATCATCCCCTTATTCCTCCCCTTCGCGGTTACTTTGCGGAAAGAGCATCAGATGGTTTAGCCGGAGGCACCTAATGGACTTAGCGCGCGGTCAACGTACCAATCACGCAGCGAGCGTCAAGGGCAAAGTCTTTCGCCTGCTCAATCAGGCGCGCCGGGTTCGCCTCGTCGGTTTCGGACGCATCAACCAGAAGGAGGTGAAAGATGTATTCTTTGGCGCCGACGCTGGCGTGAAAACCATCTCAATCATTGGCGGGATTGAAGATGAGACGACAATTGAGTGCTGCGGTCTTTTCACCAGAACTGATTCGTGCCAGCCGAACGCGATGCGCGTCTATTGAGAAACGGCTCCAAACGGTTTGCACAAAGCTCGGATACCCGCGCAACTGTGACGCCTTGAGGCTGGAGGCCTCGGTGTACTGGTGGAACCGGTGAATACGCGTCGGTCTGCGTGATGCTGAAAGAATGCCGCAGCTAGATCTCGCGTCGCGGGAAGGTGCCTGATAAACTTCGGCAATATTCCCGTTCCGAAAAGCAAAAACCGTTCGCTTGACTGCTAACCGTTCACTCATCACTTACTTGTCACGCCGTAGCTTTGGCGAAGCATTTCGGCGTAGAGCGCATCAACGGCGCTGACTCGTGCTACGACGAATAGACTTCTGCAACCGTTAGGATCGCGCTAGAATTACTGTA
>QHPE01000229.1 GCA_003218945.1 Verrucomicrobiota bacterium | reverse complement strand
GAGTGCGACCGGTGTTAATTAATTCAGGCTTCTTCCTGCGATTTAGCTGCAGGCGCCGGCGTTTTCTTAACAAACGCTCGAGGCTTCTACTTGTGCATGGCGTCGTTGAATTGCTGGAAGAACTGCTCGTATTTTTCCTGGCTGCCTTCGGCGGCGAAACCCGACGGATATACTCCCGGCGTAGGATTCTGAGAAATGAAACGAGAAAATCCGCCGATTGAGATTTGCCCCGGCATCACACGCCGGACGGTTGCGAACGGCAAGCCAGGGAAGTCAATGTTGCGCCGCAGCTTTGGCCCGAAGTTTTTTAGCCCAGTCAGCGCGCAAGAGTTTCATCTCCGCTTTGAGTCCGCGCATGCGCGGGGCGACGCCTTTATATTTTTTCGTGGTCCCGTTGACCGTTCGATTGACCGCGCCCTGACCGACCAGGCCCTGAAGCTTTTCATAAACGCGCAAGCGCAGCATCTCTTCCCCGCCGCTGGCAGCGTTTCGTTCCCGAAGATTGAGCAGGATGATGTCGAACAAAGGTTTGAACTCAAATGAGGCCCGGGACGAAAGCACGGCCACCAATTCCTCGGTTACGTTGTCGGGCATCCGACGTGAAAAAGAAGCGCTAACGGACTTAGACATCGAACACTATACCACAAAAGGGCGGATTTAACAGAGGACAGCCGCCTTCGCCGAGGCTACCGCCAGCCAAGGAGGACACAGGTCAGATGACAGTAATTCCTGATTTCCTCATTAGTTGTTCTTCATTTCCTGGCTTCCTAGGCCATTTCTTTCCAAGAGCAGTCAGCGTTTGGCGTTCGATATAATGATGTGACGATGCGTTTTGTTTTTTTCGCGGTCGCGGCTGGCCTTGTGCTCGCCGGATCGGTCTGCGCCGACGAGAATGTGCGGGGGGTGCAGGAGAAATTGCGCGACAGTGGTTTTTACTCGGGCGAGATTGATGGCGCATATAGCGCCGATCTGTCAGCAGCGCTGACGCGTTACCAGATTCGCAAAGGATTGCCCATCAGCGGGCAGCTTGATGTGGAGACTAGCGAGGCGCTCGGCGCCAAGCCCGCGGTTGGCCCAAGCGGAGCCGATGCCGAGCAAAATTCCGAGACGTGGCGGCGATTACGAAGAGGCGAGCACAAAAAGTCAGCGGAGGCGCGAAAGACATCATCGCCAGGCGCCGAGGAAACAGAAAACACCATAGAAACGCAGCCGCGGTCTGCGCCAGCCGTACGGCAGGCCACAGCGCGAACCGCGCCAGAGACCACCGAATCGAGCTCTGGGCCGCCGCCTGCAGGCTCGAAAGGAACGAGACCGGTATCAGCACCAGCGGCTAGAGCGCGAACCTCGTCAGAGATCACAGAACCGGCCTCAGGGCCGCCGCTTACAGGCTCGGAAGAAACGGAAGCGGCGTCAGGGGCGCCGGCAACAGGGCGAACCTCGTTAGAAACCACGGAAGCGGTGTCAGAGGCACCGGCTGCAGCTTCCGGTTCTTCGGAAGATGGTGCCATCAGCACTGAACAGCTGCGCGATTATGTAGGCGCATTTGTGCTCGCCGGGCTGGATCCGAACGTCGGCTCGGAGGCGGAGTTCTTTGCGGATCGCGTCAAGTATTACGACCAAGGCGTGATGGATCGCGAAAAAATCCGCAATGATTTGCGGGGCTACGCGGCACGCTGGCCGGATCGGCGTTTTTGGTTCGCCGGCAATATCACGATCGAGCCGAAGCACCGGAAGCGTATACGGGTGACGTTTCCGCTCCGCTACGAGTTACGCAACGGCGCGACATATTCGTCCGGCACGATTAACAAGACACTTGTTCTGGAACGGATCGGCGACGATCTCCAAATCGTCGCGGTCAGCGAAGACAAAGCCGAGTAGGAGTTTGGTTTCAGCCATGATCCTTCTCCGGCGTTCCCAGAGCAATTTGAGGAGATACGTTTCCTGGCGAGGAAATCCAGAGCAAAGCGACGCCCTTTTGAAACTCGCTCGTTCCCCAACTTGACTGCTTTACGTTGATCACTCGGTCGCCGCGGCGACCTTGCGCCAGCTACCTAGCTGCGTTGCCGTCTACCCGCGCGATTGAAACTCGCTCGTTGCCCGCACTCGCTCGCTGCTATCCTTGCAGCTTTACCTTCTATGTCGCTTTGCCCAAACCCTCCATTCCCTCACTCGCGACGTGTTCTATGTCGCTGATCCCATCAGCTCCATTCTATCCCGATTGCAAGCAGGCCACACTGCAAACATCTTCCAGAAATGATTCCCGGGTTTGGCGCGGGGTTGGTTATTCCCGATCTGTGGCAACAGGAGGCAGTGCGCGCGTTGCAACAGAGAAAAGACGTAGTGGTGCAGGCGCCGACAGGATCGGGCAAGACTTACATCTTCGAGCTGCTTTATCCGAACCTGAAAACTCAGGCGGTGTTCACCGTCCCGACCCGCGCACTCGCTAACGATAAATTATCGGAATGGCGCGCGCGCGGCTGGGATGTCGGCATATCCACGGGTGACATCGCGCTAAATCTCGACGCGAAGGTTGTGGTCGCGACGCTCGAAACACAGCGCGGCCGGTTTCTCCGCGGCGAAGGCCCGGGTCTCCTGGTCATGGA
>QHPE01000160.1 GCA_003218945.1 Verrucomicrobiota bacterium | reverse complement strand
CTTTGCCAATCTGTTCCGGGAGACGGTAGCGACCACGAACGCTTAGCTCGTTTTGATTCCGGCGCAGAATCAATCGGTCGACTCCGACAAGATCGTCACTGCCGTTAATCGATGCTTCCACTGAATCGGCGGTGTAATCTCGATAACGTATGCCTGTCAGGGTGAATTCAATTGCTGTCCGAAGATCGGCAAACCACGGTCTCCATGCTGCAGCCGGCGGCGCTGACGCTGGCTGGGGCTTTGACGGAGGAATCACTTTGGACGCGCGCAGCGTAGCAGTCAGTTTATCAATGATTCCATCCGAAAAGCCCACAGCGTCTCCGGTGATGCCGAGCGTTGCCTGCACATTTGTATCGGCAATATCAATTTTGCCATTGAATTGAACTAAGCCAGTCAGGCCAACAGGGATTCCCGCCGTCAGTTGCTCGAGATCGGGAGCCTTGCCCGCGATTTGCAGACTCGCTGGTGTCCGGCCAAAGTCGCCTACGGTTGGGGGCAAATCCATTGCTCCGTGAAGGTGAAACTCGTTTTGATCTTGAACAATGTCGGCTGACCGTAGCATCGCTCTCCCTTGCCCTGCGGAAACTTCAACCGCACCCCTCTCGAAATTCATCGCCGGAAGATGCGCATCGCTGACTCGCAGTGACAAAGTGCCACTCCATGTACGGGGCGAGTCGATCACGCCTGTGCCATCGAGAGCGAGGCGCTCAATTTCGCCCGAAAGACAATTCTCCGGAAGCAACAGGAATTTATTCAGCGATTCGGCAGCAATTTTCTCTGCAGTTACATTAATCTTGGCATTCACAGAGGATTCGGTCTCGTTCAATGCAGTCGAGACAGATAACTGACCGCCGCCGATGACGGCATCGAGTTTAACCGCGAGAGCTTTGAAATCGATACGTGACGCATCAATACTTAAAAGCCGGATCTGTTCCTGATCGCTCAGAGCGAGATCGCGCAGAATGAACTCCTTGTGCGTGTAAGAAGTCTGTCCCGAAATTCTGGACCAACTGTCGCCTGAGGGTAGCTGCAGTGTTCCAATCCGCAGCTCGCCTGGAGCACGCGGATTCAAATCAAAGTCAGCATGTTCGACGACAAAATCATTTGGGCTCTCTCGGATGATGAGCGTCGCATCTGCCAATCGAATCCGCTCGGGAAAGGTGTCAGGCAGCGTTGGTTTTTGCTTGGGGCGCGGTCTGGGCGGCGGAGCCATAGCCGGATTCAGCACCACCTGAGCACCGCGCAGCTCGATGTCTTGCAAGAGATGCGACATGCCATGCCGCACGAGTCCGAACAAGCTGTAATCGACGTTCAATGAATCGATCTCGATCGATTCGATCGCGGAAGGCCCGGTGGGGATCGCGTGAAGATTTCGTATCGTCAAATAGCTGAAAGGATTTCCTTCCAGGCGAAAATCCATCTTAAGGTTCGCTTTGCTGGCATACCGCAGGGCGACCTCCCGAAAGATGGCCAGCAAAACTGGCCGATGAAAAATGATCAGGAGCCCCACGCTAATCGCGAAGCCAATGATCACGCGGCGCCGGATCTGCCGGCGGCGCCGGCCCTTTGACTGATCGTCATCGGCCACAAAGCGATTCTATTGCCGCTCCATAGCACAGCCAAGAGCAAATGACACTCGTTAATTCGCTTCCGCCGAGCCCCGATTCTGACTTCAACTGTGTTTGCGAGGTCGCCAGATACTCGTTGCATTTTCGAGCCCGCTCGAACAGTCCAGTGAGCCCATCCTGTTGCGCACAAAATGAGATTGAAGCCGCGACAGGTAACGGTTGCGTTACGATCCAACGCTTGGGATTCGAGCGTTCCAAGGGAAATATCCGGGATGAAATCGCTCTCTCACTCTGGCAATATCCTAACGAAACACTTTATTTCGACCGCGCTGATCGCGCTGTTCCTTTGCTCGGCATCGCTCAGCCACGCCTCCGATCAGTCCGGATTCCAAGTGAATCCAGGCGACCAGGCAGGTGACGTGATCGTTCACGGCCAGCTCGGCGGCTTGATCTTTGGTTTCGAGGTTGACCCCGACGGCACGGAAGGTCTGCTCTGCGAAGCTCTCTCACACCCCGACGGCACCTGGTCGGCCAGAGTTGAGACCTTCAGTCAGGCTACGGGTAGAATCATAAGGGTCCTGGGCGGGTCGGAATCGCAGGATGATTTTATCGCGCTGGGCGTAGCGGGATCGGTCGGCCTGATCGAGCATGAAAAGGTCAGAGGCCTGTTCAATATCAAGCGAACCTTTTCCACCATCAATCCGCTCGCTGGCAACATGATCAATGGCGACTGGACGCCGCCGATCAATTCCAAACAAATCGTCAACCAAGTGAAACCGGCCCTGGACGGCACGCCGAATGTGGCGGTCTACGCCCTCAGCGTTAGCACGAGCGTGAATCCGGTCGTCTTCAGCTCCAATCTCGCGGATAACACTTTTGGACCGGTCATCGACATTACCGACCCGGATTTCACACAGGAAGCGCCACCCGTTATTGTCTTCGATCCAATAGGAAATCAAGCCATTCTCGGGCATGACAAGCCGTCCCCCTTTATCCTTCCGCCGCTTATTGCTTTTGTCGATTTGACTACCGGCTCATTTGTGAAAAAAACGGGCCTGGGTCTGGGAGTCATCAACGGCATCGCGGTCGATTCGGAAGATGGCATTCTTTGCACTGATACTTCTTTCGACTCCGCTGTGCAGTTCTACACCCTGAGCGATTTCACCGGTATCAGCGTATTTCTGCCCGGACACGATCCGCAAACTTCAACCGCAAGCGGCGGAGACATCGAGTTTGATCCGATCAACAAGCTATTCCTCGTCGCGCAGGCCTTTTCCGACGGACAGCTTAATAACGGTAGCAGTATCCACGTTTTCGATCTTACCGGAAACTTGGTAGAGTCGATCGACGGGCTGAATTTCCAGGGCGGCGATAATGTCTTTCCTGTCCATATTACTTTGAATCCGAGCCACAGGATCGGTTTCGTGAACGGTCCTGACCTAACGACTAAGATTCAGTCGTTCAGGTATTAAAGACTCAGCAGTGGCGCACGACACAGGGCGAACGCGGGAAGTCCAACCCTTTGCTGAAAGTTCTCGCGGCCTTATCCGGATGGGTAACAAGCCCGTAAGACCACTCTCCAGTTCTTGAGAGAATTAGCTCGTAGCCGATTCATTTCGGCATTTGCGTGTCGACGCGTCCCGCGTCACGCTTTTGCGGTCGCCATTAATGAATCCAGACAAACTATTCGATTACCTGGATGGAAGATTGCCCGCGGCAGAACGAGCCGCGTTGGAGGAGCGACTGATTTCCGACAAGCAATTGCAACGGGAGTTCGGTGTGGCCCGGCAGATCCACGCCGGTATCCGTGGCGATTCCCGCGAAATCATTTTACCTCCATCGCCTGACGTTTCCGAGCAGGGCCACAAAATGGCTATCCGGATCGGCGTGGCGTTTATGGTTCTCATGTTTGTGAACGTAGGCATCGGTCTCTGGTTTATCTTCAAGCACGAGAGTAGCAATCCGAATCGGCCCCTGCTGGAAGCCCAGATGCGGGAGCAGATCGCAAAATCGATCGAGCGTGCAGCCACGCTCACGCCTGCACCAAATGCCCTGGGCGTCAGCGAAATCACCGTGCCAACTGGAAACGGAAGACTTGATGCTGTCGCGGACGAAGTAGTCGCGATCGTTTCTCGATTTGGTGGGACCGCAACGAAAGGTGTTCCGGATCGAGGCCGCGTCAGTGTTCTCGTTGATGTGCCGACAAGTCGGGAGTTGGATTTTCGCAACGCGCTTGCGTCTATTGGTGGCGAAATATCGGCGCCGGCGGCGGCCAGTTCGCCGGAACGGGGATCACCGACCCCGGCTACAATTGAGAAAAAGAACTTCATTGTGCAGATCGTCGAGAAGTAGCGCATGCGTCTCGCTTGCGATCTCCCGTGCAAGCCGGAGGCTCGCGTTACATTTCATCCGATGATTGCGGTTACGTTCGCCTTGCCGGCCGAGAGTTCGGAATTTTTGCGTCGGCTCAGGAACAAATCTTGTACTGATCGGAATGGCAACAGAATCGTTTGCGGCACGATTCATGATCACAAAATTGAAGTCCTTCACACGGGCGTGGGCGGAAACGTTTGCAAGGAACGGATCGGGAAATTTCTCGAAGGTGCTCAGTTCCGTATTTTGATCAGCGCCGGTTTCGCAGGCGCGCTTAACGATAAATTGCGCGCCGGTGATCTTTTGCTGGCAGAGAATTTCTCGACCGTCCAACTAGACGAGATGCGTCGGGGCGCCGGCGGTTCTCCCATCCATCGAGCGAATCTTTTGACGGTGCCGTCGATAATCCATTCCACTGAGGAGCGAAAAAAAATCGGACAAACCACGGGCGCTGCTGCCGCTGATATGGAGACAGAATTCATTGCACGTGCCTGCGCCGAGCACGGTGTTCCGCTCCTCTCGATTCGCATCATTACCGATACGCCGCATCAACCGTTCCCCGCTCCGCCGAAGATCTTATTCGACCCCGAACAACAACGAACCCGGATGACCGCGCTGGCGAAGTTTTTTCTTGCCCATCCGAATCGCGTCCTGCGCCTGGTACAGTTCGCCAAAAGAATCACGCGGGCACGAAAAACTCTGTCGAATGCACTAATTCAGGTCGTGCGCGAGCTGTAGCGAGCGACGACGCGATCCGCGCTCGCAGCTAAGGCTGTGCAGGTTCGATATGCACGAGCACATCTGCGACGCGCGAGTTGCTTTGCTGGATTGCCGCCTTCACCCGATGGGCAATTTCGTGCCCTTCATGCACGGAAATATTGCCGTCCACTCCGACGTGAAGATCGACATAAAAGTCCAAACCCATTTTTCGGGCGCGGCAGTTTTCAACATCTATGACACCAGGGACTGAGCTAGCAACCGAGCAAACTGACTTAACGATTTTCCGCGGCGCGGTGTCCATGATTTCGTAAAACGCCGGCCGCAAAAGCCTGATGCCATTTGTGGCGATGACTGCGCAGGCAAAAATAGCTGCCCAATCATCTGCGCTTTGCCAACGCCTGCCGCCGATCAAGGCCACGGAAATGCCGATGAACGCTGCGGCAGACGTGAGCGCGTCGCTGCGATGATGCCATGCATCGGTTTGCACAGCCGTGCTATCGATATCGCGTCCGATCCGATTGACGTAGCGGAACAAAGTTTCTTTTATCATGATTACAACAACCAATATCACCAGCGTGTAAGGCGCCGGCGCGTGATGAGGCAGAAAAATATCGCGCACGCTTTGAATGGCAAGACCCACAGCGGCAGCCACGACTCCAACTGCAACAATCATCGCTGCGATCGGCTCGGCTTTTCCGTGACCATAGGGATGCGAAGCATCTGGCGGCCGCGCCGCGACTTTCAGCCCGCTCCAGATCACAAACGAACCTGCGACATCGAGCCCAGACTCGATGCCATCGGCGATGAGCACATACGCATGACCGAAGAATCCGCCAAGAATCTTCGCGATCGCGAAAATTGAGTTCACGATCATACCGAAGAGCGCCATACGCGCACCGGTCTGCCACGCAGACGAAGTCATCCCGCCAGGCGGTCGGCGAGTTTGCAGATTGTCTGAGGAAGCCTGAGGATGCGGGGACGAAGACATCGATGAACGAAAGTATAAACGCAGCCGTTTACGAAACGCACGGAAATCCGGCGGATGTTTTGCACATCGAAAAGCAGCCGTGGCCGACACCAGCCGCAGACGAAGTAGTGGTGAAAATGCGCGCCGCGCCAATCAACCCAGCGGATCTAAATCAGATCGAAGGAAAATATCCGGTGCGTCCGCAGCTCCCTGCGACGCCCGGCTTTGAAGGCGCAGGTGTTGTTATTGAATTGGGTGCAAACGTGAAAGGCCTAACGACCGGGGCGCTCGTGATTCTGCCGCACAACATAGGGACATGGCGCGATGCGGTCGCGGTGAAAGCCGACGAACTGGTCGTTGTGCCTGACGGAATCGAGCCTGTTCAGGCGGCAATGTTAAAAATCAATCCGCTAACCGCGTGGCGATTGCTGCATGACTATGTCGATTTGCAGAAAGGAGATTGGCTGATTCAAAACGCAGCGAATTCGGCGGCGGGCCGCGGCGTAATTCAAATCGCGCACGAGCTCGGTTATAAAACCGTGAACGTCATTCGCCGAGCGGAGCTGATTGATGAATTGCGCGCAGAAGGCGGTGATACCGTGCTGGTCGATGGCGAAAATCTTCGCGAAGAAGTGAAGAGCGCGACCGGCGGCGCGTCCATTCGTCTGGGGCTAAACTCCGTCGGCGGCGACAGCGCGCTGCGTCTCGCTAATTGTCTCGCGCCTAACGGCACGCTAGTGAGCTTTGGCGCGATGAGCTTGCAGCCGCTGAAAATTCCGACCGGTCTTCTCATTTTCAAAGACCTGCGATTTCGCGGCATCTGGATCAATAAATGGTACGACAACGCCACTCCGTCTGAGCGCATGGACACGTTTCGACCGCTTTTCGATATGGCCAGACGCGGTCTGCTCAAAACAAAAGTCGAGGAAGCTTATCCACTAAACGAAGTCAAAACCGCGGTCACACGTGCCGCAGAAGGCAAACGCAGCGGCAAAATCATTTTTGGATTTGAGTAGTAAGGTAGCGCGAGTCTCTGGCTTGCACGGTTGTGGGGCTGCAAGCGGGACGCATGCGCTACATTGATCTGTTTCAGTCGCCGAAGCGGTTTGCCAATTTGCCCGAAACGACCAAGCTACAGCGTGAAAATATTTCTGTATGCTCGGCGCATACTCCTTCTTGTCGGATTGGTCAGTAGTTTTCTCCCCTTAAACTACGCCAAATCCGCCACCGCTCCCGAACCGGGCGATTTGCGCGGCGTCGGAAGCGTGACGTTCCCGATAACGTGCACGCCGGACGTCCAATCTGATTTCGCTCGTGGTGTAGCATTGCTTCATTCGTTTTTCTATGAAGAGGCGCGGCGCGTTTTTACTTCGGTGGCGGACCGAGACCCGAAATGCGCGATGGCGCAATGGGGAATCGCCATGACATGGTGGCATCCGATTTGGACACCGCCTGCTCCCGACGAAATGCGCGCGGGTAAAGCTGCCATTGAAAAAGCAATGTCGTTGAAGGCCGGTTCGGATCGCGAACGCGGCTTCATCATGGCACTCAACACCTATTACAACGCCCCTGAGAGTTCGACCGCAGCCCCGGTTGGACAATCCTGTCACGGACCGGTCGGACCACGCGATCGCGTAGTCGCCTACGAGAAAGCAATGCGACAGCTGCGCGACAAGTATCCGGACGATTTCGAAGTGCAAACCTTTTACGCTTTCGCGGTGCTGGCTACTGGTTACGCCACGCCTAACGACACGAGTTTATCGAAACAGCTTGAGGCTGCCGGCATATTGGAAAAGCTCTGGAAACAAAACGCGAACCATCCCGGGGTCGTTCACTACCTGATCCATTCCTACGATTTCCCTCAGTTCGCTCAACGCGGCCTGACTGCAGCCCAGACATATGATTCTATTGCGCCGTGGGTGCCGCACGCACTGCATATGCCGTCGCACATCTTTACGCGTTTGGGAATGTGGGATGAATCTATCGCTGCAAATCGCGCTTCCGCTGAAGCTTCGCGCGCCTACGCTGCCATGCGCCATCGCGACGCTACCGAAGCTGAAGAATTACACGCGCTCGATTACATGGCCTACTCGTATTTGCAGGAGGCCCGCGATGCCGAGGCGAAAGAGATCGTCGATCGTGTCGCGAAAGTGCGGAAGACAAATCCGGAACTGGAATTCAGCGCAGCTTACGCGCTGGCCGCGATTCCAACACGTTATGCGTTTGAGCGGAACGATTGGGAGGCAGCGGCGGCCTTGCAAATTCCGGAGCTGCCGCATTGGAATTCATTTCCATTCATGGAAGCCCTCATCGAGTACGGTCACGCGCTCGGACGCGCGCACACCGGCGACCTCGATGGCGCACGAAAAGCGATCGCACGAATGCAGCAATTACGCGACGCGACGAAAGATCCAAAGTTCGATTATTTCAAAAGTCATCTCGACCTGCAGATGCAAGCGGCTTCGGCACGCGTGGCGGCAGCTGAAGGCAAGAAGGACGAAGCAATCGATATGCTGCGGCGGGCCGCGGATTCCGAAGACATACTCGGCAAGCATCCTGTTTCGCCCGGAGCGTTCGTTCCGATTCGCGAACAACTCGGCACTCTGCTGCTGGAAACGGGACTACCGAAGGAAGCGCAGCGAGAATTTGAAGCCGCGCTCAAGATCTACCCGGGAAGATTCAGAGGTTTATATGGAGCGGCGCAAGCCGCCGAGCTAGCCGGCGACAATGAGAATGCAAGCCGTTACTACACGAAGCTGGCCGCACAAACTTCAAAAGCGGGTGGTTCACGAGATGAATTGAATCACGTTCGCGAATTCCTTTCCGCTCAAGCTAGAGCGGCAGACTCGAACGGCGTGGCCAGCGCTCGCGAGTAGAAGCCCCTCTGCACCGCCGACGCAAATTAATCTTTCAATTCGGCGGTTAACCGGACGCACATAGGTGCAACACGAACAGGCTAGTCGCACAGCACTGCTCATAGCGGCGAGCCTGGTTCTTTTGCATCACGACGCTAAATACTCGCGTTTCGTTTCCAAGGCGTCGGCAGATTTATGCGCTCGCGTCTTGGAGAAGCATTCCGCAAAGACGCGTCTGTTCTTGAAAATCGTTCGGCAGATCTGGTTTCGGCCGATCGCGAAGTTTATCGAGCGTATCACCATCCCAGGAATTTTGCTGCACTATGCCTTACGAAAGAAATGCATCGGTGAGCTGGTACGCTCAGCGCTTGCTAGCGGTGTCGCCCAAGTCGTAATACTCGGTGCAGGCTTCGATCCGCTCAGTTCTGAATTGCAGCAGGAGTTTTCGACTGCGTTATTTTGGGAGATCGATCATCCGGCTACGCAGTGTCACAAAGTGCGTGCCTGTTCCGAAATCGGAATTGAACGAGTGCATTTCATCGCAGTTGATTTGAGTGCCGCTGGTCCCGATAGGGAAGCGTTGATCAGCAATGGGTTCGATCCGGCTAAACGCACATTCTGGATAGCCGAAGGTTTGCTGATGTATTTCCCCGCAGACATCGTCTCCTCCTTGATGAAAACCGCGAGCACCCTAAGCGCTCCCGGTAGCGAGTTTGCGTTTACGTTCATGGAAAAACAGGGCTATGGCCAACTTCGCTTCGATTCGCAAACCAAACTTGTTGACTCGTGGTTACGCAGACGCGGCGAGCCGTTCCTCTGGGGAACTACGCGAAGTGAACTTGCTGAGTTTATACGGCCGTGGCGCGTGATTCGATTTTTCGATCACAATGATCTGCGAGACATGGCATCGGATCTCAGTGATGAAATCATCGCAAAAGGCGAGGTAATTTGTCTGGCTGTAATCTAACTGGCGCAGTTAAGCTTCCCCGATGCTGACCCGCCGTGAATTCATACGCACGGCGGCGCTCTTGGCGCTTGCGCCGCACGCGTTCGGCGTACCCGAGAAAGAGATATGGGTTAACGACGTCCATTCGCAACTCAATCGCACTCGGGTCCGCGAACTTCTAAGACCGCGCACCAGAGATGAGCTTGCCGAGATTGTTGGTTCCGCGTCGCGAAAAGGCTTGCCGATTTCCGTTTCGGGATGCCGCCACTCGATGGGTGGCCAGCAATTCGCCACTGACGGCGTTTGCATCGATACGCGCGAGTTGGATCGCGTGATTTCCTTCGATCGTGAACGCGGCTTGCTCGAAGCGGAAGCCGGGATCCAATGGCCGAAATTGATTCGCACGTACCTCGAAGCTCAAACTGACGGGAAAAAGCAATGGGGCATCGCTCAGAAACAAACCGGCGCCGACACCTTCACACTCGGTGGGAGTCTTTCCTCCAACGTGCACGGCCGTGGACTGCGGATGAAGCCGCTGATTTCCAACATTGAATCATTCACCCTGATCACCGCCGATGGAAAATCGATTCGCTGCTCGCGCGAGGAAAATAGTGAATTGTTCCGACTTGCAATCGGTGGTTATGGGCTTTTTGGATTGGTCGATGCGGTAACACTTCGCCTTGTTCCCCGGCAAAAATTAAGACGCGTAGTCGAGATCATTCGCGCAGCCGATTTGCCGAAGCGTTTTGAAGAACGCGTCGCGCAAAAATTTCTCTACGGCGATTTTCAATTTTTAGTCGATGAAAAATCGCCGGAGTTCCTTCAACGCGGCGTGTTTTCCTGCTACGAACCGATCAGCGAAGACGAACCGATTGTCGCCAAAAAAGAATTAAGCGATTACGATTGGCTGGACCTCCTCCGCCTTGCTTATACGGACCGGGAAAAGGCTTTCAAGCACTACAGCGATTATTATTTGTCGACAAACGGACAGACCTATTGGTCGGACACGAATCAGCTTGGCGCATATCTCCCGAACTACGCGCAGAAGATCCACGACCAAATCGGTGGTGATGAGTCGAGCCTCATCATCACCGAAATCTATGTTCCACGCGCAGACCTTCCCGATTTTTTAACGGAGGCGGCAGATTTGCTGCGCTCGAATCGCACAATCGCGATCTACGGCACCGTCCGATTGATCGAAAAAGATGACGAAAGCTTTCTAGCATGGGCCAAAAAAAACTATGCCTGTATCATTTTCAATTTGCTCACGCTTCATACATCGAGCGGCATCGAAGCGTCTGCGCGTTCGTTCCGCGGATTAATCGATTTGGCGATAGCTCGCCGCGGGAGTTATTACCTGACCTACCACAAATTCGCAAAACCCGAGCAGGTCATCGCGTGCTATCCGCAATTCAAAGAATTTCTGAATTTGAAGAGAAAGTACGATCCGAGTGAGCGGTTTCAAAGTGATTGGTATCGCTACTATCGGATGCTTTTCGCAAGCTGACACATGACAGTAACTCACGCTTCCAGCTTGACCGGTCGCGCAGGCTTCCCAGCCTGCGGTTTGCCAAACCAGGCAGGGATGCCTGGTCGACGAAGACAGGCAGGATGCCTGTGTTACGTCGCCTGCATATGTCCCCGTTCGCCATCATTGCGTTAGTTCTGATTCTCGCGCGCGCGATTGCAGAACTGTTGCTCAGCCGCGCCAACGAACGTTATGTGCGTGCGCATGCGAACGAAGTGCCGCCCGCATTTCGCGAGATGGTTGATGAACCGACGTATCGCCGGTCAGTCGATTACACCCTGGCCAAGAGCCGATTTGGAGATGTCGTCACGTTGTTTGATGCCGTGCTCCTCACCAGCCTGTTATTCAGCGGGTTCTTGCCGTGGGCTTTTGGAAAATTCACGGTAGCTTTCGGTACGTCCGTTTGGGCGTTAGCCGGTTTTCTTTTCGCTACGGGCGTTGTGCTAAGCATCGTCAGTCTGCCATTCGCGTGGTACGCCCAGTTTAAACTCGAAGACCGATTCGGCTTCAACACGACAACCGCAAGGACGTGGGTACTTGATCGTGTGAAAGGACTTTTGCTCGCGGCAATGCTTGGGTTTCCATCGCTTGCGCTGGTATTGAAGCTGATCGAGTGGACTGGCCCAAACTGGTGGATTTGGGCGGCGGGGGTCGTGATCGCGTTCCAATTGCTTTTGCTACTGATCGCCCCTGCGGTGATCATGCCGCTCTTCAACAAGTTCACGCCGCTGCCGGACGGCTCGTTGCGCGAACGCCTCTTTGCACTGGCCCGGCGCACCGATTTTCCAACCCGCAGCATCGAAGTAATGGACGGCAGCAAACGGTCGCGTCACTCCAATGCCTTCTTCACCGGCTTCGGACGTTTTCGCAAAATTGTCCTTTTCGACACGCTCGTAGGCCAGCTTGCCGAGCCGGAACTTGAATCCGTGGTTGCGCATGAAATCGGGCATTACAAAAAACGTCACGTCGTGAAGTTGCTCGGCGTTTCGATCGTCGGCGTGTTTATAGGCTTCGCAGCGGTTGCCTGGCTGGCGCGTCAGCAATGGTTTTATCGCGCATTCGGTTTCGAGTATCATGCGGGGTTTGCCGCAGCGAACGTTGTGCCGGCGATGCTGCTGTTTGCGTTGCTGGCAGGGACGATCACTTTTTGGTTTTCGCCGCTGGTTCACATGTGGTCGCGCCGTTTCGAGTACGAAGCGGACGCCTTCGCGCGCGCGACCATGGGTGAGGCGCTATCGCTCATTAAAGCACTGCGCAAACTGACGGAAAAAAACCTGAGCAACCTGACGCCACACCCGCTGTACAGCGGTTTTTATTACTCACATCCGACCCTGCTCGAACGGGAACAGGCGCTGCGTACGGCCTGTTCTTTGTAGGGCAGGCGCTTCGCCTGCCGGCAACCGGAGCGGTTGCCCTACAAGATGCAACATCGGCGCTTGACACAAACGCCACTACAACGTGCGGTGTCTCAGCATGTCGAGGGTTATTGTCGTTGGCGCAGGAATCAATGGCGTTACTGCCGCGATCGAATTGAAGAAACGCGGACACGAAGTAGTGCTCGTCGATCAGGGCCCTCTACCACACGCTTTGGCGGCCTCCACCGACATTAGCAAGGCCGTGCGCACAGCGTACGGCGCCGATGAAGATTACACCGCGTTGGCTGAACGCTCGATCAAGCTCTGGCGCAAATGGAATGAAGAATTCGACGCGAAGCTATACCACGAAGTCGGCGTAATGTTCGTCCGTCGTCGCGAAATGAAGCCGGGCGATTTTGAATACGAAAGTTTCAAGCTGCAGCAAAAGCGCGGACTGAAAGTGGTGCGGATGAACGGGTCGCAATTTTGGCGGCGCTTTCCGGCATGGGATTCGGAACTTTATAGGGATGGAGTTCTTGAGATCGAGGCGGGTTATGCGGAGAGCGGCCGTGTTGTTGCGACATTAATCGGACGCGCCAAATCGATGGGAGTTAGTTTGCGCGAAGGGAAATTCACCGCTTTGGATGAACGCGATGGTCGCGTGAAGGGCATCATGCTTGAGGAACAGCCTCGCAAAGCTGGCATTCCGAGCGGAGCGCAGCGAAGTCGAGGAACCCCGAAACACCTTAAGCTAACCCAACAGGATCCATCGACTTCGGTCGGGATGACACGCCTTGCGGGTGACACAGTTGTCATGGCCGTCGGCGCGTGGACACCATATCTGCTGCCGTTTACGAAAAACTTTTTTCGCGCCACGGGCCAGCCTGTGTTTCACCTCAGGCCTTCACAGCCTGAGTTATTCGCGCCTAAACGTTTTCCTGTTTTTGGCGCGGACATTACAACGACGGGGTATTACGGTTTCCCCATCAACCGCGATGGCGTCGTAAAGATCGCCAATCACGGCCCCGGACGAGCAATGTCGCCCGAGTCGCCCGGACGAGTTGTGAATTCCGAGGACGAAAGAAATTTGCGAAAATTTTTGGCAGCGACGTTTCCTGCCCTCGCAGACGCGCCGATTGTTTATAGGCGCGTGTGCATGTACTGCGACACCCACGATGGACATTTCTGGATCGCGCGTGATCCGGAACGAGAAGGATTAGTCATTGCCGCCGGTGATAGCGGGCATGGATTCAAATTTGCGCCGGTCCTCGGCGAAATCACTGCCGACGCCGTGGAAGCAAAAGACAATCTATTACTTCACAAATTCCGCTGGCGACCGGAAATGCGTGCGGGAACCGGCACAGATGCGGCACGCTCGAAGGGAAAGCTGTCGTAGTCGGGTGTAAGGCCCGACAAGACATCTTCGGACGCAGCCGGAGCGTTGCCTTCATCTGTCGGTTAGATGATTGGCATAATGACATTGGTTATCCAAAACCAAACAGTAGGTCGTGAGCGATTTAGTATTGGGTGGCATTGGCTTCGAAAGCAACACACCGGCTAGGTTAAGAAAAGGGAGAGAAGAGTTATGGGAATCAAATTGAAAGATAAGGTCGCCATTGTGACCGGCGGTGGAACCGGTATCGGCGAAGCGATTTGCAAAAAATTCGCGCGCGAAGGCGCCAAAATACTGATCAATGGTTTGTCCGGCGATCCGATTAAAGATGTGGCAAAGGCGATCGCCGATGATGGCGGTGAAGCGATTACTTTCGAGGGCGATGTTTCAGATGAAGCGGCAGCTCGTGGATGCGTGGACACGGCTATCAAGCGCTACGGCAAACTGGATATTTTGATTAACAATGCTGGCGTGTTGCTGGCTAATGCCCAAACCGACGATATGCCGATAGAAATGTTCGATGAACATATTCGTTGCAATGTCCGCTCGGCATTTCTCATGACTAAGTATGCCTTGCCACATCTACGCAAGACAAGGGGCAACGTCATTAGCGCAGGTTCTGAGGGCGGGGTAAATGGCCAACCGCGAAACACCCCCTATGGGGGAACGAAGGCGTTCCTGCACGCATTCATGATGGGCGTCGCCGTGGAACAAGCGCAATACGGAGTGCGCGCCAATTGTGTCGCCCCCGGCCCGATCGATACTGCCTGGACACACAAGGAAACCGGTGCGGTCGATGCCAAGGTCGAGAAAGCGTTACTGAGCTCCGTGCCGTTCGGGCGACGCGGAACGCCTGCGGAAGTTGCCAATGTTTATGCCTTTCTTGCGTCGGACGATGCCAGCTATGTCACCGGCGCGGTCTGGTTGGTGGATGGTGGGACGACTCCAGCGAAAAGCGCAGTCGGGGGATTGGCTAGGCGGGAGATTTCCAAGCCGCCGGCTAACGATCTTGATCTGCACCATTCGCACGAGGGACTGAAGGATAAGGAGTTGGTGAAGATCAGTTAGCGGATCGAGACCACTTAATCGTGTACAGAAATGCCGAAATGAGGGCTGTGTACCGTGGCTCGATACGATGTAATCGTGCTCTTAATGCTCTCGCTCGCGTTGATCGGGGTGCTCGGGCAAGAATAGATCCAGCAAAGGACATTTAAGGGACAGGGAAAGCAGTAGAGGCGACGCGCTCTCGCCACCGCGAGCGAGTTATCGTCGTGATCTACTCTTTTTGTGCCGTTTCTTTTTTCGGCTGACGTTTGAGTAGCGTAATCTGCTTAATCCGCGCAGAATCAGACGGGCTCCAAGTGGCAACCTCCGGATCGTCTTTGAAAGCATTATGGACGAGGCGCCGCTCGTAGGAATTCATCGGCTCGAGCTGAAGCGAGCGGCCGGTGATGCGCACGCGTTCCGCCAGCTCGCGCACGCGCTGTACGATCCGATCTTCACACATGGAACGATAATGTTCGCAATCGACGATGACTTTTTCCGCGTTCTTGTCTCTGGCTTGCAGCAATCGGTTAAGCAAAAATTGTATCGCCTCGAGCGTTTCTCCGTCGCGTCCGATCAGTCGCCGACTTTCCTCGGTGTAAATCTGCAGCGTCGGGTTGCCGCCCTCGTTCGTGGTTTCTTCGATTTGCACCACGAAACCGAGATAACCGAGCATCGTGTCGAGCAGATCTTTCGGTGTCATCATCGCTTTCGCTTTCCGGCAGGCGCAACTTTTTCGAGCGTCGGCATGGGTTGTCGTTTGTTCTGATAAAATTGCAGGATGCTGAAAAGATTTTGTGCCGTGTAATACAATGCCAGAGCTGCCGCAAAATTGTAGCAGAAAAATAGGAAGATCAGCGGCGTAAACATCATTATGCGACGCTGCGTGGCATCACCCGTCTTGGGTGTCATCGTCATTAACCACACCTGAGTAGCCGCCATGCAAAGCGGGATGATATTGATCGGCCAGCCCAGCACAGGCAGATGCGCTACGGTGTCCGGTTGGGAAAGATCTTGTACCCACAGAAACTTCGCGTTTCGCAATTCCACAGCCTGCGCCAGCATTTGATAGAGCCCGAAGAAAATCGGGATCTGAATCGCCATCGGTAAACAACCGCCCACGGGATTGATACCGTATTGCTTGTAAAGCTTCATCACCTCCTGGTTCATGCGTGTGGGATCATCTTTGTATTTCTCACGCAGCTCCTGCATTTTCGGTCCAAGCAATGCGGTCTTGCGCATTGTCTGATTGGCCTTGGTCTGGAGCGGCCAGAGCACCAGACGCACGACAAGCGTCAGCACGAGAATGGCAATACCATAACTCTTCACAAAACTGTGAATGGTGTTCAGGAAATTGAGCAGAAATTGGCTGACAATTTTGAACACGCCAAAATTCATGATCTCGGCCTCGTTCTGCTCTAGGTGGGCCAATCGGTGATAAATTTTTGGCCCTTCCCAGATCTGGAAACGCGCCGTGTATGTTTGCCCCGGCTGTAAATTGAAGCCCGGCATGCGCATCGCCCCTTCGATGCCGAACATGTTTCGATCGGCTGAGACTTCGAATGAGCGACCCCAAATCCCCGTGGCTTTCGCGTTCAGCGGCGCGATGATGGTCGCGAAAAACTGGTCTGACACGGCTGCCCATTCTGCTCCGGCAAAATTTTCCTGAAAGACCGGCTGCGGCGGATGGGCGCCGATGCCGAAGACACCAGCGCTACCCTGAAATGCGCTCACGTTGCGGTCTCTGGCCTTTCCATTCATGCACCAGACCACTCGCGTATAGTACGGGTAGTCCCGCGGATGAATCGGAGCCGCCGAGCCGAGCGCGACGAAATAATCAGCATTCGCGTACGGCTGCGCGCCTGTGTTAAGCACATCGACATCCAGATCGACAACAAAATTGTCTTTTTTTTCGGTGGTCTGCGTTAACGAAAACCTCTTTCGTACCGTGATTCCATCAGGTGTGGCACGCTCGCATCGGATGCTGCTTTCCGACTCACGCGACAATACAAATTCCGGAAGCACCGGCTTTGCAGGATCATCAACCATCGCGCCGATCGGTATGTGCTTCGCGGAATTCAAAACTACCCGCTTAGCGTCTTCGGCAAGATGACTGAGCATCACCGCTTCAGCGATGCCGCCTCCCCGATTCGTCAGGCGTAACTCGACGTCCGAATTGCGAAGAGCCTCGACCTTTTCAGCAAAGGTCGGAGCTGTCTCGACGCCCTGCGGCACCGCTTCCGGTGTGGCAAGCGGAGATGGGGAAGGCACGCGAACCGCCAGCGACGGCGTTGGCGAAGCGTGTCCGGATGCGGCCGTCACAGGAGCCGGTCTGGGCGCCATCTGCTTTGCAAAGTAGAATTCCCAGAGGAGAAGGCCAACCACGCAAAGAGCAACGACAATCCATGCGGTTCGATCCATAAATTCGGTCTTGCACGATCAGACGCGGCGGAGATCAGCCGAGTTACTTGACTCGGCAGGCTGGCAGCCTGCCAGCCGAGTCAGGCCGGTAGCCTGACTACCGCCAACACCGCGCAACGGCACTGGGTCGTACCCACAGCCACCCCAAGGTTGGCAGCGGGCGAGGCGCTTAATGCCCAACCAGCTTCCATAGCCGACGCCATGTGTCTCTACTGCTTCCAGAAAGTATCTCGAACAAGTCGGTGTAAATCGGCACCCGCAATCCGCACCGCAAAGCAGACGAATTACCGGCGAGAGAGTGTACTGATACAGGCGAATGATGAAACGAATTAGTCCGAGCATCCAAGCAGAATAGAAGCGCGCCTCGCGAGGCGCAACCATTCATCTTCTAGCGAACGGTAGCTCGCGCTGGCGGCTTCGTTTTTGGCGATTAGCACGAACCAAAAGCCGCCTCGCAATTCGTGCTGGTGCTGGCGCACCATCTCTCGGAAACGACGTCGGACGCGATTGCGAACGACCGCGCCACCGATGCGGCGTGAAGTAACGAATCCCGCGCGAGACGGGCCGGAATTCTCCACCAACGCCACATTTAACATCAGGAGTTTGCCGCGTTGCGTGGCCCCATCTCGTCTGACACGCTCGTATTCCGACCGATGCGTTAGACGCCGGTTTTTTAGGAAGGAGAATGAAGCTCGGGGTGCCATCTGTACCGCCAATCCTCCTACGATCGATCGACTGATTCCAAGACGACTTCGTCCAGCATCGCCGCACGAAATCCGCGGCCCGCGTACAAGAGAAGTCTTCCTCCGAAAACTCGGTGGAAGATTTCCCAAAAAATCAAGCCGGCAGCTTATGAGCCCGGTGATTCGGCAGGCGTTTCCGTTGTTCCAGCCGGCGATTCTGTGGTTGCAGCAGGAGCTTCGGATTCAGCAGGACTCGTCGTGTCGGTCGTTGCAGGCGCAGTAGTCGGAGCCGGCGTTGTCGCAGGCGTAACAGTTTCGGTTTTTTGCTCACACGCCGCGAGAAGCGCGGCACCGGCCAGGATACAGATGTATTTCTTCATAATTGAAGACGCATATTGCTTTAATTGATCAATTGCAGCAAGCGCCGTTTTTGGACTGCGCGCAATGTGCATTGAAGAGGAAATAGCTCGTGGCGAGCACTAAAAGGGTAGCTCCGATTTCAAGCCGTGCGCCTCCGCTACGGCCCCGCAGGTGAGACGGCCATCGCGCGTATTAATTCCACCGATCAGCGCCGGTTGTTTTTTGCACGCGCCCTCGAGGCCCAAATCCGCCAGCAACTCCACATAACGATACGTCACATTTGTCAGTGCTTGTGTCGCCGTGCGGGCGTACGCAGCGGGCATGTTTGCTACGCAATAATGCGTGACCCCTTCCTCGACATAAATTGGATCGAGGTGCGTCGTGGGGCGCGCGGTTTCGGCGCAACCACCTTGATCGATAGAAATATCCACGAGCACACTGCCACGCTTCATTTTTTGCAACATCGCGCGCGTAATCAGCTTTGGAGCCTTAGCGCCCGGCAACAGCACGGCGCCAATGAGCAAATCACAATCGGGCATCAAGTCGTCCAAATTCGCTTCGTTTGAATAGAGAGTGTGCAAGTTATCCATTGCAACATCGAGAAATCTCAGACGCTCGACATCAATATCCAGAATTGTGACATCGGCGCCGAGGCCTTTGGCCATGCGCAACGCGTTCACGCCCGAAGTTCCCCCACCCACGACGACGACGCGCCCGGGCAAAACGCCAGGCACGCCGCCAAGCAGGACGCCACTGCCACCGTTGTACTTGGCGAGAAAATTGGCGCCCATCACCACTGACATCCGACCTGCAATCTCACTCATCGGCTCCAAGAGCGGCAGCCGATGGTCCACTTGAATGGTCTCGTACGCGACGCCGGTCGCGCCTGATTTCAGCAACGCCTCAGTGAGATTTTTACTTGCTGCGAGATGCAGATAGGTGAAAAGAATTTGGCCCCTGCGCAACAACGGGAACTCTGCCGCGAGCGGCTCTTTGACTTTCACGATCATGTCGGCGCGTGCGAAAACGTCTTTTGCTTGCTCCACAATTTCGGCGCCTGCTCTGGCGTACTCCTGATCGGGATAACCGGAACCGATGCCGGCATCTTTTTCCACCAACACGGAATGACCTCGCCGGGTGAGTTGAATCGCACCTGACGGCAGGAGCGCAACGCGCTGCTCTTGCTCTTTAATCTCCTTTGGGACACCGATAATCATTCCAGAGAGTGAAAAGTGATGAGTGTTAAGTGACAAGACAAAACAATCTGGGACCCGTCACTTATCACTCATGACTCGGCGCTCAGTTCAAGGATGGATCATCCGGTGCGGCAGCGAGCATTCTGTACCACGGACCGAGAGTCCGCATGATGTCGAACCAAAGATTTGGCAGACGATCCAGTTTCAGCAGCGAAGGATTGGCGTTTTGAATCACCCACGCTTTCTGCTTCACCTCGTTTTCGAGTTGACCGGCTCCCCAGCCTGCGTAGCCCACAAACGCGCAAACTGTAACCAGATTTTTTTGCCCTTGGCCGCTCGCTTCGTCCAGCGCAATGTTGTGATTGAGTTTCAGACCTGTGCCCTTCTGCCATTCAAACGCCGCAAACATCAGCTGATTTTTTCCGACCGGACCTCCCAGAAACACCGGCACATCAGCGAATTCCGGCGGTGGCGTGCCCGACACCAGTTCGGCCACTGGTCGATCAAGCGGGCGATTGATGATTACGCCCAGCGCTCCCTCGTGCGCTTCGTGCTCGGAAACGAAAAGCACCGTGCGTCGAAAATTCGGGTCGAGCATGTTGGGATGAGCAACAAGCAACGAGCCGGCAAAACTGCGCGACAAGCGTTCATCACCCAAATCACGCATGTAAAACTAGAAACCGCGTCGCGCCCTTACGCAACTTCATCCGTTGTCCGAGTTTATCGCAATCGTGTGATTACTCGTCATTTTCTGTTGAACTTCGGCACGGCAAAAAATTTAAAAAAATTGTGCAAAATTTTGTTGCGAGCCGGCGGAACCTCGCTTAGTAGCCTTAAGTTTTCTTACAATTGTTCTGGGGGGAACAGCCGCCCTTCACGCCTATCGGGCGTGGGGGGCGGTAATTTTTTGCAGACAAAAGTTTGCCTGTTTCTTTTTGCTCTTGCCCGCAATCATGCGCCTGCTCGATTGCCGCTTGAGAAAAAACGCTCAACACTCAAAGTCAAACACCCAATGTCGAACTCAGCAAAATCGCAGCGGGTCTCGTGGCCAATTGTGTTCACGGTCGTAGCCCTGATTGTTGCAATCACGACCGTTATCATCTTTTTGCGCGTGGAGAGCTGGCCGGCGCGCACAGCGCGGCAAAGCACCGCGGCGCTGGAGAAGTTGGGCAAGAATTTGGGAGCCGTTTTTGTCGATATCGCGCATTTGCAGCCGCGCATCATCATCAACAACCGGATTTACATGGAACAGACCGCGCCGGTCAGCGAGCTGATTGTTCTCTCACGGAGAATTGACGTCGAACACGAATTTCTTCACACCTGGGTGGGCAGTTCGAAGCGCGTGAAACTGCATGGCAATTTCATCGCCAAAGCCGGTTTTGATCTGCAAGAAGGCCTGTCCATCGATGTTGGCCCGGAGCAAATCACCGTACAGCTGCCGCACGCTCAAATCCTCGGAGTCGAGCAGCAACAACTGGACTTTCTCGCATTCGAAAACGGATTGTGGAACCGAATTTCAGCGCAGGATCTTCAAAGCGAACTGTCCGTCCTGCCCCAGTTGGCTTGGAAAAAAGCAGTAGAAACCGGCCTGCCCGGTGAAGCCGAGCAAAGATTGCAGCGGCAACTCGAAGAACGGATTCACACGGCGCAGCCGCTGCGCTTGGTATTCAAAGGCTCTCCAGAAAAAAAACCGAAATGAATAACGGGGACGAACGTCGAATGAACACGAATCAAATGACGAAACCGAAAGAGAGTTGAATGCCAGGTGACCTTGGGGTCATTCGAGCTTCGCCATTCATTCATTATTCGTGATTTGTCATTCGTCATTTTCCAGGACGCTGTAAATGCCTCTAAGAAATCGATTTTTTCTCGCTAGCCTGTTGGTACTACTCATCGTCACGTTGGCGATTGCGCTTGCACCGATTATGATTTCCAATGGCATTCGCCTGTGGGTCTGGTGGTTCGCCCGCCAGGAGGGATTCGTCGCCACAATCGACAAAATTGAAGCGCCATTTCTGCGCCCGATTGTGATTCATGAATTCCAACTGAAAAGCAGCCGCGATGATGCACTTCGCGTGGATATCACCGCGATGGATGCGCGAGTCACCTTGAATTTAAAACACATTCTTCTGCGCATGGGCGGCCGGGACATTAGAAATGTTTCTGTTCGGGAATTGCGCGCCGAAATACACCGCACAAATCCAAACGTGCGAGCATTAAATGAGCGTGCCTGGGCGACTCTGCACCGATTGCTCCCGGAGAGCATGAGTATCGCAAAACTAGAAATGCGCGTCGAGAATGGACCGACTCTGATCTTGCTGCGAAATGCTTTTCTGTCTGCGAGCGAGACGGAACCCGGTCGCTTCAGCACAGCTGAGCTCATGATTACGTCGCCATGGGTGCGCCAAACTTTTTCGCAGGTTCGCGGCGCGACTCACTGGGAAAGCAGCCGATTAACGCTCGCTGGACTTACCTTGACGCGCGGTCTCGACTTGCAGTCCGCCACTGCGGATCTCTCACATCTGGGGAATCAGCGCGTGGGATTACAATTCGACGTCGATGCTTTTGGCGGAAAACTCCGTGCCAACATTTCGCACGAGTGGCACTCGCGATATTCTAACTGGAAGATTGCAGGCGGGGCGGCGGACCTTTCGCTGGCGCAAATCTCAGGCGCGCTCGGGTTCGCGGGTCGCGTCAATGGTTTACTTCACGCCGGCAACTTCACATTTCGCGGCAACCTGGCCGAACCAGACCGTGCGACCGCCTCGCTCTGGTGCGAGTTGACTGGTCTTACATGGCACGATCGCACAGCAGAAGCCATCATGCTGGGCGCCGCCCTTTACAACCGCAAGATCGAGCTTCAGCAACTTTACATCAGGCAAAAGAGCAACCAGTTCACGCTAAGCGGCGAAGCAGCGTTACCCGGTAGCTCGTCAGAATGGCTGAGACCTGATTTCCGCGGAAACATTGCAGCCTCGATTAATCAACTCGGCGAATTCCTTGGTCTTTTTGGTGCAAACCCCGCTGATTTCGACGGAAAAATCAACATCCAAGGATCGATGGATACACATGGCCGCAACTTCGGCGGTCACCTGACGCTCGAGGGCGCTTCGCTTACGTTGTTCGCGCATGAGATCGACAGCCTCAATGCGAGAGTAAGCCTGAAACCGAGCGAACTGCAGATCGAACAGCTTGATCTAACCCGCAAGAACGATTTTCTGTCAGGTGAAGGCAGCATCGATCTGTCGCTGGAACACAATTATTTCGGTACGCTCAACGCGCGTGTCGATGATGTGCGCGATTATTTTGCGAGTCTTCATGGAGCATCGGGGCAAAAACCGGCCGCAATTCCGGTAGAAGTTCAAGCGACGATCGACTCAAGTCAGTGGGATACACATGGGTCGATTCAATTACCGAAATCGAGCCCAATCAATTTCGCAGTAAATTTTGCCATGCCCTTCGGAATCACTTCGAGCGCGTTTCAGATGTCTCCCATCAACATTTCATTGGAGTTTCCGGCAATCTTCCTGGCGAGCGCGCCGTGGTTTTCTCATTCGAAAATTTTTGAGGACGGAATTTTGAGCGGAAACATTTCTCTTTCGGAAACGCTACAGCACCCTCGAATCATCGGCGAGGTACAGCTGGTGAACGGAAAACTGTCCCGCAGTGCCGACGTTTTTATTAATGCAAAAGAAGCCGGTGGCCGAATCAGTTTTGATGGGACTCGCGCTTCGCTGGAGTTTCTGAATGTCGCTACCAAGGATGTAGACCTATCGCTTCGCGGAAAAATTGATTTTGAAGACATCTACGACGTCACACTTAATCTAGCCGGAGCAACACCGATGTTCGATCTCATGTCACGCCCCGTTGACTGCATCGACAAAATTGAAATCGTGCCAGCGGCGCTGCCGCTCGCGCCTGCCGCGACGGCGATGGAGTTTCGCGGCGCTCTGTTTCAATCTGGCTGGAGCGTCAGCTTGAGAGAAGAGCTTGATAGCCAGCCTTCGATTGTTTCAACGCCCGACACCACGACCCGCAGATTTCCGCTTTGTCACGGAGCAGGCCCCGAGGAGCAAACATTGTTACTGGGCGCCGTTCCCCGGGCTGAAGCTGCTCGGCAGACCACTCCCAAAAAACGAGAGAAGCGACGGTAGCAATCTTACGGGCGTTCTTCAATGACCAGCCAGCGAGAGAGCTTTTGCTCCAAATCTGGAGTAACATCCACACGAAATTCCACGCCTGCGTCGAAGCGCAGCGAATTGCCGTTGTCGCGGTCAAACAGCAGTTGAACCGGGTGACGTCCGGGTGAGCTGACAAGAATGTTGCGGACCTGCCGCAATTCATCGCCCGTAGTGCCGGAAGAAAATCGCAGAAGAATCGCGCTTACCTGTGATGCATCTTCGGATCTCTCGGTTGCGCCATTCGGTTTTACGGGTGCCAGCGGCTTAATTTCGATAGCTGTAGCTCGAAGCATTTCATCGCGCCTGTCCAATGTTCCTTTCAATTCAACAACGCGCCCCGGCACAAGAACATCCGAGACCTTCAGATAAAGTTCGTTCCACACGACCACCTCGAGAATGTCCAAGAGGTCTTCGAGCCGTACAACGGCGAACGGTTTGCCATCCTTTTTGGTGAATTTTTTTTCGACCTCTACGATCGCTCCAGCAATCTTAAACTGCACCCGATCCTCAAGCTCGCCCAGGGAAGCAATCGACCGATAATTTTGGGCTGCCAAAAGATCGGCATAGGCATCAAGCGGATGGCCGCTGACGTAAAATCCGAGAAGCTCTTTCTCATAGGAAAGTTTCTCGTGTTCGCTCCACGATTTGATCGGTTGTCGCCTGGCTGCTGTGGCCGCGTGCGTGTGTTGATCAAAGAGCGAGACCTGTCCGGACAACCGGTCGCGCTGGAGAGCCGCCGAGGATGCAAGCGCATCGTCGATCAAGGCGAAGAGTTCCGCGCGATCACGTCTGGTGAAATCAAACGCGCCGGCCCTGACGAGGCTTTCCAGCATCTTGCGATTGGCCACGCGCGAATCGAGCCGGCCGCAGAAGTCCTCCAGCGAAGCAAACTCGCCGCGCTGCTCGCGCTCGCGGATGGCCATGGCCATCGCTGCTTCACCGACGTTTTTGATCGCTGCGAGGCCGTAACGAATGGCGTTGTAGCCGGGATGGTTGATCCCGGCACCGGCATCACCGATGCCGGCTATAGTTTCTGGTGTGAACTTCAACCCGCTCTTGTTAATGTCGGGCGGCAATATGGAAATCCCCATGCGTTTGCATTCGCCGACGAACACCGAAATTTTTTCGGTGTTATTGATTTCGTTGCTCAGCAAACCCGCCATGAACTCCACCGGGTAATGTGCCTTGAGGTAGGCCGTATGGTAACTGATCACACCATAAGCTGCGCTGTGACTCTTATTGAATCCGTAACCGGCAAATTTCTCGAGCAAATCGAAAATGGCGTTCGCCTTTTTCTCGGGGATTTTGTTCGTGCGGGCACAGCCATCGATGAAGTTCCTGCGTTCTTTCGCCATCTTCTCCTTGTCTTTCTTGCCCATGGCACGCCTGAGCAGATCGCCTTGCGCGAGTGAGTAGCCAGCAAGTTTGCTCGCAGCGGCCATCACCTGTTCCTGGTAAATCATCACCCCGTAGGTGTCGGCGCAGATGTCTTCGAGCAGCGGATGCAAGTATTTTATCGGC
This sequence comes from Verrucomicrobiota bacterium, assembly GCA_003218945.1. Classification (GTDB taxonomy): domain Bacteria; phylum Verrucomicrobiota; class Verrucomicrobiia; order Chthoniobacterales; family UBA10450; genus Udaeobacter. The sequence goes on along the minus strand of QHPE01000160.1, from coordinate 4,937 downwards.
GTGAGCCCCTTTTTTGCTTTCACATATTCGGGGATGAGCTCCATCGGCCCAGGCCGGTAAAGCGCAATGAGTGCGATGATATCGTCGAGCTTTTTGACATCGAACTGCTTTGAGAGACTGGTCATGCCACCGGACTCCATCTGGAACAGCCCGATGGTTTCACCACGGTTGTAAAGAGCGAACGCAGCGGCGTCGTCCAGCGGGATAGTCTTGAGCGAGAAATCTGGCTGGCGTTTGCCAATCAACGTGAGCGTATCTTCGATAACAGTCAGCGTTTTTAACCCGAGAAAATCCATTTTTAGAAGGCCAAGATCGTTGAGCGGCCCCATGGCGTACTGGCTGATCACGTCGTTACCTTTCACGTCGCGACAAAGGGGGATGTAATCGGATAAATCCCGATCGGCGATGACAACGCCTGCCGCGTGCACGCCGGCGTTGCGCGACAAACCTTCAAGGACTTTCGCATGGTCGAAGAGCTGCCGTGTAGCCGGCTCGCTGGCGAGAGCCCGTTTCAGCTCGGCGTTTTTTCCCACAGCGGCATCGAGCGTAATGTTCAGCTCGTTTGGAATCATCTTGGCGATGCGATCGGCATCGCGATAACTCCACCCGAGCACCCGGCCGACATCTCGCACCACACTTTTCGCTTTGAGCTTGCCAAACGTGATGATCTGCGCGACGCGGCGCTCGCCATATTTCTGCCGCACGTATTCGAGGACCTCACCACGACGCGCTTCGCAGAAATCCACATCGATGTCCGGAGGTGAAACGCGGTCCGGATTCAAAAATCGCTCGAAGATCAGCCCGTACTGGAGCGGTTCGATATCGGTAATGCCAAGAACATACGCCACAATTGAGCCCGCGGCCGAGCCGCGTCCCGGACCGACAGGAATACCTTTTTCCTTCGCAAAATGAATAAAATCCCAAACGATAAGCAGATAACTGACAAAACCGGTTTTTTCCAAAACACCCAGCTCATACTCGAGTCGACGCTTCAGCTCTGGATCGCTTGTCGCGCGTTCGCCGTACCGCGTGCTCAAGCCTTGGAAGCAAAGCTCGCGCAGATATCCTTCCCGCGTTTTACCAGCCGGTACTGGATACTCCGGATATTTCGAGCGCCCAAACTCAAGATCGAGACCGCAACGTTCGCCGATGACCAGAGTGTTTTTGATCGCGCCGGGGAAATCGTGGAAGACCTGCCGCATCTCGGCCGGTGATTTGAAATACAATTCCGGCAGATAATGCAGCCGCGTTTCGTCCTGCACCATCTTGCCCGTGCCGATGCAAAGCATCACGTCGTGCGCCTGGTGATCGCTTCGGCGCAGGAAATGCACGTCGTTCGCTGCGACCATTCCGACCCCAAGATCTCGCGCAATCTGCACCAGCGCGCTGTTGCACATCTTTTGCTCTTCCATGCCGTGGTCGTGCAATTCCATGAAGAAATTGTCCGCACCAAGAATGTCGCGATATTCGGCGGCGCTCTGTTTTGCTTTCTCGATGTTGTTTGCCTGAATGGCGCTGTTGATTTCGCCGGCAAGGCAAGACAACCGCTCAGTCCGATCAAACCAGCCGAGCGTTCTGCGAGCAGCGCCTTATCGATCCGCGGGGCGTAGTGGAAACCGTCCAAATGCGCTGCGGTCACGAGCTTCACGAGATTGCGGTAGCCGATTTCGTTTTCGGCTAACAACGTGAAGTGATACGCCGATTCGCGTCGAGATGGCGGACGGTCCTTGTGCGATCCTGGGGCCACGTAAACCTCGCAGCCGATGATCGGTTTCACCCCGGCGCGCTGCGCCTCCTGATAAAATTCAATCACGCCAAACAAATTGCCGTGATCGGTGATCGCCACGGCAGGCATCTCGAATTCCGCGGCTTTTTTCATCAGCTCCTTCATTCGGATACTTCCATCCAGCAGCGAATACTCGGTGTGCAGATGAAGGTGAACGAACGAGTCGCGAGGCATTACTTTTGAGTATTAGAACGTCAAATTATTTTAGCAAATTTACCTACGTATCCGGCTTCATTGAAGCGTTAAAGCGTTAACGCGTTGAAACGAAATTGCCGTTGAAACGCTAGTCGCTTCACCGTCTTAACGCCTCAGCGATTTCAGCGACATCAAACACTGCTTGACATCCACACCGGGGCATTGCTATGAGAGCGCGTGCTGCTGGTCGCTTTCGATTGCAAAGGGCCGCGCAGCGCCAAGGTTACCGAAAGATGAAAAAACTGGAGGCCATCATCAAACCCTTCAAGCTCGAAGAGGTCAAGGAAGCGCTCGCAGAGCTCGGCATTGAGGGGATGACTGTCACTGAGGTAAAAGGTTTTGGGCGGCAAAAAGGGCACACCGAGATTTACCGGGGAAGCGAATACACGGTAGATTTTCTGCCGAAGGTGAAAGTCGAAGTCGTAATGGCGGATGATTTGATTGAAAAGGCTGTCAACGTGGTCGTGGCCGCAGCCAAGACCGGCAAGATCGGGGATGGCAAGGTGTTCGTACTCCCGGTTGAACACGCGGTGCGCATCCGCACCGAAGAGATCGGCGAAAAAGCTGTGTGACGGTGCAGTTCGCGCCGTTCGTTAAACCGTTGACGCGTTGAAACGGTTTCGGAAGTTGACGAGTTCGCACGGAACGTCTTAACAGTTTAGCTTTTAAGGCTTCAACCCTTCAACGCTTGAACGAAAATTATGGCCAAAGAGACAACTCCATCCGACGTCAGTAAAATGATCAAAGACGGCGACGTGAAATTGATCGACTTCAAATTCACCGATCTGCTCGGTACCTGGCAGCATTTCACGACCACGCTCACCGAATACAATGAGGAAATCTTCACGGATGGGCTCGGCTTCGATGGGTCGAGCATCCGCGGCTGGCGCGTGATCAATGCCTCAGACATGCTCGTGATTCCGGACGCGGCGACAGCATGGATCGATGTCTTCAACGCCGCGACGACCCTAAGTTTGATCTGCACGATTGTGGATCCAATCACCCGCGAGCCATATGATCGCGACCCGCGTGGCGTGGCCGAAAAGGCCGAGGCGTATTTGCAATCGACTGGTATCGCCGACACTGCGTTCTTCGGACCGGAAGCGGAATTTTTTATTTTCGACGATGTGCGGTTTGCGAATACAGGGAATGCATCGTCCTACGTGGTCGATAGCGCCGAGGGACACTGGAACAGTGCGCGCGAAGAATTTCCAAACCTCGGTTACAAAATCCGAGCGAAGGAAGGCTATTTTCCGGTCTCGCCGATGGACACGTTGCAAGACATTCGCAACGAAATGTGTTTGGAGCTCGAGCAAGCCGGCGTTGCCATCGAGCGCCAACACCACGAAGTGGCAACTGCAGGTCAGGCCGAGATCGACATCCGCTTCGCGCCGCTCAAACGCATGGGTGACAACATGCAGTATTACAAATACATCCTGCGCAACGTTGCCCGACGTCACAACAAAACGGTAACGTTCATGCCGAAACCGATCTTCGCAGATAATGGCAGCGGCATGCATACCCACATGTCACTTTGGAAAGACGGCAAACCCCTCTTTGCCGGCAACGGTTACGCCGGCCTTAGTGAAACCGCGCTCTTTTTCATCGGCGGAATTTTGAAGCACGCGCCCGCGCTCACCTGCCTGACGAATCCAACCACCAACAGCTACAAGCGACTCGTCCCCGGATTCGAAGCGCCGGTGAACCTCGCTTATTCCGCGCGCAATCGCTCAGCTGCCATTCGAATTCCGACATATTCACCCAGCCCGAAAGCGAAGCGCATCGAGTTCCGCACGCCGGACGCAGCTGCAAATCCATATCTCGCCTTCTCGGCAATGCTGCTCGCCGGCCTCGACGGAATACAAAACCGGATCGATCCCGGCGATCCGCTCGACAAAAATCTCTACGAACTCCCGCCCGAAGAACTTGCTCAAGTTGCCAGCGTCCCGGATTCGCTCCGCGGCGCAATCGAAGCACTCCAGGCCGATCATTCCTTCCTGCTGCGCGGCGACGTCTTCAACGAAAGCTTCATCGCCAACTGGATCGACATGAAACAAAAGGAATATGACGCGCTGCGTTTAAGACCTCACCCGTACGAGTTTGCAATGTATTACGACGTGTAATTCGAATCGTTCTAGTCGATGACGAAGAACGTGAGCCATGGAATGTTGAGCTCGTTCCGGATTAGTGTGTGTTCGGCTAAAGCAAGGAATAGATAAATGCCTTGGTCGAAGATTAGCCGCGATGATCTATTTCAGGGAAGCGATTCCCCATTTATCTCGATCACGCCGGAGCACTTTCGCTTCAACGCGCTGTTCGCACGCCAAGCTGGCTTGGACTCTAGCTATCGAGTCACGATCTTCGAAGACGAAGAGAACCGAAGATTAGCGTTTGAGTTTCAGAGAGACCCGCGGCCGGATTCCTATGCTTTGACGTCGAAAAAAGATACAGCCGGCGGTTTGTATTGCTCAAACAAGGGCGTAGTCCAAAACGTCCCTGGCTCATTGCGGTCACTAAACAAACGGGGAAGGACAGGAGATTCACTCCGAAAAGAGAAGGCACCAAATGGGTTATACAACTTTGTCCGGCATTCGAGATCAAGAAAGCGCGAGAATCCGAAGATCTGCCTTCTGCGCATTCGGGCATCTACCGTTATCTTCGAGAAAACGGTGAGATAGTTTAGATCGGACGCGGACCGATAAAAATGCGGTCGCGGACTACCGAGAGAAACGATTGGGATTTTGACCCTATTGAGTATTCCATTGTTCCAAATCCAGACGACCAAGTTAAGTGGGAGGATTATTGGATCGAGCGGTTTAAGGCCGACCACGCCGGAAAAAGACCGTTTTATAACAGAGTTTCTGGTTCAGCAAAACACCGCGGCAGCGAAGGCGAACAACATGATGATTTGTGTCGGGAGTAACGTGCTAATTTGAGTGGATAAACTCGAAGTCCA
>QHPE01000087.1 GCA_003218945.1 Verrucomicrobiota bacterium | reverse complement strand
AGAAGTTACGCCCGGACGACGGAAATTAAGTGGCGCAATTCGTCTTCAATATCCACAGGTGTGGCGACGGTGTGGGCAATCTCATCCCGCAATAGCGTTTGGTAACGCTGGCGGAATCGGTAGAACGCTTGTTTGACCGCGTTCTCAGTCATGTCGAATTCGACCGCGACTTGGGCTTGCGACGGCCGGCCAGGCTCGTCCATAAGCATCTTTTTCATCTGATCGAAGAATCGCACATTGCCGGCGCCGCGGTATTCTTCCTCCAGCCGCGCCATCACCTGCTCCAGCAGCGTGAACGCCCAACGCCGCTCATACATCTGATCGGCTGTGAACCTGTCGCAATGTTCCGCATCGATCCGTTCCCCTTCACGAATATCATCGAACGGAATTAAGCGCTGTCCTTTGCCGCGCTTGAGCGCCATGGCACGACGCGACTCGTCAGCCAAAAAATGCTTAACCGACGCAAGCAGGTACGATCGGAGTCGTCCTTTTTCTTTGCGCACACTATTCAGATCCTTGCGCTCCAGCAATAAAGCGAAAAAACCCTGCGTGAGATCTTCCGCGTCTTCGGCGCCGGCGCCTTGTCGCCGCACGAACACGTAAATGGGTCGCCAATAGGTGCGGCAAAGTTTTTCAAGCGCCTCTTGTGCTGCGGGCGATTCGCCCTGCGCCTCCAGCACCACGCTCCAATGCGTGGTAGCAAACACCCCGGTGCCATGGACGCTTTCACCCGTCGCGCTCACCCCGGTCAACGGATGTTCGGTAGGCGACACATTGCGATGCAATCAAAAAATCGCGCAAAAAGCAAGCCTTGATTGGACCAGCAACATCTGTCCCACTAGAGCTCAAACCGATACCGGTGCAGTTCGATCTCTTTGGCGAATGCTTTCTCTATGAGTTGGCGTTGTTCGTCATTGAAGACTTCCTGATATAGCCGCCGGTCGGCGCGATAGTCGGATTTCGCTGCTACACCTAATGTGCCGTCAAACGGAATGTTCAGGTAGGCGAATACTTCGCGGAGTTCTGCGAGGAGGCTTTCGTAGCGGACGACCCGGTCGACGATGAGCTTTTCACCGGAGCGATCCATGTATCGAAAGTAGTTAATGGGAAATTGCCCGCGAGCGAGATACTCGTCGAGTGAAAGCGCACCGCCTGCCCGCGCGGCGTGCATGTGGTAATGAGACAAAACTTTGTCCCATGGATTTCGCTCCACGCAAAATTTGAAGTAACGGTTCCAGACCTTGGCGGGAACGCGATTCTTCACCTCGCGTGCCGGCATGTGATTATAAAATTTCGTACCGCTTGTCATTGTGTGGTGCAATACAGAGAAAAGCCTGCCGGGACGTTCGAGGATTTCGGCAATGGGGTTAATGAATCCCTCATAATTGCGCGGCTGATGCCCTTCGAGCGGAGGCGCAATTGGCGTGACGATGTCTTGCGGGCCACAATGTCTGGACAGGAACACTTCGATACTCGTGCCGGCGGTTTTCGCCGTTTTGATGAAGATGAATCTGTACTTATGGGACAAGATCATTGAGCACTGCCGGAGCGCGCATACCTCGCTGCACCGCGTCGGCAACTTGCCGACGTGAACGGTTTTCGGCAAGCTGCCGTCGCCGATGATCTCTTTTCAGAAAAGTTTCCTCTTCATTCATATTCCGAAAACGGCGGGTAACTCAATTCAAAGTGTTCTGCGCGATTATTCGGAGGATCAACTTGTTGCTTTACGCAAGGAGCAGGATGGAATCGAGCGTTTCGGACTGCACAATCCTAAGTACAGGATCAGGAAACACTCTACGCTCAGAGAATATCGCGATACTCTCGGCGACGAGCAGTTTCGAAAACTGTACCGATTCACGTGTGTTCGGAATCCGTGGGACCGCATGGTGTCGTATTACTTTACCCCGACGCAAAGCTTGGAAAGTTGGGACCGCAAAAAGTTCCGCGGGATCATTTCCAAAGCTGTATCCATTGCGGACTATCTGCGGCTGAACGAGAACGAAGAGGACCCATTCGCGAACGTCGATTACATCATGCGCTTCGAAAATCTTGCCGCCGATTTTCGTACCCTGTGTAATCAGCTGAAGATTTCGCCGGCAACGCTGCCGCAGTATAACCGCTCAACCCGCGAGCACTACTCAAGATATTACGACGACGAGCTTCGCGAATTCGTGCGGACCCGGTTCGCTGCCGAGATCGAGCGATTTGGCTACACTTTTGAATAGCAATAACACGCTAGTGGGAGCCGGACCGGCGCGTGAGCTTTGGTCCGTCCTTCGCATCGCGCACGTCCCAGCCCAACGCAGAAATTTGCTCGCGTAATTCATCGCTGCGTTTCCAATTCTTTTCGTGTCGGGCGTTCTCGCGCTGTTGTGCGAGCTTTGTCACTTCGGCTGGGATGCGCATCTCGGCCTCCGATTCGAGGTCGAGGACGATGTTGATCCGCTTCCACCAATCCAGCCATGCGCCTGCCGAATGTGCGTCCATTTCGTTCTGATCCATCGCGCGATTCGTTTCACGAATCGATTCGAACAGAAATCCCAACGCAGCAGAGATGTTGAGATCGTCATCCAGCGCGTTTTCAAACGCCGTAATTGGGCGTTGGGGGCTGGTTGTTGTGCCTTCAGCGTTTGCTTTCCCTGCAACTTCGCGAAGCCGCGCCAGCCATTCATCAATCCGGGCTAACGACTCGCGTGCTTCATTCATTCCTTCCCAGGTGAAATTCAGCGGCACGCGATAGTGCACGCGCACGAGAGCGTAACGGAGCTCGCGCCCGGTGTAACCTTTCGCCAGAACATCTGGCACAGTGTAAAAGTTGCCTAACGACTTGGCCATTTTCTGACCATCCACCAGAAGATGCGCGCAGTGCAGCCAATAGCGCACAAACTTCTTTCCCGTGACGCCTTCGCTCTGCGCGATCTCCGCTTCGTGATGCGGGAAGATGTTGTCGACCCCGCCGCAGTGGATATCGATCTGGTCGCCCAGCAACGCTGTGGACATGGCGCTGCACTCGATGTGCCAGCCGGGACGACCCGCTCCCCACGGGGAATCCCATTTTACGTCGCCGTCTTCTTCGTCCGACGCTTTCCATAATGCGAAATCCCCTACGTGTTCCTTGTCGTATTCATCATGCTTCACGCGGCCGGTCGATTGCAATTGCGTGAGATCGAAATGCGCGAGCCTGCCATAATCGGGAAATTTATCGATGCGAAAATACACCGATTTGTCGTCAGCATGATAAGCGAGTCCTTTCGATATGAGCGTGCTGATCATTTCGATCATCCTGTCGATGTAACGCTGGTCGGTGGCACAGGGGAATTCGTCAGCGCGTTTGATCCGCAATGTTTTGGCGTCTTCGAAAAACGCCTGTTTGAATTGCTCAGTAAATTTGGCCAATGGCACGTTGGCTTCGCGCGCTCCACGGATCGTTTTGTCGTCAACATCGGTGATGTTCATCACGCGATGCACCTTATAGCCGCGCAGCTCGAGGTGCCGTTGGAGCAAGTCTTCAAACACATATGCGCGGAAATTTCCAATATGCGCCCGGCTGTAAACGGTCGGGCCGCACGTGTACATTTTGATTGGCCGTGCCGTTGGATCGCGCGGCTCGAATTCCTCAACTTTGCGCGAGCAGGTGTTTGAGAACTGCAACGGCATTAGCTTGGTAAGGACGGACCACCGGGCCGTCCGCTTTGTTTTCGGCGCGCCCTGCGGTCGCGCTCTACCATTTCAACAGTGGCGATCGCGATTGCGGCTATGCCTTCCGCTTGTCCGATGGGCCCCAGCTTTTCGTTGGTAGTCGCTTTCACGCTCACGTTCGATTCGCTTACGCCTATCGCTGCCGCAAGTTTTTGTCGCATCACGAGAGTATGCGGGGCGATTTTTGGCGCCTCGGCGATGACGGTTGCGTCAACGTTGAGCACACGCGCGTTTTTCTCGGCGAGCAATTTGGCGACGCGTTTTAAAATCTCGATGCTGCTGATGCCGCGAATCGATTCGTCGGTGTTTGGAAAATGCTCACCGATGTCGCCGGCGCCGATCGCACCGAGCAGTGCGTCAGCGATTGCGTGTGAGAGAACGTCGGCGTCGGAGTGTCCCTCCAATCCACGCGCATGAGCAATCTCGACGCCGCCCAAAATCAGTCTTAGTCCGTCGGCGAAACGATGGATGTCGTAACCAATCCCGGAGCGGATCATAGGCTTCACAATGTTGAATCGTTGAATTTTAAGCCGCAAATCCGGTGTAACAGTTTAACGAATTACGTTCTCTGCTGTGATCGTCATGCATTACAGTTTCAAATCGATCAGACCGTTGGACGCCACAATGCTGTATTTGTCCTTCATGTTCTCGCGCGGGCGAAGATCGACAGTGCCGCCGGCATTTTCAACCAGGAGCCAGCCCGCGGCGATGTCCCACAAGCTGATCCCCGTTTCAATGTACGCGTCGAATCGGCCGCAGGCGACGTACGCCATGTCGAGCGCAGCGCTGCCGAGCACGCGGCATTTGCGTACCCGATGGATCATGTGCTGAAGCAGCGGAAAATTCGTATTGATGGTCTCTCCGGTCTTGGCGAGCCCGATCGAGATCACCGCTTCCGCGAGCTCTGTGCGGTCGCTAACGTGAATGCGACTTCCATTTAATTTCGAAACGTCGCCTTTTTGACCGGCCCACATCTCATTGCGAATCGGATCATAGATCACTCCAGCGATGATTTCGCCGCGCAGGCGGAGCGCAATGGAAGTGCAAAAATGGGGGATCCCGTAGAAATAATTCACGGTTCCATCCAGCGGATCGACAATCCATTGATGATCGCTGGATTGATCACCCACGATGCCTTCTTCGCCGTACAACGCGTGGGCCGGGAACTCTTCGAGGAGTAGGTTGCTAATCAATTCCTGCGCCTGAACATCGATCTCCAGTTTGATGTCGTGTGCTGCGACCACATTAACGCGCTGTCGCTGCTGAAAATTTGCGCGCAGTAGTTTGCCGGCAGCTCGGGCAGCATTCTCCGCTGCATTAAGGTAATGCTTCATCGCAGAAATTAGCTCGCACAAAGAAAATAAAGTGCACGATGGAAATCGCGCACTGTCATTCCGAGCGAAGTCGAGGAATCCCGCGGCGAAACTTAACGTGAGTTTAACGCGAGATCCTTCGGCTTCGCTCAGGACGACAGAAAGGAGTATAGAGAAAAGAACCGGGAGGAAAATAAATTCTCCTCCCGGGTTGAAGTTAGGGTTATGACCCCGAAGAAATTCGGGGCCGTTAATACAGCGTTGGGCTTAGTGCCTCTTTTTCTTCGCTGTTTTTTTCTTTGCTGCTTTTTTCTTTGCCATCGACTAATTCCCCCCTTTCAATCCGCAACGCGCGGGGCATTGTGAAGAGTTGGGAATGACTTCACTTATGTGCGTTCAGTAATCATCACATTTTTTTTGTCAAACGTTTTTGTTGCAAATTTCAAAAAAATTTTCACCAGCTCGCGCGAGAGAAATGTTTTTGGCGCGCGTGAAAGTCTCTTCGTTTCGCCGTTACGAAATAAAATGAGCAATTCATTTTCGTCGCTCTCCATTCCGATTCGCGCATCGTTCGCAACAATGATGTCGCAATTTTTTCTGCGCAGTTTTTCCCAGGCGTTTTTCTCGATCTGATCCGTTTCCGCGGCGAACCCAACGAGAAGAAATGGTCGATCCCGCTGCTGGCCTAACGACTCGAGAATGTCGCACGTGGTGACTAATTCAAGCGACATTCTATCGCCGCGCTTTTTGATTTTTGCCGGGGAAACTTTTGCCGGCTTGTAATCCGCCACCGCGGCACAGAGCACGCAAATATCCGATTCCCTTGCGTGCCGGTGCACTGCTTCGAACATTTCGTCACTTGTCGAAACGGAAATGAATTTGGTATTGCGCGGCGGTGCCAGATTGACCGGACCGGAAATCAGAACGACGTCGTGGCCGGCATCCAGTGCAGCTTCCGCGATGGTGTATCCCATCTTTCCCGACGATCGATTGGAGATGTAACGAACGGGATCCATCGGCTCGCGCGTTGGACCCGCGGTGATCAGGAATCTCACGCGATCAGTTTGTCGTGCCGGCTAAGAAGAAATTCCGCACGGAACGCGATCTCGTTCACTTTCCACAAACGGCCGAGACCTTCATATCCGCACGCCAGCATTCCTTCTTCCGGTCCAATGAATTCGACGCCGCGCGCTTTGAGTTTTTCCACGTTCTCGACGGTCGCGGGGTGGGCCCACATTTTTCCGTTCATCGCCGGCGCCACCAGAATCGGCGCGCGCGTGGCAAGCGCGATTGCGGCGAGGGGATGACCGGCAAAGCCGTGCACGAGCTCCGCGAGTATATGCGCCGTTGCAGGCGCGATCAGCAGCAGGTTGGCGCGATCCGCAAGCTCGATGTGACCCGGCCGCCAGTTTTCTTTTTCGTCGAAGAAGCTGGTCATCACCGGATTTTTCGAAAGCGTCTGCAAGGTGAGCGGCGAGATGAATTCGGTCGCATCCTGCGTCATCACCACGAAAACTTCATGAGCTTGTTTCACCAGCAGACTGGCCAGCTCTGCAGATTTGTACGCGGCGATCGATCCCGTGACGCCGAGCACAACGGATTTCCTGCCAGGGGGAATGTCCACCACTTTGCGCAAACTCTTGTCTACTTTACGCCTGGAACTTTTATCTATCGCAGCCATATCGATCATTTTGCAGTCAGTCGCCTGCTCAAGAACGTTTCAGCAGACATGATGTTGCGGACCTTTTCGAGATCTTCTTCGATTGATCCACTGACGATAGTGTAACGGTAGTCGCGCCATAATTCCATTTCTCGCGTGGCGGTGGCCAGACGCGATTCGATTTGCTGGGTCTTTTCCGTTGCGCGTTTTTCCAATCGCCTGCGCAACTCTTCAACATCAGGGGGCATGATGAAGATATCCGCCAATGCCTGGCGAACAATCGAATCGCCAGAATTGCGGATGGTGGCAGCGCCTTGTGTGTCAATGTCGATCAAAACATCCGTTCCGTTTTCCAAATTCGTCACCACCGGTTCGCGTAGTGTGCCGTAAAGATCTTCGTGTAACTTGGCGTGTTCCAAGAAATGGCCAGCTTCGATTCGCGCCCCAAAATCTGCCGCGGAAAGAAAGTGATAATGTTCGGCGTTAATTTCACCAGGACGCGGTGCTCGCGTGGTGCACGACACCGAATAAAAAAGATGCGGGTTTTTCCGCAGTGCTTGAACGACTGTAGTTTTTCCGCCGCCCGATGGAGCGGAAATGACGAAGAGAATTCCGTGCCGGCTGAATTTCATTAGCTTGTCATTCTGAGCGAAGCGAAGAATCTCAGACTACTTCTCTCTTCGCTCACTAAGCCAATAGTCAGAGATGTTTCGCTTCGCTCAACATGACAAAGGGAACGCTCGTTTCAACAGATCGCGATCGGGTGTGCGGCGCGATTCCGGTCCATTTGGGCCAAAGGATTGCTTACTCAAGGTTTTGGACTTGCTCTCGGATCTTCTCCAGTTCGGCCTTGCAGCCGATGACTCGCTGGGAGATCGCAGCGTCATTCGCTTTTGCTCCGAGCGTGTTGAGCTCGCGAAAAATCTCCTGCGTAATGAACTCCAGCGTCCGCCCGACCGGTTCCTTGCTGCGCAAATGATGCGCAAATTGAGCAAGATGACTTTCGAGTCGCGTCAATTCCTCCGATACATCAGCGCGATCGGCAAAGAAGGTAATTTCTTTCAGCAGACGTTCATCGTCACTGGGGAGCGGCAGCCCGGCTTTTTCAATTCGGTCGAGCAGCACAGCGCGATATCGTTTCACTACCTCAGGATGCAGTGCGCGGACTTCTTTGAGTCTTTTTCGAATTGCTTTGAGGCGGTGAATTAAATCTTTGGCCAGGTGTTTGCCTTCGCGTTCTCGCATTTTTATCAGATCGGCAAGCGCCGCTCGCAGGGCACGTTCGACTGCCGGCCATGTGTCTTCGGCGTTTAATGATTGCTCCGGGAACCGCATCACGCCGGGCGCTTGCAAAATGGTGGTGATGCTGATTTCACCCGGCGTGTTCAATTCCTTCTGCAACGTGCGCATCGCTTCATGATACGAACGGGCGAGTTCCGTGTTGAGCGCCAGATTGCGCGCGCCGTTCGCGCCGCTGTGAAGACTGACTGTCGCGCTCGTGCGCCCGCGCGAAATATTTTCATTGATCGTCTGGCGAATGCGGGGCTCGAGCTCAACCATGTCTCGTGGCAGGTTGATGACTACGTCGCTTTGTTTCCGGTTTACGGAATTGAGCTCGACAATAAATTTTGTTCCTGCGTGATCGGTCTCCCCGCGACCGTATCCAGTCATGCTTCGCATATCTCTCGCTCAAAAGCTTATCGCAGAGAAACGGAAACGTTCAACGTTCAACGCTCACCCAGGCACCGCGCTTGGCTTGAATTGAAAAGACGCCGGCCATCCGTTATGGACGGCCGTGAATCACTGGCAAAAGGAAATGGTCGCGGCGGCGATTTTCGGGATCACGTACGTGCTGATCAGCGGGCGCCAGATGAAGATTCTGCCGTTGAACCGTCCTGCTGCGGCCTTGCTCGGAGCGGTGTTAATGGTTTCAACCGGCGTAATGACGCCCCAGCGCGCGTATGGTGCGGTCAATTACGATACGCTGGTCTTGTTGCTCGGGATGATGCTGATTTCGGCGTACCTTTACCTCGCCCACTTTTTCGAATGGGCAGCCGACGTTATCCTGAAGTATTCCCATACGCCGGGGCGGCTGTTGCTCTATCTGACGCTTACGTCGGGGATTCTGTCAGCGCTGCTAGTTAACGATACGATTTGTTTGATGCTAACGCCGCTGGTGGTTGCAGTGATCAAACGCGGTAAACTTCCGCTGCTGCCGTTTCTGATTGCACTCGCGACCAGCGCCAATATCGGCAGCGTGGCGACACTGGTGGGAAATCCGCAAAACATGATCATCGGACATTTTTCACATATCCCCTTTTCAGAATTCGCGCGATCGCTCGCTCCGGCAGCGATCATTGGACTGGCGATCAATTTTGGGATTCTCAGGTTCGGTTTTCGCAGCGTGCTGCGCGCCGCGGTGATCATCCGAAAGCCCGATGTTGTTCTGAAGCTCGATCGCGGATTGTTCGTGCTGGTCTGCATCGTGTTTGTGTCAATCTTCGTCTGTTTTTTCGCGGGATTAAACCTGGCTTGGACAGCGCTTGCGGGCGCGGCGCTGGTGATGGTGCTTGGGCGCCGCGAGACGCATGAGGTTCTCAAACTTGTCGATTGGCATTTGCTCGTCTTTTTTGCGGCACTATTTGTGGTGG
>QHPE01000228.1 GCA_003218945.1 Verrucomicrobiota bacterium | reverse complement strand
GCCCTTTGACGCGTTCACAATAGGGCCGTGGACATGACGCTGTTGCAGCGGCCACTGTTTTACATAGGCCATCACTATGTAACGGTCCTCGGACTGATCGCGTTGGTCGGGTTTTTCGCTTTCGGACTGATCATTGCCCGTTTTTTGCAGAGCCAAATCGTTCGGCGTTTTTTCAGTCGCTTCAAGGTCGAGACAAACTTCATCGCGATCGTTACGACGATCCTAAGTGTGGCGGCGATCGTCTTCTTCACCATCACCGCGGTAAACGCGGCGGGGGTCCCGCTGCCCTGGGCCGCGCCGCTTCCAGCAATCAATCTGAGCCTCGTCCAAATTTTCCTGCTGATCGCGCTGTTGGTGGCGGTCTTCTGGTTCTCCTCCGGGACGAAACGTTTTCTCTTTAACCGGCTGCTTGCGCAAAGCGGGCTCGATCGGTCTTTGCAGTATGCCATCGCTCAGGTGGTCAGCAACGTCGTGCTGGTAGTTGGAATCTTCATTGTCCTGGAGAACACGGGAATTCATCTGGCTGCCCTCACAGTTTTCGCTGGGGCCGTGGGCGTGGGTGTGGGTTTTGGCCTGCAAAACATCGCGAGCAATTTCATCAGCGGCCTGGTAATTCTGGCCGAGAGACCGATCACGATCGGAGACCGCGTGGAAGTGGCCGGGATTGCCGGTCAGGTGGAGCACATCCGCGCGCGCAGCACAGTCATTCGCACCAATGACAACATCATGATGATTGTGCCGAACACGAAATTCATCGATTCACCGGTAACCAATTGGACGTACGGCGACCGACGCGTACGCTTTCGCATTCCGGTAGGAGTCGCTTACGGCAGCGACGTTACAAAGGTTCGTGAATTATTACTAACGGTCGCGCGCGAAAATCCTCACACTCTGAAGGATCCGGCTCCAAATGTTTTCCTCGAGCAATTTGGCGACAACTCAATCGATTTTAAGCTGATGGTCTGGAGCAGTGAAATGAGCGCGCGCCCAAGCCGTTATCGCAGCGATTTGAACTTTGCTATCGCACAGAAATTTCGTGAGGCTGGCATTGAGTTTCCGTTTCCTCAGCGCGACGTACACATTCGCGATGGCGTGCTGAAAGTGGAAAACGTTACCGCCGAAGCAAACGCGGAACGCACACAGGCGTAGCCGTACCTCTCTATCTAGACTTCGCTCGGCGACATGATTCCGTTTCCGCAAGGCGTGGTCAAAGTGCTTGCGCTTGCCGAGCTCCGAAATTGCGGCGCGTGGAAGCGTGCCCTTCAAAATAAGTGCAAGGATCATCGTTACTACGAGATCGTGCAGGAAACGCTTCAGTGCGGATTCGAACATCATTATCTGCTGATTGAAGATCACGCCGGCCAAGTCCGTGCAATTCAGCCGGTGTTCTTTGTGCGGCAAAATCTCGTCGAAGGCGTGCGAGGCAAGGTTCGCTCCATCGTGGGCACGATTCGCAAAATGTTCCCGCGGTTTCTGACAATGCGTGTGTTAATGGTCGGTTGCGGGGCGGGCGCGGGTGATTTGGGAGTATGGGACAAAGACGACGAGCCATTCGTAGCGAAGGCGCTGCAATCGAGTCTTCAAACCTACGCGAGGCAAAACAAAGCTTCCCTGGTCGTTTTTAAGGATTTTCCAGCGATCTATCGCTCAGCGCTCGAGGTGCTTTACTCAAGTGGGTATGCGCGGATTCCAAGTATGCCAATGACGCGGCTGTCGCTCCGATATAAAAACTGGGACGAATATTTCGGTACACTCAGCAAGGCAACCCGAAAAGATTTGCGCCGGAAGTTTCGGAAAGCGGAGCGCGCACCGAACATTGAGATGGAAGTGGTTACCGACGTCACGCCCTTCATTGATGAAATTTATCCGCTGTATCTGGCTGTCCACGAGCGGTCAGCATTAAAATTTGAGACACTGACTAAAGAGTATTTCCACGCAATTGGCCAACAAATCCCGGAGCGCGCCCGATTTTTTATCTGGCGACAGAACGA
>QHPE01000227.1 GCA_003218945.1 Verrucomicrobiota bacterium | reverse complement strand
ATCTTCGATCGTCCCAAAAAAGTTCGGCGACTGAATCAAAACGCACGCCGTCTCTGCAGTAACAGACCTTCCTAGTTCTTCGAGATCGATGCGGCCAGAGTCAGAAAATGGGACCGAGGCGATCGGTAATCCCTGATGATGAGCGTACGTCGCCTGCACTTCGCGGTACTCGGGATGCACGGCGCGCGCCACCACTACCGACTGTCGGCCAGTGAGCCGCACCGCCATCATCACGGCTTCCGTTGCCGCGGTCGAGCCGTCATACATGGAAGCGTTCGCAACTTCCATGCCGGTGAGCTCGCAGATCATGGTTTGAAATTCGAAGATGGATTGCAGCGTCCCTTGCGAAACCTCCGCCTGATAGGGCGTATACGCTGTCAGAAATTCTCCGCGCGGGATAAGGGAATCAATGATTACCGGCCGGTAGTGGTAGTAAGCGCCGGCACCGAGAAACGTCGTATAGCCGTCGCCGTTTTCATGCGAGCGTTCGCGGAACCACTCCACGATTTCCGATTCCGCCATCTGCCGCGGAACTTTCAGATCGCGGTTCAGACGGTACTCCGCCGGAATTGGCGCAAAAAGATCGTCAATCGAACGCTTGCCAATCGCTTTCAGCATGGCCTCGCGATCAGCAGGAGATTTGGGCAGATAGCGCATTGGAACCCCCATTAGATGTGATCGCAGGTCGTTTTGATCTTGATTTCGAGTGGTCGCCACCGTGTTCGCTCAACGTGCAGGTCTCCTTTAACTCAGACCACGAAGGGCACGAAGTCACACCAAGGAAATCCTTTCCCATCGAACTTCCTTCGCGTACCTTCATGCCCTTTGTCCTTCAGGGATTTTCGACAGATAAGCTCAATGGCCTCCTTCTTCCGCCACAAACTTTTCATAATCGGCGGCCGAGAGCAGAGAGTTCAGCTCGCCCGGATTCTTCAATTTGATTTTCATGATCCACGCGCTGTGAGCGTCTTTATTGATCTTTTCAGGAGCAGTGGCTAACTCCCCATTCACTTCTGTCACCGTGCCGGACGCAGGAGCATAGAGATCAGAAACTGCCTTTACTGATTCGACCGTTCCAAAAGCCTTGCCCGCAGTGAGCTCAGCGCCGACCTTGGGCGTCTCGACAAAAACAATGTCGCCGAGTGATTCCTGCGCATAATTTGTGATGCCGACAGTCGCGCTGTTGCCATCGGCTTTGATCCACTCGTGCTGCTTTGTGTACTTGAAGTCGGGGGGATAAGACATGCAGGTTTAGCTCCTGGCTTCTGCTTCCTGGTTCCTAATTTCCGCTGTGTTGTCTGTGCTCCCTGTGGTTAAGTCTTTTTCTGCCGTTTGTAAAACGGTGTCGGCACGACTCGCGCGGTGACTCCTTGCCCTCGAATGTCAACCTTGAGCTCGCCGCGGCCGATTTCTGAAAAGGCAGGCGGCACATACGCGAGCGCAATATTCTTCTTCAGAAATGGCGCCGGCGACCCGCTGGTAACGTAACCAATCTCGCGTCCGGTTTCGTCCTGGACCTTGTAGCCATCCCGCGCAATGCCGCGGTCAATCATCTCAATTCCGGTGAGCACACGCTTCAAGCCCTCAGCTCGTGCCTTCTCCAGCGCAGCTCGCCCGATGAACTCGGGTTTCTCCATTTTGCAGAATCGATCGAGCCCCGCTTCCCAAACGTTTATGGTATCGGAAATTTCATGTTCGTAGAGGGGAAGCTTGGCTTCGAGACGCAACGTATTGCGCGCGCCCAAACCGCAGGGAAGGGCGCCCAACTCTTTGCCCATCTTGAGAATTTTGTTCCAAACTCGCGCGCTGGTCGTCTCGTCGGAAGGGATATAGATTTCGAATCCATCCTCTCCGGTGTAGCCAGTTCTGGCAATCAGGATATTTTTCAGCCCGCAAACCGTGCCGCGCGTCACCCAATAGAATTTAACTGATGAAAGATCCGCATCCGTAAGCCGCTGCAAAACCTCGACTGCTCTTGGTCCCTGGATCGCGATCTGCGTGAAGTCATCGGAAAGATTTTCCACCCGGCAGTCGAAGCTGCGAGTGTTCTCGCGCACCCAGCTGAAATCTTTCTCGCGCGTACCGGCATTGATGACCAGCAAATATTCGTCATCGCCCAACCGATGCACGATTACATCATCAACAAACGTCCCCTGCGGATAGAGCAGCGCCGAATACTGCGCCTGCCCCACCGCAAGCCGCGCAACATCGTTCATTGAAATGTGCTGCACCGCCGCGAGCGCCCCCGGCCCGCTGAGTCGAATATCCCCCATGTGGCTGACGTCAAAAATTCCTATGCCAGTGCGTACCGCCATGTGTTCGGCAATAATGCCGCCTGAGGATGGATATTCAACCGGCATGTCCCAGCCGTTGAACTCGACCATCTTCGCGCCCATCTGCCGATGGACGGCATTCAGCGCGGTTTTGCAGATGGTGGGCGTAGTCGGAAGCGCGGACAAACAGACCTCGTCACAGCAGTGGCTGGGCTGCCTGAATGGTGAAACTAGTTAACCTAACATGTAGGTGGTAGGACCTCCAAATCGAACCCGGGGGCGGTAGGTGCAGGTTGGAGTGCAGGTTGGACGTTAGACTGCGTTTCCCGCAGATTCCAAAGACTTGACCTAAGCGGGAGGCATCGTAGCCGCCTTTTCCTAGGGTCATGCTAGTATCTA
>QHPE01000226.1 GCA_003218945.1 Verrucomicrobiota bacterium | reverse complement strand
GCTGCTGCAAAGCGATTGGTTGTGGTCGAGCTAGGTTTGACCGCTGGCAGCAATCGGGCGTTCAACCTCATCAGACAACTATGGCAGGGACGGATCGCCGAGCCGTCCGGGCTTAGCGTTGCTGCTTAGGTCACGCCGACCAATGATCCGCTTGACCTCCACGCTCAAAGGCGGCAGGTTACGCGGCTTTTTTTGAGACATGAAAGTTTGTCACATCACAGGATCGAGAGCGGTGCGAGGCAGCGTGATTCATCGGCGCGGCTTGGCGAAGAAAAAAGGCGGCGTAGGCCGGCACGTCACCAAAATGGTGCCGCGCATTTTCGCTCCAAATTTACGTCGCCAGCGCATTTGGGTCCCGGAGCTGAAGAAGTTCGTCCGGATTCGTGTCACGGCGCGTGGCCTTAAGACAATCAACAAACACGGCGCTTACAAGGCGCTCAAAAAAGCTGGCGCCCTCTAAATTGCGGGGCGTCTGATCAGACGCCTGGGCTCCCCGCAGAGACGTTCTGCAAATTTGATCGATGCAACTGATCCTCCTCAAATCGAAGATTCATCGCGCGACTGTTACGGGCGCGAGCCTGGATTACGAGGGCAGCCTGACGGTCTCCGCGGATCTGGCGGAACTTGTCGGCCTGATTCCTCATGAAAAAATCCTCGTAGCTAACTTGAGCAATGGCGAGCGGTTCGAGACCTATGCAATTTACGGTCCCGCGCGACAAGGAATCATTGAACTAAATGGCGCTACTGCGCATCTCGGGAAAATTGGCGACCGCGTCACGATCATGAGTTTTGCGCGAGTTACGCCCGAGGAAGCGGCGGTGCACAGACCGCGCATTCTGGTCCTGAATGAAAAGAACGTAGTTGTTCGCTACGACGAAGACGCTTCAGTGCCCTCGTTCAAGGTTGTGGCGAATAAAGCGTAAGTACTCTCGACGTGGCGAGCGCCAACTGCCTCTCTTCCGCGGCAGGCCGGATCGAAAAACTCGATAACACTGCTTCGGCTGAGACAGCCTCCTTTGGTCTGAA
This sequence comes from Verrucomicrobiota bacterium, assembly GCA_003218945.1. GTDB lineage: Bacteria > Verrucomicrobiota > Verrucomicrobiia > Chthoniobacterales > UBA10450 > Udaeobacter. The sequence goes on along the minus strand of QHPE01000226.1, from coordinate 901 downwards.
TTTCATGCGCGGCAGATCCAGTGAGCCATCGTTAAATTCAATGACGTGACCTTCGTTGATCAACCAACGCAGGTCGGAGGCGAGGGCGAGGCGGCGCGACTCTGCGTCTTCGGTCGCGCCATTGCCTGTCAATTTCTGGAAAAGCTGCTTCCGACTGATCCCAGCGCCCGCCGAAACTGCTGCGAGTAGTGAGTTCACCGACTGAGCCACACCGGCTTGTTCGTGAACAAATGCGCGAACGCGCACTGGTGAAACAAATAACATGCCGCGCCGATGCCGAAAAATGTGCAGCTCGTTTTGGCGAAATCGCGTCGCCAGCTCCTGCATCATGTTTGAAGGCGAGCGGGCTTCACGGACCCACGCCTGCTCGATCGCGCGGTTCAGCAGCCGATCCTGCAGACTCCGGCTTAATGAACCGCCTATGGTCACGTGCTCCATGCTGTGAATCAATCCCGGCAGATGGTTCGAGCGAAAATGCCGCTCCGTTTCCACAACAGATGACAACACTACCGGACTCTCCTGGCGCAGCGTTGTGTAAGTCGTCACCTTTCGCGCCTCGTCTTTCCAGCGCTCCACCAAAGCGGGGTCGCTTACGATCTCGACCTGTCGTTGGTATTCGGCAAAGCTCATTCGCCGGCTGAAACGTTGCTCGTACAAGCTGCGCAGTTGTGGCTGGTACGTGTGGTAGTTCGTCGGTCCCAGAAGCTTTCCGCTTAATCGGCACCGCGCCACATTGGAGAAGTTCCCCTTTATTGGCTCGGTTTCTGCCACGTCGATCTGGTAAAAGTCGTGTTGAGCGAATCGGAACGCATTTCGATCGAGAAATTCCCGATCAATCGAGACTACGCCGTCGCCGAGTTGATATATCGGCGCTTCTCCCGTCACTCTGAGACAAACTTCA
>QHPE01000225.1 GCA_003218945.1 Verrucomicrobiota bacterium | reverse complement strand
GCTTCGCGGGAAAGGAATCTTCGGTCTTTTCGTTTGCCTTGGTGGTTGCGACTTCGTGATTCAAAGGGCTGCTCTTCGGTCGCGTAATGATCGTATTGTTTTGTTGTGCCAGGTTCTTTCACCCACGCGGGTACTAACTTCAGATCAACTAGATCGGCAGGCTCAACCGGAGCGCTCATCAGGTTCATCTACTCGAATGGCAAACGGAAGCAAACGCCAAGGGGTCGCTACTCCCGAAAATGATTGACATCCTCTTTA
>QHPE01000079.1 GCA_003218945.1 Verrucomicrobiota bacterium | reverse complement strand
TCTTCCTCCGCCCCCGCCTCAAATCGCTTCGCGATTCGCGGCTCAAATAAATTTAGAGGGACAAGAGAAGATACAAGCCACGTCCCTATGGGGCCGTCTTTATAGGAAGCTACTGCGACGAACGACCGGCACAAGCCGGTGGCTACAAATCCCTGCTATGTTGCCGACGACTTCTCCGCGGCTCGCAGCCTGACGTTGATCTCGGACGTCAGTGTCCGATGAACGGGACATCTGGCGGCGACTTCCATCAATTTCGCGTGTTGTTCCGCGCTCAACGCGCCAGTCAATTCCACTTCGACATCGATCCTGTCGAGCATGCCTTCCTTGGTTTCGCATTCCTCGCAGTCCGATGCATAGATACGCGCGTGCGACAGCGATACCGCAATGTGTTCCAGAGGCAAACGGTGTCGGCGCGCATAGAATCCGATTGTCATTGAAGTGCACGCGCCGAGCGCAGTGAGCAAATAATCGTACGGATCAGGTCCGGCGTCGCCGCCCCCGACGCTCGCAGGTTCATCCGCGACAAAGTCATGTTTGCCGGCAGTAATTTGCTGTCGAAAATCCTCAGCCCCGCCGCGCACAACAACGTGAACTGTCTGTTTGTCGGTTTGTGTGGCCATAACTTGGATCAGGGGCTCAGGATTCCTTTGAAGGCGTCGCGATACCGCCAGAGGAGAAAGACTAACAAGATCGAAATGACGGCGGCCATAGGCAGACCGCTGGGTTCTAGCAAGAGGTGAACCAGGTCGATGTTAACAATAACAGGAGCAAGCAAAACGAGTCCAAGAGGAACAAAGCGTCCGACAAGCAGGAGCAAGCCGCCGACGATTTGGAATACGGCAACGACATGAAGATAATGACTCAGGAAAAGCGCCTTGGTGAAGTCTCCAGCCAACGTCGGCGGTGGCGGTGGCATTGGAATGAAATGCAAAAAGATGTTCGAACCGAACACAACAAAGATCAACCCGAGAAGAATACGGGCGATAGCGGTAGCAATTTTCATTTTGTGATGGTCGCTGATCGATTGAAAATTCCAACCTCGAATTTCTGAAAGCTCGCCGTTAGCCTGGTGACAGCGAAGCGTGATGCTGTCGGTTTTGAGCCCCCGGGGTTTGCAGGCCATCCGTCCGGGCGAAGATTTGACCCTGAAATTTATTCTGCACGGGATCAACATTATTGGCCAGGACGATTTCGAGGACGGAGAAAAGCGTGCGCGCGGCGACATCTTTTCGTTAGCGATCTGGTGTAGCGGACAGGGATTTTTACCGCCCGCGCCTCCCGGCGCTAGAGAACCCGAGCACGCAGAGTATTTCAAAATCTCTGTGGACTCGGGACCTCTAGGCGGGGACGCCGGGTGGTTAACTTACCAACAGGAAAGCCCCCCATAGCAGACAAGTAGGCCTAGAGAAGCTATAACGGCCAGCCCGATCACGATCGCGGTGATGGTGTAAACCTGTGCCGGCGTCTTGGCCTTGCGATAAAGGTCCTCAAATACTTTGGACATTTTCAGAGATGTAGACTCCGAGACTTCTCAAACGCAGCCCGAAGTTGATAAAAGCTACCTTGTCACGTTCCGCGGGCTTGGAGCCATTGAAGGGCGAAGCGGGCGACTTCGCGAGAGTTTTTCAGATCCAGCTTGTCTTTGATGTGCGCGCGATGGGTTTCCACCGTCTTGGGACTGAGATGGAGCAGCTTTGCGATCTGACGCACTTCGTTGCCTTTGCCGATCAGTTCCAAGATTTCAAGTTCGCGATCGCTAAGTCTCTCGACCGCGTCGGTCTCGCCTTCAGCCTGACGATGCGCAAACTTCGTGATCACCTGCGCCGCCATGGCCGGGCTCAGATAAGGGCGTCCATTAAGAATCTCGTGGATTGCCTGGATTACATTGGCCATCGCTTCATGTTTCATGACGTACCCGTCCGCTCCGGCACGCAGAGCGCGCACGGCGTAGAGCGATTCGTCGTGCATCGAGAGCACCAGAATTGGCAGCTTCGGAAATTCTGCGCGAACGTTTTTTATAAGCTCAATGCCATTGGCGCCAGGCAGACTGAGATCGACAATCGCCAGCTCAGGGTTCAGCCGGCGAATAACTTCCATCGCTTCCGCGGCGTTGCCCGCTTCGCCGCAGACTGCAAAATGATTTTTCTCGGAGTGAATCAGTTCCGCGAGACCTTTTCGAAACAACGGATGATCATCGACAATCACGATCCGCTTCGCCTCCGAAGGATCGCCCTTTGGATTCTGGTTAGTGGATCGGGCGTGTTTCATTCAGCTAATACCTTCCTCTGATTCGAAATCGGATTTTTTCAGCGTCGATCTCGACTGCGCGGAACCCCTGCCGGGCGCCCCATTTTAACTCCCTTCACTTGTCCCTTTTAGCGATACGGCCCCCGACAGGCTTCCAGATGCAGAAATTTAGATCAACGCAGCTAATGCTTTGGTGAGTTTCCCCGGCAATCGCGAGAGTCTATTGCTTTTTGTCGCATCTGATTTGTGTGATTGGTGCGCGTTGTCAGGGAAATGACACGAAACACAGGTGCCGCCTTTTTTTGGACGTTCGATTTTCAAGCGTCCGCCGATCAACTGAGCCCGGTACTTCATGATATGAAAGCCCAAGCCATGCTTCAATTCCGGTTCCTTCGGAAATCCGACGCCATCATCGATTACGCACATAACCATTCCCTGCGGCGATCGTTCCAGTTTGATCACGATTTCGCGCGCTTGGGCATGCTTGTTGGCATTGATAACCGCTTCGCGCGCGATCCGATAGAGTTGCGCCGCGGTGGCGTCATCGGTGACATGAAATGACGGTTTCACCTCCAAACGACACGGGATCTTCCAAATTTCCCGGTCAACCAGGTCTTGCAATGCGGTCACCAGGCTGGCTGCATCGACGTCGGTGCGGTGGAGCGCATGGGAAAGACTGCGCGTATCAGTTGCAGCGCTGTTCACGAGTTCGGCGATTTTCTCGATGTCAGCTGCGTCAATCACTCGGTGGTTCCTTAGCCGCAATGCGACCGAGCGCGCCATTAATGCCACCGCCGTGAGATGCTGGCACAGGCCATCGTGTAATTCTTGTCCCAATCGTTGTTGCTCGCGGTCGCTAACAGCGAGGATTTCGCCTTCCAAGCCTTTCCGCCGCACGATTTCGCCTTGTATGTCCTTATTTGCCGCACGCAGCTCTCGCGTTCGCTCGCGCACGCGCTCTTCCAACAGGTCTTTGGATTTTCGGAGCGCGTCTTCCGCTTTTTTGCGCTCAGTGATATCGATGGCTATAGCCACTGCCGACACCGGCCGACCTGCGTCGAGTACCGGCGTATCGCATACGTTTACCCAGACAAAAGAGCCGTCCTTGCGTTTGTAACGCTTGTCCATATCGAGGGGCTGTCCACTTTGCGCCATTTCCCGGAAGCGGTGTTTCGTGAGATCAGCCTCTTCGGGATGCGTGATTGTGAAGAGGGTCTTCGCCGCGAGTTCCGCCTCTGTGTACCCGAGCATTTCGCGGAATTTCCTATTCGTGAACAAGAAACGACCGGTCAAATCGCAATTAGCAATTCCGGCGTTGCTTTGATTAACAATTGCACGCAGCCGTTCCTCCGACTCGCGCAGGGCTTGCTCGACTCTTTTTTGTTCAATGCCGAGCGTAAGCTGGCCCGCAACCGTTAGCGAAAGGGGGAGTTCGGGGTCAGAGAAAGAGTGAGGCTCATTATAGTAAGTCATGAACTTCCCGATGAGTTTTCCTTCTGCGATCATCGGGATGAAGCTGGCCGCGCGAATGCCTTCGGATCTGATTGCCTTCTTCAGTTCCTTCGGAAGATCGGCAAGATCGACATCGGAGATGCAGACCGGCTGGGGATTTCTGGCGTTGGCCTTCCAGGGTGAATGGCCTTCCACTGCCTGGCGGTAGCGTTTCGACAAATCGCGCCAAGCTACGAAACGCATCACCTCTTTCTCATCGAAGAGCAGAATGGAAGCGCGATCGCAGTGGAGAGTTGCTTGAATCGCATCGAGTGCCGCGTCGTAAATTTCGGAAAGCGACATGGCGACGTTTTGCTGTTGGGCAAACTGATAAAGCGCTTCCTGCTGTTGCTCGCTGCGTTTCCTCGCGGTGATGTCAGTAAAATAAAGATTTACGTAATCGCCTTCCGGCACCGGTGCGACCAGAACCTGATAGGTGCGGCCGCTAAAATTCATCTCCGTGACAGTGCGTTCGCGAGTCGCGGCCAACCGCCTAATCGAGGTAGGCGCAGTATCGCCGACTCCCACGCGGAAGCTTCGCAGAAGTTTCGTTGCTACCGGATTAGCGAAGGTCACAATTTGTCCCTGCTTCAACCGCATGATTGGCGAAGGGTTTTCCACGGGCAGGCGGCTGGCGAGTACGAGCGCCTTTTCAGTATCTTTGCGCGCAGTGATATCGTTGTTTGTTTCGAGGACATACGCGCGGTTTCCTCGCGCATCGCGGTCAACCGCCCAGCGCGAGAACACGATCAGACGGCTGTCGTCCCGCGAGGTGTGAATGACCTCGCCTTGCCAGTAATTATCACGAAGCAGTTTTTGGTAGATTTTCGCCAACGGCTCGGGGTGTTCCGTTTTCAACAAATTGTGGATCACTCTGCCAAGCGCTTCCTCCGGCGCGTAACCGTAAAGTTTTGTTGCCCCTCTGTTCCAGTAAGTGATCCGATCGTTTGCATCGCGAACGATGATGGCGTCGTTAGTCAAATCCAACAGCCGCGCTTGCTCGGCTAGCTGTTGTTCGTGACGCTTGCGCTCGCGCAAATCGATGATGGCCGTTTGATAGAGCAGCGCGCCGTTTTTCGTCGTCGAGGTGATTGGGGTACTTAGAAGTTGCGCCGGAACAGGCTCGCCTTTTCTCGTCTTCAGCTGCAATTCCGTTCTCACCTGCTGCTCCGTCGTGCGGCAGGAAAGCAGGTGTCGCATGAACAAATCCAAGTCCCCGACATAGAACGCGAACGGGCGTCCGATCAATCGGTCCCTCGGTTCTCCAAGCAACTGGGTCGCCGTCAGATTGGCTTCCTCAATTCGCCCGCTCCGATCGAAGCTGACATACGCAACGGGAGCGAAATCGTAAAGATCGACAAACCGCTGAATAGCGGCTTCGAGTTCATTCTTCGGATTGCGCTTCAGGGCGGTGCGCATCCGATGAATCGGCGCGCCGTTTTTATTCATGTGTATTACCGCGCCATCATTCGAGAATTTCTGCAGCGCGCTGGACGTTCGTTTCGTCTGCGTGTGACTAGATTGACTGAAACGCCGGAATGCAACTGCTTTGCGTTTCCCAGCAGGCTTTGTGCGTTGCTTGCTATTTCCGCGACGACCCATCTTTTCGATTTCTTTTGTCTGCGTCAGCTTCTTTTTCTCCGTCGATATCCACCAGTGTGATAACAGCGCCATCGATTTTGTTATCCGTTGTGCGATATGGCCGCACCCGCAGCGAGTACTGGCGGCCTTCCTTATCGGTTAGTCTGCGCTCACGCGTGCCCAACGTTTCGATCACGTCGCGCAGGATCTTCTCCATGTCGGGAACGTCAATGTTAGGCCGCAGCTCGCTCAATGGCCGACCGACGTCAGTCGGCAAAATATTAAAGGCGCCGCGGGCGGCTGGCGTAGCGCGCCGCACCGTTAACGCATTGTCCACCATTACGATTGGCATTTGAGTACTGGCGAGCAGATTGTTTAGCTCGTTCGTCAACTGCATCATCTCCAGGTTGCGATTGCTCAGCTCTTCGTTCAGCGTAGTCAGCTCTTCATTCGTTGATTGCAATTCTTCCTTGGCGGTCTCCAGTTCTTCGTTTGTGGATTGAAGCTCTTCGTTGCTCGACTCGACTTCTTCGTTGGACGCCTTTAGCTCTTCATTGGACGCCTCCTGCTCTTCGATGGTGGCCTGCAATGATTCTTTCGAAACGGCCAATTCCCGGCGTAGTTCGGTTATCTCACGTTGCACTCCGGTTTTTCCCAGGGACTGCAAGAATCGCTCCGGTTTGCTCCTGCTCGTGGTCTCATCAAAAATCACCAGGAACCACGGCTTGTCGGATCCTGGGATTTTGAATGGCACGACCTGAATATTTATTTCGTAGCTTTTTCCCCGAAGCGTAACCTTCGCCCGCTCTGCGCGGGCGGGTTTGCCCGTTTTGATCGAGCGCCGAATCGTTGCGCGCAGATCCGGCACCAAATTCGTGCGCGCTAATTGGATCAGATTGAAGGTTGCCGGCCCCGGCATGTGTTCGAGAAACAGGTCGGTCCGGCCACGGAACTGGTGCACTTGCATTTTATCGTCAACCACGACGGCGGCCGGCGCGTACGTGCTGAGGATGATGCGATCCGCCACTTTCAAAAGATCGGCATCGAAATTTAGGCCGAGGCCAGCTACCGGCCTTGGGCCAAAATGGGCGAGCTCAAGGCCGCGCCGTGGAATAAACTGGATTGGTCGCGGCACAGTTGCGGCTTCCTTGGTGTAAATTTTGTTCTTCTTGTCCACGAGTTTGAAAAGCTCGTCATACAGCCCCACTGATTCGGCCGGCCCAAGAATCAACAAGCCGCCCGGGTTCAGAGCGTAGTGAAAGTGGGGGATGCAGCGCTTGTGCAGGTCCGGGCTGAGATAAATCAGAACGTTGCGGCAGCTGATCATGTCGAGACGCGAGAATGGCGGATCAGCCGCGATGTTTTGTCGCGCAAACGTGCAAATATCGCGCACGTTGCGATCAATTTGATACAAGCCGTCGCGTTTGACGAAAAAGCGCTTTAGTCGCGCTTGCGAAACATCCTTCTCGATCGCGCTCGAGTAAATTCCCGCGCATGTTCGATCACCGACTCGCTCAGATCGGTGCCGAAAATCTGGATGCGCATTTTGGAAGGCTTGCTCCCGAGCGTTTCTAAAATGGATATTGCGAGCGAATAAACTTCTTCGCCGCTCGCGCAACCTGGCACCCACGCGCGCAGTTCTGGTTGTCGATCCTTGCTCTTATTTTTTAACAGCGCCGGCAGGAAACGTTTCTTCAAGGCGCGGAAGACCGCTTCGTCCCGGAAAAACCGCGTCACGTTGATGAGCAGATCATCAAAAAGCGATTCGATTTCTTTTTTGTTGTCGCGCAAGAACCGCGCGTAGCGCTTCAACGTGTCGATCCGATGCAGCGCCATTCGTCGGTGGATCCGTCGAATCAGGGTGCTTTCCTTGTAACCGCTAAAATCGACACCCATCTGTTTTTTTAGAGAAAGGAAAACCCGCCCTAGATCGTCCGCCTGGCGATAGGCTTCTTTTTCGGCTCCCTCTGCGTCGATTAGAGGTCGCTTTAGATACGGATGGTCGGCAATGCGTTGGATTTCGCGCGCGATTGCGTCTGGCGCCAAAACGAGATCGACAAATCCCGAGCGAATTGCGCTGCGCGGCATGGCATCGAACTTTGCGCTCTCTTCGGTTTGCGCGAAGGTCAAACCGCCCGCCGCCTTGATTGCACGCAGACCCGCGGTTCCGTCACTGCCGGTCCCGGAAAGGACGATGCCAATCCCGCGCGATCCGCAGTCTTCAGCGAGCGATTCAAAAAAGTGGTCGATCGCCACGTTGAGTTTCTCCGTGCGACTGACCAGTGTGAGCTTGCCGTTCTTGGCGATCACACATTTGTTAGGTGGCTGCACGTAAATAGCGTTTGGCTGTGGCGTAATTGTTTCTGTGACCTCGGTCACTGGCATCGATGTGGCTTTGCCGAGCAGATTAGGAAGACGGCTGCCGTGATGGGGATCGAGATGCTGCACGATCACAAACGCCATGCCTGTCCTCGTAGGCAAATGGCGCAACAGTTCCATCGCCGCTTCGAATCCGCCGGCCGATCCGCCGATGCCCACAATCGGGCAGCTCAACTTTGCCTTGGCTGGTTCCGATCTCGGTTGCGCCTTGGCTAATTTTGATTGCGACGATCTTCTGTCGCTCGTTTTTACTCGCGAGAAGGGTGTTCTCGACTTCGCTTTTCGCTTGGCAGCCATGCCGCTTTTTATGGTAATTGCGGCCTTCCCAAATCACAAGCCTCGAATGCAAGAGGTGGACGCGTTGTCCTCAACGCGTTAGCTAAACACGCGGCTTTGCAGCTTGATTCACTTGTCGCGTCGGTGGTTCGCCAGCCATCGCCTTCGGAGAAGTCGATCCACCCGACTAATGATCCAGCCGCGAATCATCTTATAGAGGCGGCTGGTTCCCAACGACCAAAGACGATATCATCGTCGCCGGCACGTCCGCCGGCGGCGTCGAAGCTTTATGCGAGATGACAATGAGTACGCCGATTGATCTGAGCGGGCAAGATGCTGCGGATAGCTGGCGCGAGCTCTAACGCCCGCGCGGCGTGAAATTCCAGGAAGCAGCCGTCGCCCTGCTGATAGCGGCGAGGCGCTCTTCAATAAGGTCCCGCTCCACTTCCCAGTATTTTAGCGCTGAAGCCAGAAGCCGGTCAGATTGTTCACCGTGGACAGATTCATCGCCCTCGATTGTCTTCCGTTCCGAATCTTTCGCCGGTCTTTCGAGTTTACGTCTCGATTTTGTCCGTCGCCAGCGTTCCCGTCGCCGTCGTGGTATTGCTCCCATCACGATTTTATCTCTCCTTTGTCGTCTCCCTCTGTAATCATATCCGAATTCGGGAGCGGGCGTCACGAAACCTTCCGCCTCCCTCATCCTTTTCAACAGCGCTGAGACCCAGAAAGTTTCGCGAACCTGGAGAATTCGTGCAGTTTCTGGCGGCCGGTATTGGCTCTATAAACCGGACAAGACGCTTGACAGTAACAGAGCCAGCAGAGGTGCAGTTGTGCGAACTGCTCTGCCACGCCTGGTCACGGATCTATTCCTCTCGTTAGGCGGACGTAATCCAGCCAGATATTGCGCGTCGAAGGCCCGGAGAGCTGCCGCGACGGTCGGCCCGATCCCCACGATCCCTTCGTCGAAACTCGGGCCAAGCAGTGCGACCCATAGATCGTTGCGAAAGAACAACTGAGGGAGGCGCACTGCGGATGGGCTCCCCGGATGCGATGCACAGTACTGGTTCATTTGGTCGACTGCCGCGGCTGCATAACCCATGGCGCGTCCCCGGCGGGGAGGATAACTATTTTTGTTCATCTGCGTTCTACAACGCGCGCCAGCGAGAAATTGGATGTGATTTTTTCCTGTAGCCCGGATCGTGGATCCCGGTGGGGCAAAGTAGCGGGAAGGATGCGATGTTACCGATCCCGGCTATAGATCGGATTTTCACCTATAGGAGAATCCACCGTGCTCCCGATTGCGCTCTTCATTAAGGGGAAGGTAGTATGTCAAACCGTGACGCTATCTGAAGCAACTCGATTGTCGGACGGTGAAAAACTGGAGGTGCTGCGGCGTCTGGATCAATTTCGACATTGGCATTCGCTTGAGGACAAACGTTATTGCCTGGTTTGCGGTAAACTCATTGCGGGGCGGCAAATCCAAGTCGCCGGCGGAACCCGCGGCAACGGTCCGCTGCGGCTCAGTTGTCCCACGGAACGGTGCAACTCAATCCCGATGGACTGGGTGCTGCCCACGAATGAGATCCTGGCCAAAGTGGAAAAGCTGGCAGAAGAAGAGCGCAAAGTCTCGGCGTTACCAACGGCTGCAGCTAATGGCAACGGCAAAACGGTTCACTATGACAGACGCCACGAGCACTTCGTGTCGCGATTACGCATGCTCGCGTTTCATTTGAAGCGACATCCTAAGCTGTCCCCCTCCAATCCCTGCGGGCCTTGAGCCTCGCGGCGGGCCCGCAGGCGACAGCTCCTGGACCTAAGGATTTTAATCCGCGCTTCTTGTCGCCGAATTGCCGCCGTGCTTGTATGCGGGATCGCCTGGTCAGGTGTTTCGGCCTAGCGAGAACTCGATTAAAAGCATTGCTCCGTTCTGCGGAATGCAAAATCGGAGGACCAATCGCGCGAGCTGCGTGGAGCCTAGCGTCGGTCCGTCATTCCCGCGAACTGCCCGCCTTTCTCCCATGGTTCCTGTTTGTTCCACGGGATCAGGGATCCGCCTCGATCGTCTGGATCATTGACCAGTGCGGTTTCCTTTTGTGAAGCGCAAGAGGTCAACGCGATCACAAATGCGCACACCAGGACCGGAACGACTATTGCTCGGAGTTTAAGGACTTGTGCCAGCATAAATCACACTATCTCCAGGTTGTACTTCGACGCCACGCGCCAAACTGTTGGTGATGATATCGCCGATGGCAGTCGCCGGTTCAACTGAAGAAATGCGAATTTTTCCAATCAGCGTGCCGTCTCGCAAGACAAGCATTTCGGAATTCGGTTCCACGCCGTTGCGCGCGCCGAGATTTAGGACCACAAAATTGTAAGCCTGATTGTATGCAAGCACGGTTCCGTGCACGCCCGCGCGATGACTGCTAACTGTTTCGCGCTGCGGGGTTGCGGTCTCCCGGTCGCGCCGTTTTTTTGATTCCGCTTTTGCTGCCTCTTTGGGTTGCGCTGCGCGTTCCGGCGTGTCCTGGAGTTTTTCGGCTAACAATGCTTTTTCTTTCTCCGCCCCTTCGAGCTGACGGCGGAGGTCATCCACTTGCGATTGCAAATCAGCGCGTTGCGCATTTTCGGCGGACGCGGGCGGGGTGCCGGCTGCGGACTCGTTGCTTTCCGCCGCGCGTTGGCGTAGCGCAGCGATCTCTTGCTGGCTGGCGTCTAATTTGCCTTGTAGATCGGCCTTAACTTTCTCAGCTTGGGCAAGAGCTGCTTCGGCTTTTGCCGCGCGTTCTTCTGTGTTAGCGGTTTTGCCCTGCTGTTGCGCCCCGGAACCTGGACTGGGTAGTGCCGACGCCAATGGGCGCGTTGTCGCGGCAGTCGTGCGAAGCGCTTTCGCTTTCTGCCCGTTCAACAGCCCAAAAAAGGCCGCGAGCAGGAGGAACATGAGGGCCAGCATGCTCACGCTCCTGCGGGTGAACATCAAAAGCGCCGAATCCCTTTGCGCCATACGCATGCGTTTTAACAACGAATCACCTGAAAATGCAATTACGATTTCAAAGAAGGAAAAGCGGCTTTCCAACTGAAAGCCAACGCGTGATGCAACGACGCAAGATCGCCTCCTTCACAACCAGAAGCGAGGGTGAGGAGTTCGTCGCCAATTTGAATGCGAACGTCTAACCCCTCACGTCCATCCTCTTTTCTCTTCGCGGCGGAGAAGCGCGAAAACAGGAGTGCGGCCATGAAACAGTAAACGATTCGCCGATCCAGATTGCGTTTGTCAGATTTTGATCGATAGAGATTCAATGGGACAGCAGCACCGCGTACGAGCCAAGCGCAAACGGCGAGTGGCTTATTTGCGACGGAAAAAAGCAGCGTCGCGAGCTGCCGCAGCACGGCCGGTGCCAGCGAAACAGCCGGCACAGAAGTCCGCAGCAGGGGAGTAATTGATCCGATTCTCCTTTCTCCGGCTTTTTGATGTCGCGCTGGAAATTTAAAGCGCCGAGCGCCGGCGCACTCCAAACCGCAAGCGCAGAACGTTCGAGTGACACAGATTCATTCAACGCAAAGGACGTATAGATTGAACCGATGCAGCCGAGCGCGCGTTATCTGATCGTCGATGGACACAGCATTATTTTTGCCTGGCCGGAGCTGCGCAAACTTCACGCGCGCCGGTCGTCGCTGGGGCGCGAAGCGTTGCTCAAGCAATTGCGCGATTATCAGGATTGGACCGGTGTGCGTGTCGTCGTGGTTTTCGATGGTAAAGGTAAAGACGTGGAGACGACCTCTGACCCGGGCGAGGTGCAGATTTTCTATTCGCGTAGCGGGCAATCAGCCGATGCGATCATCGAACGATTAGCGAGCAAGTACGCGAAACGGTACGAACTTATCGTTGCTACTTCCGATTCGATGGAAGCGCAGACCGTGCAGGCGTGTGGCGCAGAACGGATTTCTCCCGACGCATTGCGCGGACTTGTTTCGAGGAAATCGCTGTAGTGGCAGGCGTGCCGCCTGCAAAACTAAATTGACGCAGCCGTCACGGCTGCCTCTACAGTGCTCTGCCGAGACTACAATCCCAATTTCCTCTCAATCTCTTTTACTCGCGCAAACAGTTTTCCGAGCCGGCGAACCCAGGCAATCTGTTGCTTTGCTTCTGCCAGCGGCACGGCGGGCGAGGCCCACCATGCCCCTCCGCTAATATTCTTGGAGATACCGCTTTGCGCCCCGAGAGCGGTGTTATCACCAATCTCGATATGCCCAATGACACCGACCTGACCGCCGATTAGGACACGCTGACCGATTTGGACACTGCCGGCAATTCCACTCTGCGCTGCGATGACAGTATTCTTGCCGATCACGACGTTGTGCGCGATCTGCACGAGATTGTCGATCTTTGCTCCTTCCTGAATCCAGGTTCGACCAAAACGGGCCCGGTCGATGGTCGTATTCGCGCCGATCTCGACGTCATCGTCAATTTGGACGATGCCAAGTTGCTGAATTTTTTCTTGCCGGCCATCGACCATTTCAAAACCGAAACCGTCCGCGCCGATTACTGCACCGCTGTGAACGATCACGCGTGAGCCAATTTTACTTCGCTCCCGAATCGTCACTTGCGGATAAATGTGACACGCGGACCCGATCACCGTCTCGTGTCCGATGTAGCTCCCCGCGCCAACGATCGTGTCGTCGCCGATTCTTGTGCCGGCTTCGATAACCGCCAACGGCTGAATCGAAACGCGCTCGCCGAGTTGAACGCTTGGATCCACGATTGCGGTCGAATGAATACCGGGCGCGAAAGTAACCGTGCTCGGTGCGAATTTGAGCAGGACTTGCTCGAACGCTTTTGTGGGATTTGAAACGCGAACCTGTGCCGCATTGATAGGCTCGGCAAAATCAGGCGGCACAAAAATTGCCGATGCGCAGGTTTTGCGCAACAGCCCGATGTATTTTCGATTCGCGAAGAAGCTGATTTCACCAGGCGTTGCTTCTCCCAGCGACGCGGCGCCCGTGATTTGTAGCTTCGGGTCGCCGATTAATTCGGCGCCGGACAGCGTCGCCAGTTCTTGAAGGGTAAATGTCATCACAGCGCTAAACCGCCATTTCTTCCCTGTGCGGAACACATAACCAAAGATAGTTTCGGCGTGACGCCGAAAGCAGCACGCGAGACGCGTGCGCTTCCCAGATCGCGTGCGCTTCGATCATTTCCAGTGCGGCGGTCGTTTTTCTATGAACGCCTGCACGCCTTCAAGCGCAGCTTCCTCCATCATGTTGCAAGCCATCGTTTGACTCGCTGCTTTGTATGCGGCTGCGATACTGAGTTCCGCCTGACGGTAGAAGAATTCTTTTCCCATTGCGACTGCGACGCGCGGTTTGCTGAGGATCGCGGCGACGAGTTTCTCGAGTTCCGAATCGAGTTGTTCGGGTTCCGCGACGCGGTTGACCAAGCCACGAGCTTTAGCCTCCGCGGCGCTGACGAATTCTCCGGTCACAAGCATTTCGAACGCCGGCTTTCGCAAAATATTTCGTGAGATTGCTACGCCCGGCGTAGAGCAAAACAGACCGACGTTTACTCCGCTCACGGCGAACCGGGCTGTGCTGGACGCGACCGCGAGATCGCACATCGCGACCAATTGACACCCTGCGGCCGTGGCGATCCCCTCAACGCGTGCAATTACGGGAACCGGCAAGCGCTGGATGGTGAGCATCAGATCGGAACATTGAGTAAAAAGCCGCTCGTAATATTCCAGCGAAGGATCGGCCCGCATCTCTTTCAGGTCGTGACCCGCGCAAAAAGCTTTGCCCGTTGCTGAAATGACAACTACACGCGCGGATTCATCGGACGCGATCGCGCCGAGCTCGCGCTGCAACCGCCCCAGCATTGCTTGAGACAAAGCGTTGAACGCCTGCGGGCGATTGAGCGTCAATGTGACCACACTGCGCGCGTCGCGGACTCGCAAGACAAGCGGCTCTTCGGTCTCGGAAGTTTTCGGACCCGACGTTGATTCGATCGTTGCTGGAGAAACGTTCACAAGCAAGGAGACTCCAACGCTACTGCCGAAATTCCAAATCTGAAATTCGAAAAATTTAGTTTCCGTTTCTGGCGACCGGCAACATGATCATCCCGTCGGAGCACAGAAATCTTGTCTGTGGGGAAAGGGGTGTCTCGTCTGCTCAACCGACAGGCAGGATGCCCGTCGGCCCCACACCCGGGACGGCTGTGCCCCGTTTTCAGAATGAAAATCATCGCGATCGCTAACCAAAAGGGGGGTGTTGGCAAAACGACCACGGCCGTAAATCTCGGCGCTGCCTTGGCGGAATTGGGCAAGCGGATTTTACTAATTGATCTCGACCCGCAAGCCAACGCGACCAGCTCGTTTGGATTGGAGGAGGTCGGTCAAATCAGTCTTTACGAAGCACTGCTTGGCCAGGCTGCAATCACTGACAAGATTTTGCCGACGCGGCGCGAAGGACTCTTTCTGGTGCCGGCTGATCTCGATATGGCCGGCGCGGAGGTGGAAATCGCGCGAATGCCAAATCACCTCACGCGCCTGGCGGAAACGCTCAAGCCATTGCACACCGACCAGACTTTCGACTTCGTTTTCCTCGATTGTCCGCCATCGCTTGGGATCCTAATGAGCAACGCGCTTGCTGCTGCAGGCGAGCTGTTGACTCCCATCCAATGCGAATATTTCGCGCTGGAAGGATTGGTGAAAATTGTGCGGCTCATCGAGCAGGTGCTCGATTCCGGCGCGAATGAGCGGCTGGAGCTTGGCGGAATTGTCATGACAATGTTTGACGCGCGGACCAATCTTAGCGAGCAGGTCGTTGCCGACGTGCGAAAACATTTTGGCGAACGCGTTTATGAAACGGTGATCCCGCGCAGTGTGCGCTTGAGCGAGGCGCCGAGCTTCGGAAAATCCATTCTGGAATACGCGTCAAGCGGACCTGCGGCGCAGGCTTATCGCGCGCTGGCACGCGAGTTCATGAAGCGTCACGCCATGCCAGCCACTCATCAAAAGCCATCGCATACACCAGCGTCGGGAAACCGCGAAAAGTAATTTGCTTTTCGACCGCCATTCCATTCTTCTCCGCCACGCGACGTGATGGGATGTTCTCTGGGTGAATCAGCGAGATGACGCGCGACAGTTTCCGATCGTGAAAACCGTGATTGCGAACCGCGCGCGCGGTTTCGGTGATCAGGCCGCGATTCCAGTAATCGGGATGCAGGCGGTAACCGATCTCGATTTCCCCTGGCACTTCAGCATGATGATAAAAACCGCAGTAACCGACAATCGCGTTCTCGCCACGTGGGATCACGGCAAACTGCGATGGAATGCCGGCGCGATCCCAGCCCATAACTTTCTCGATGAAAGCGACCGTCTGTTTGGGTTCGGTAAAACGCCTAACGAGAAGCGCATGAAATCCGGATAGGCGAACAACTGCGCCATTGCATCCACATCTTCCCGGCGGAAGGAGCGCAGAACTAACCGAGGTGTTTGTAACTCCATGGCAGGGACGCCGCGCTGCGGCGTCCAGACAGCGCAGCGCGCTGTCCCTACATATCGGGCGCGCTACCCCAAGGCCAGTTCAACAGACAACCGGAGCGCGAAATTCGATTCATATGCAAATGCCACAAGAAAGCGACGAATACGCGCGACCGGCTCAACCGCCAGACACATCAAGTCTGAACGCCGTTCGCGAAGCGGCAGCCGACTGCACCGCATGCCATTTACATAAACGCGCCACCCAAACCGTGTTTGGCCAGGGTCCAAAGCATGCGCCGATGATGTTGGTTGGCGAACAACCAGGCGACTACGAAGACGTCGCGGGCAAACCATTCGTTGGTCCGGCTGGGAAAATCATGGATCGCGCGCTCGAGGACGCCGGAATCGATCGGACGCAGGTTTACGTTACAAACGCGGTTAAACATTTCAAATGGGAGCCGCGCGGCAAACGCCGGATTCATCAGAAACCAAACTCGCGCGAGATCGCAGCGTGCCGGCCCTGGTTGGAAGCGGAGCTGCGAATCGTTAGACCAAGACTGGTCGTGGCAATGGGTGCCACAGCAGCGCAGGCGATCTTTGGTCCGGGGTTCCGTGTCACGCGCGAACGGGGAAAAGTATTGTCGTCCAAGCTTGCCCCAAGAGTCCTTGCGACTGTTCATCCTTCGTCTCTTCTTCGGCAGCCGGACGAGGAGTCGCGCGAACGTGAATACAAGCATTTTGTATCGGATCTTTGCGCTGCATTACGCGCAGCTGGCGAAGAATAAGACGAAAGGTACGGAGTGGCGCTTCCCTGAAAGCTCCCGGGGAATGTCGCAGCGCGTGAACTTCTTTTGCGTTCCTAACTGCTCTGCTCTGTGCCGGACAGAGACAAGCCGGCAGCATGCCGGCTTGGGCGACCAACATGATCGCGCTCCCTTTGGATTGAGCGTTCGGAACCAGCCGTTTGTAGACTAAATATGGGGAGCGCGAGCATTCTGCTCGCTCTGGCTCGCATGTTGCCGGCCAGCAATCTCGCACTAAAGATACGCATGCAAACACATACGTACGCCGTCCCTGACTCTATACGATCGGGATCGCATCTCGCGGTTTGTATTCTGCTACGAATGCTTTGAGAAAGTGATCGAACGTCCCGTCTTCAATCTCAGAGCGCGCTCGCCTCATCAGATTCAA
>QHPE01000159.1 GCA_003218945.1 Verrucomicrobiota bacterium | reverse complement strand
TCCTGCAAATCTTTTCTTTTGAATTTAATTCCGTGATCCACCGGGGCGGGGTGTAGCCTGAGCGTAACTTTTTCACCGGTGTGGAGAGCGGTGCCGCTAAAGCCGGCGACCTTGCCGAGTGTCTGCTGAAATTCAGGCGTAGAGGGCATTTGTGATTAGCAATCGCTTGCGTCGTAGCGGTGCGTGTGTCAAGCGCCGGTTCTTTTATTTCGCAGGGTGGAGACCGCCGCTGCCGCTCATTTCAGCTCAAACTCTCCGCAATCGAACGCCATCATCTGGTCAACATTCGAGATGCGGAACTGATGCGGTTCTCTGCCGTCATCCTGCCAAACATCAATACCGTTTTCACTTTTCTTCGCAATCAATGCATGCGCAACATTCGGTGTCTCGCTAATTTTGAACAGCGGCAGGCCATCGGTGGTTTCCAAGTAACTCCCGCCCGCACCGAATCCGATGCCGGCTTCGATCACCGGGCTTTTATTTTTCCGTAACGGATCAGGGACCAATCGCACTTTAACGACGCTGTTCGTGTCAGTGTCCGGCTTGGGCGGCGAAGTCTGGCCCAAATCTTCCAGTTTGAGCGGGCCGATGAGGTACCCGCGCGCGTGATATTGTCCGGCAGGTAAGTCTTGGCCGGCGTCATCTTTTCCATCCCATTGCGTCACCAACGCGTCGGCGCCGATCGTGAAATCATTCAGCTGTGCGTTCTGATGCAGGACGCGTACAAGTTTGCCGCTCTGATCAAAAATCCCAAGGCTGATCGTGCCTTCCATTGGCGGAGGAACGAATCTGATGCGTACACTTCTCGCAGGCGAAGGTGAAGGCGTTTGCTCCGCCGTCGGCGAGGATGCTGTGGAATGTTCAGGCAAAACAGAGGGAACAGGCGATTCTTCTCTGCTGGGCCGAGGCGTTGGAGTGGACGATTCCTGTGCGGCGGCGACTCGGAGGAGAGCGACGGAAATGATCGAGGCGACCAAAGTGACGATGCGCAATCTAAGCATAGTATCGCCAGTTGAGGTTTGGAAAAACGTTGTCCCGCCATTCGCAATCACGCAGGAATTCTTCACTAATCATCGTGGCCACAAACTGATCGTGCAGGCGATTGAAACGAGCAAGGTGATCGATCGTGCGTTGGGTCGCATATTCGCGCGCAGTCCGTGTTTTCATTAGAAACGCCCAATCACTTGACTGCGCCAGTAAAAGTTCGCGGGCGAGTTGTTTCAAAACACGATCAGTAAGTTGTAGGGCAGGCGCTCCGCCTGCCGATGTTTCTTTCGTCGATCGAAGCGGTTGCCCTACAACCGTGTTGGTGTGCTGCCGTGCGAGTTGAGTCATGCGGTCCGCCGCAGATTGCAGCTGCGGATAAATCCAAGCGTTCCCCGGATCGAGCCAGACTGCGAGATGGCCGTTCTCTCCCCATGTCGAGGCAGCGGGCTTGACGATTTGTTGTGTGGGATGCTCAGCCAGATATTCACTCGGCGTGGTCAGGCGTAAATCGGATTGTTTTGCGGTGCGGCGTATGAATTGTTCAAGAAAGATCGGTCCTTCGAACCACCAGTGCCCAAATAATTCTGCGTCGAACGGAGCGATAATGATCGGGGTAAAACCCAATTGGCCGATTCCGAGAATCTGCTCACGGCGTTGTTCCAGAAAGTGAATTGCATGTTTTAGCGCCGCGTTCGTCGCTGCCGTGCGATCATACAACTGTTTTTCGTTACCCGGTCCAGTGATCCGATGATACTTCACCCCGGAGAATTTTCGGCTTCCGCGTGCAATGGATCCCAAATATTCCGTTGGCAGATCAAAACCGATGTCGCGATAAAATTCCCGGTAAGCTGGATGACCCGGATAACCTTCCTTTGCACTCCAGACTTGTCGGCCTGCATTGGGATCCCGGGCGAAGGCGACCGGTCCCGCCGGTGTATAACAGGGCGCATAGATAGAACGGCACGGGCGCGGTTTTGCAAAGAGCAATCCGTGTGCATCGAGCACAAACCACCGGAGATTGGCTTCCTGGAGAGTACATTCGAGACCAGGTGCGTAGCCGCATTCGGGTAACCAAAATCCGGCGGGCTCTGCGCCGAATACGTCGACATGCGTATCGCGTCCGATTAAAACCTGTGCACGCGCTGCCTCACTCGATTGCTGTTGAGCAATTGGAAGCAAGCCATGCGTTGCGGCACTGGCAATGATTTCGAGCGCGCCGGTCTGTGCAAACCTCTCAAATAGGCTGAGCAGATCGTATTTACATTCCTCAACAAAGAAGCGGCGATTTTCTGAGAACAGTTCGAAATAAAAGTTCGCCAACTGATGCAGCTGCGGATCTTTACGAGTTCGCTGTTGCTCGCGCTCAGCTAGGTCGATCAACAATTCGAGGTGCCGCACGTAGCGCTCGCGTAAGAGCTGATCCTGAAGCATCGCGCAGAGCGTTGGCGTGATCGACATCGTGAGTTTGAACGGCACACGATCGGCCATGAGTCGTTGCATCATGCGCAGCAACGGGATGTAGGCTTCTGTAATCGCCTCGAAAAACCACTCTTCCTCGAGGAAATGCTCGTGCTCAGGATGGCGTACGAAAGGGAGATGCGCGTGGAGAATGAGGGCAAGATGGCCGCGCATCCGGAAGATTTACATTGTCATTCCGAGCGAAGTCGAGGAAGCCCGATGCAATGACTTCAGTGTGCGCTGGGTCTCTCGAATGCGTCTCGCTTCGTTCGGGATGAGCGATTACAACGTACGGCAGAAGTCCTGGAATCGATCCAGGCCCTTCTTAATCACATCAAGGCTGGTGGCGTAGCTGAACCGTACGGTGCGGTCGTCGCCGAAGGCAGCTCCCGGCACCACGGCAACATTGGCTTTGCTCAGCAAACGATCGGCGAAATTCTGCGAAGTGAGTCCAAGCTGGTTAATGTTTACCAGCATGTAAAACGCGCCCTGTGGCTTGACGGCAGTCACATTGGAAATCTTCGAGAGTCGGTCAAACATATAGTTGCGACGCATATCGAATTCCTCGCGCATATCGGCGAGCGGTTGTTGGTCGCCTTTTAGGGCGGCAAGCGCACCGTATTGCGAAAAGGAGGACGGATTTGAACTGGTATGGCTTTGGATTGAATCGACAGCTCTCGCCACCTGGTCGGGCGCGGCGAGATAACCGAGTCGCCATCCCGTCATCGCATAAGATTTACTAAACCCATTAATCGTAATTGCCAGGTCGTACGCTTCCTTGGATAGCGACGCGATGCTCACATGTTTGGCGTCGTCGTACAGGAGCTTCTCGTAAATTTCGTCGGACAGGATGTAAATGTCTTCTTCGGCGGCGACATTGACGATCGCTTCTAATTCCTCGCGCGTATAAACGGAACCAGTTGGGTTGCCGGGGCTGTTCATGATCAGCATCTTTGTCCGCGGAGTCATTGCATTTTCAAAATCTTCAGCGCGCATTTTCCAGGAGTTGCGCTCACTGGTAGGCACGATCACCGGCTCGGCGCCAACGAGCCGCACCATGTCGGGGTAACTGACCCAATACGGCGCTGGAATAATGACTTCATCGCCCGGCTGACAAGTGGCGAGGATCGCGTTGTAGCACGCGTGCTTTGCGCCGTTGCTGACGATGACCTGTGCCGCGCGATAATTGAGTCCGTTATCTACCGCAAATTTGTCTGCAATCGCCTGCCGCAGTTCGGGGATGCCAGCGTTGGGCGTGTATTTCGTAAAGCCCGCCTCCAACGCTTCGATTGCGGCCCTTTTGATGTGCTCAGGTGTGTCGAAATCCGGCTCGCCCGCACCGAAGCCGCAGACGTCGATGCCTTCGGCCTTCATTGCTTTCGCCTTGCTGTCGATCGAGAGAGTCAACGACGGAGTCAGTTGAGCGGCGCGTTCAGAGATTTCCATGGCAATGATGTGATCCACAAATGGGAGCGCAAGCTATTGGTGGCGATAGAAGTTTTCAATCAGAGGTTTGAAATTATTTTCTTCGACTCGGATGATCGCCATTTCGCGTTTCGCATTCTCAACGGAATCCGATGCATGCGCGGCGTTAACCATGATCGTTTGTCCGAACTCCTTTCGAATGGAGCCCGGCGGCGCTTTTGCTGGATCGGTCGGCCCGAGCACGTCGCGAATCTTCCGCACGGCGTCCACTCCCTGGTAAACAATCGCGATCGATTTTTCCGTGCCCGGCGCTTCGCGTTCCTCGGCAGGACATTCGCTCGGTTTTTTGCCCGCCATGAACTCGACAATGCACTCCCAGTTTTCACGGCCGCTTTTCGCTCCGAGCTTTTCCTCAAGCACCGGTAGCACTGGTCCATAAAACTCCTCTGCCTGTGCTACGCTCATTTGATGAACCTTGAAGCCGATGATTGAAAGGCCGGAGCGCGAGAACACTTCAATCACACCGCCTGGGCGCAGGTTCGGGAATCGGAAATTGTCCGGTTTGATTAAAACTAGCGTTTTTTCGATTAGGGTGCCGGGCGGGTGGGGCACGGCGCCATCGAGGATTCCGCCGTCGGAATCAGAAAATTCCGCCCAAAGTCTTAAATCACGCTCGACTGCGCTGGGTTCGAAAGCTGTAACGACTCCCGGTTCGAAGTAAACGACATTGCCTGAGTCGTCGGTAAGGTAATCGCCATAGGTGTCGCGAATCGTTTCGCCGCTGGTGCGCTCGTGCACGATATGGCCCACGACTTCATGAATTCTTTCCACGGCGTCCGGGCCGCGGAAAATGAGAAACAGAACACGGGGACATTGAAGGTTCTTTTCGTCGGTGAAATTTTTCAGTACATAATCGCGAATCAATTCCTGCGTAGCGCGGTGGCGAGGATCGGTTTCGGTTACAATTGTGTCCACGTAGCGCTTGGCTAGTTCCGCGCCAGGAGCGAACATTCGCCCTCCGACCAAGTCGAGTCCGGTGCGGGAAATCAACCGGCCAACGATTCCGCCGGTGCGCGATTTTCGCATCGAATAGGGCGTGACGATAACGTAGGCAAGCTGTTCAGTTTGCATTTCGTTCTACTCTAGCGGCGGTCTGTGACCGCCGCAAAAATTTGCCACAGGCCAAGTCCGCTGCTCGCAAAGTGCCGCTACAACGGGCGAGGATGGCAATCCATTTTCCGCGACGCTTGATTTTGATTATCTCGAGGTTGTTTCGGGACAGGGCGTGCAGAAACTCGGCTTCGTCGCGGTGCAAAATCCCTGACAGAATCAACCGGCCGCCGCGTTTTAATTTCGAAAGGATTTCTATCAGCAATTCGCTATGTAAATTTGCAGTGATGACGTTGGTCTCGTGCGTCGATCTCCATTTGCGGACATCGCTTAATCGAAAAGTGACACCATGAATTTGGTTCAGCCGTGCGTTTGATTCGGCGATGGAAATCGCCGTGGGATCGGCATCAATGGCTGTGACGCGCCCCGCGCCGAAACGTTTCGCCGCCAGAGCGAGGATTCCACTCCCAGTGCCAAGATCGACGAGCGACCAGCCGCGCTTCCACCCGCGGCTCAGTTCTTCCAAGAACCGAAGCGACATTGCTGTCGTGGCGTGCTCACCGGTTCCAAATGCTATCGAGGCAGGAATGACAAGGAGCGGCGGTTTGTCATCGTATGCTGTAGGGTTTGCTATCCCCGGCGCATACGGCCTGGAGAGGCGAAGGGGAATCCACTCAGGACAGCGGACACTGCAGCTCTGCAACGCTTCGATGGAGGTGGCGACGACCAAGCGCTTTCCGATCAGGATTGCGTTCGGCTTGCGAGCGATGAGTCGCTCCAGCCAATCAGGCGGTAATTGCTCGATGCGTCCGCCAAACTTTTTGACTACTGCTCGTGCCGCGCTTCGGAATCTGCAGACAATTTCAAGCTGAAAACGCTTCCGCCCGGGTCTGTGTACGATCACAAGATCGCCGTGGGCCTGGGCTTGAAGAAGATGTTCGTGTGCTTTAACCCATTGGGGTTCGGCTGTTCTGCGCCACAAATACACGCGAAAAGTTGGAGCGGGTGACGAGGCTCGAACTCGCGACGTCCACCTTGGCAAGGTGGTGCTCTACCAACTGAGCTACACCCGCAGTTTTGCGAGGGAACAATAATGTCCAGTCGGCCGCGGCACGCAACCTTTTAATTGCCTCGGGAGACGCAAAGTCGTTGAATCCAAATGGGGCATTTGCTGCATCCTACGATCAAAGACATTATGAAAAAATTATTCCTCCTCTGCATTTGCTCACTGGCGCTGGCTGGCAGCTTGTTTGGGCAGGCTCCAACCGAAACACCCATTGCCAGCCCGACAACAACGGCAGCAGCAACAGCCACCACGTCAGCAACGTCAATCGCAGCGCCTGCATTAACGCCAACGGCTACTGGGAGTTCGGCTTCATCGGATCTCGCGGACAGAATTCACCGTAAGCTGGAGAAAAAGCTTCATGGCAAGCATGGAATCACCATTGATACCGGTGATAAAGATGAAGACGCCGATCTTGAGAAAATGCGTGACTTCATCGCCATTCCAATCGTAGCGATCGTGTTCCTGTCGATCTTCGGTGCGCCTGTGCTGATCGTTGCCACGATAGGGATATTTGCACTTATCGGAAACCGCATGCGACAGCGAACGATCCGGATGATGGTGGAGAAAGGTCAGCCGGTTCCCGCGGAACTGCTTGCACCTGAGGTGCGACGCGTGCGTCGGCGTTCGGATGTGCGGCGCGGAGTTATTTGGACAATGGTCGGCTTGGGCCTGATGGTTTGGCTAGGGGCCGTCAATGACTGGGAAGGCGGCGTGTGGTCGTTCGGGTTAATTCCGTTCCTAATTGGACTCGGCTATCTAATTGTATGGAAATTAGAAGGCAAAAAGGAAATTCCTCCTCCGCCACCGAGACCGTAATATTGCGGCTGTGGAGCTTACGGATGCGGACCTCATTGCGCGAGTTCTTGCCGACGACGATCAGCACGCGTTCGGCGAACTTGTGCGCCGCCATCAATCCAGCGTGCGCGGTCTGCTGCGGCAACTCACCCGCACAGACCTCGCTCTGGCCGATGACCTTGCACAAGAAGCTTTTCTCCGAGCTTACAAGAATATTCGAAGCTTTCGGGGTGAAGCGCGATTTTCCACGTGGCTTTATCGAATCGCGTACAACTGTTTTCGCGAGGACGCGCGCCGCCGCAAGGAGTTGGTCGGCGTGGATGAGGAGCAGTGGCAGGCCGAGCAGGATCCGAGGAGTATCGATCCGGGTTTGAGACATGATCTAATGCACGCGCTCAGCTTGCTCCCGTTAAACGAACGCACTGCCGTTGTGCTTTGCTGCCAAAACGGTCTTTCGCACGACGAGGCGGCGCGCGTTTTGGATATCCCGCTTGGAACTGTAAAAACCAACGTCCTGCGTGGCCGCGAAAAACTGAAACGAACACTGGCGGCGTGGGCGCCAAATTGATACAATGCATCCAATGATCAACGACGAGACGCTGGGTCGGCAATTGCGTGAGACTGTGCCGTACATTGATGACGATGGTTTCACCGCACGTGTCATGGCGAGCTTGCCCGCAGCACGACGAGAGTCACGATGGTTACGCGCAGTAATTCTCCTTGGCCTGGCGCTAATTGGAAGCGGAGTGGCTTACTTGATCGGTGCCGGTCACGTAGTGCGCGAAGGGATAATCGAATTGGCTAACTTCCCAATCTGGCTGTTGCTTGTGTTTGCGTTCGGCTGCGGTCTCGTGGTGGGCGCTTTTGCGGTCATTTTTGCGATACGCAAGACGCCCGAGGTGCGGGACCTTACGCGCTTGGAGTTTTGAAGCGGCGTCTCGGTTATTGGGCGCAAAAGCCGCGCGCCTGCTGAACATCACGTTCGATCTGCCGCACGAGCGCGTCAACGTTCTCGAACTTCTTTTCGGGCCTGAGATAACGGACGAAACGGAGTTCCAATTCTCGGCCGTAAATTTCGCGCTTGAAATCAAGCAGATGAATTTCAAGAACACGGTCCGATTTGCCGCTGCTGATGGTGGGTCGATAACCGAGGTTCACAACGCCGGGATAGACAACACCTTCCAGCTTTGCCTCGGCAAAATAAACGCCGTTCGGTGGAAACTGTTCGCTATGAGCACTCAGATTTGCTGTCTGAAATCCGATTTTCTTTCCCAAATCATCGCCGTGGACAACCGTTCCCAGAATCGTGTATTCACGGCCAAGCATCACCGCGGCTTTTTTAAAATCGCCGGCTTCCACAGCACGGCGGATCGTCGTGCTACTTACGATTTCGCCGTTAACGGTCACAGGCCGAATTCCAACTACGTTGAAGTCGAAGTTTGCGCCGAGCTTGGTGAGCAACTGAAGGTTGCCGCGTCGATTTTTCCCAAACGACCATTCGTGCCCGACGCAAATTTCACGCAGAGGTTTGGAATGTTGAACCAACTGCTGCACAAAGTCCTCCGGCTCGGTTGCGGCGAACTGTTTATCGAACGCAATGATGAGAAGATGCCTCACCCCAAGCATCCGAATCAGAGCGATCTTGTGCGCCGTGGCGGTAAGCAAATGCGGCGCTTTCTCCGGCCGCAAGACTTTCTCCGGGTGGGGATCAAACGTGACTACGACGGGCGTTCCGTTTTCCGCCCGCGCGTGCTCGGCAGAAGTGGAGATAACCGCCTGATGACCGAGATGAACACCGTCGAAGACGCCGATGGCGAGAAAGAGCGGTCCAGGTAAGGGCGAGAGCTCCGGAACCGAGCGAAGGATTTGCATCATGTGAATTAAGAATGGCCTCGCCGCGTTGAACCGTTAAACAGTTGAAGCGTTAAGCGGTCACAACAGGGGTCAAGGTCATAAGGGGCTCCAATGTAACGACGTAACACTGTAACGAATCACTCCTCATTTGCTTACGCTCCGCGCATCTTCGACACTTCCGGCAGACTCAGCATCCGGTTGAGAATTTCCTCTCGCGTCGCGTTTTTCATTTCGTCGACACTGAGCGCGTTGGCTACGTCAAAGCGGCCCGACCTTGTCCGGCGCAGCGATTTCAAATGGGCGCCGCAACCAAGCACTTCGCCGATGTCGTGAACGTACGTGCGAACATAAAAGCCTTTGCTGCACAGCACGCTAAAGTCGATTTCTGGTAAGGCGATTCGGCCGATTGTGTAGCGATAGACATGGACGAGGCGCGGCTCGCGCTCAACTACCTTTCCCTGACGGGCTAATTTATAGAGCGGCACCCCGCCCTGCTTTTTTGCGGAGACCATCGGCGGCAGCTGGTAAAAGTCGCCGCGGAATTTTTCGAAGGTGGCCCGGATTTGATGCTCATCCAGCGCGGGCACAGGTCGCTGCTGAATCACTTCGCCTGCGCGGTCCTGTGTATCGGTGGTCACGCCGAGCACGAACGTGCCGGCATATTCCTTGTCCTCACTCATGAGCAGATCTTGCACCTTTGTGCCGCGTCCCACCGTCAACAGAAGCAGACCTGTGGCGATCGGGTCGAGGGTGCCGCAATGGCCGATTTTCTTGGTTCCAAGTTTTCGTCGCGCCAGCGCCACTACGTCGTGCGACGTCATTCCCTCGGCTTTATCGACGAGCAGGACGCCATCAGGAGAGCCCGGCGCGCTTAACGGCTTCATCAATTTCCTCCAGGACTTTTTGTTCGACTTGGGCCAGCGTCCCCAAAACGCGCGCACCGGCAGCGAGCGTGTGTCCGCCGCCACCAAACGTCTGGCAAATCGCGGAGACATCGATCCGTTCATCTTTTGAACGCATGCTGATGCGCACCTTTCCATCGGGGAGTTCTTCGAAAAAGACTGCGACGATGACGCCGCGAACTGCCCGAAGATGATCGATCAAGCCTTCGTTGTCTTCAGGAATGACACCGAGTTCTCCGGCGGTCCTGAGGCTAAGCCCAAATGTTGCCACCCGGCCCGATTCACTAAATCGCATCGTTCGCAGCAGCTCACGCAATAACTCCAGCCTGCGGCGAGGATAGTTTTCGTACAACTGCTGGCTAATTTTCCCAACGTCGAGATCGCCGGCGCGCACCAACTCGGCGGCAATCTCAAGTGTGCGCGCGCTGGTTTTGGGATATTGGAACGAGCCAGTATCACTGGAGATCGCGGCGAAGAGATTCTCCGCGATATCGTGATCGAACGGCAGGCGCTGACTCTTGATTAGTCGAAAAATGATCTCTGCTGTAGCGGGTGCGCTCGGATCGATGATCACCAAATCGCCATAGCCAGGATTTGTAAGGTGATGGTCGATGTTGATCCAGATTTTCGCCGAGCCAATCGCGGCGAGTGATGTGCCCAACCGATTTTGGATTGCGGTGTCCAGCGCGATAGCAACATCTACGTGCTCCTCCGTTGCAGGCGGTTTCGTCAGCAATTCTCCACGGGGAAGGAACGAATATTTTTCTAGCATGCCTTCTTCATTCCAAATGCGCACGTTCTTGCCGAGTTTGCGCAGTGAGAGGCCGAGCGCGAGCTGGCTCCCAAGCGCATCGCCGTCAGGACGAACGTGACCGAGCACCGCGAACTGGTGGTGTTCGCTCAGGACGCGGCCAACTTCTTCGAACGTCGTGTTACTCACTCGTCTTGGCCACCGCGTTTTCCGAGGTCGTCCAGAATTTCAAGCACTCGGGCACCGCGTTTGATGGATTCGTCCAGATGAAAAATGAGATGCGGCGTGTATTTCAATACCACGTGGCGCGAGAGTTCGGCCTGTAGCGCGGGGCGATGCACTTCCAGTTTGGCGATCACGCTGGCTCCATTTTCTGTCCCGAGAGTGCTTACGAAAACGTGCGCGCTCTTAAGATCGGGCGCCACATCGACCGCGTTAATGCTGACCAGCGCGCCTTCAAAATTAATTTCACGCGCAATAATGCCGCTGAGTTCACGTTTCACGAGTTCGTTCACGCGTAGTTTCCGATGTTTCATTGCCCTTTCCTGTCATTTGAACGGAGCGAAGCGGAATTATCGTTAGGATCTACTGGCGGGATTGAAAGCCTGGTCTAGCCCCGAAAGCGTTCGGGGCTGCGTGGCTGCCCCGACTTCGCTCGCAATGACTAGCATCACAGTTTTTGGGCGATTTGCTCGAGTTGATAACACTCGATTACGTCACCCACCTGATATTCGCTAAAATCGCCCAGCTTGATTCCGCATTCGAGGCCGGAACGGACTTCTTTTACGTCGTCTTGGAAACGGCGCAGTGTCGAAATCCCGCCGTCATAAACCGGCTGGCGCTTTCGCAGGGTGCGAGCGCGCGCAGCCCGCGCGATGCGGCCATCGGTCACGAGGCAACCAGCGACAATGCCTCTGCTCAATTGGAAAACCTGTTTCACCTCCGCGTGTCCGATGACGGTTTCACGCAACTCCGGTTCGAGCAGACCGGCCATGGCATCTTTGATTTGATCGAGCAGCTCATAGATAATGCTGTAAAGCTTGGTTTGCACTCCTTCCCGTTTCGCCGCCGGGACTGCCATGCTTTCAACCTTAACGTTAAAACCGATCACCACTGCGTCGGACGCGCTGGCCAGAAGAATGTCGGATTCCGAAATCGGTCCGACGGCTGAGTGAATAATCTCCAGATCGACTTTTTTGGTTTCGATCTGCTTCAACGCATTCACGATCGCTTCGACAGAGCCTTGGGTGTCGGCTTTCAAAACGATCCGCAGCACTTTTCTGCCTCCAGCTGTTTCGAGCAGTGTCTCGAGGGTAGCGCGTTGTGGAACGAAAAGCTTGTTCGTTCGCTTCGTCTCAAGCCGTTCGTCACTCAGTTGCTTGGTGGCGCGCTCCGATTCCATTACCAGGAATTCGTCGCCCGCATTCGGCAGACCAGTGAACCCGAGAACTTTCACCGGCGTTGAAGGCCCGGCTTGTCTTACGGATTTGCTGCGGTCGTCGAGCAAGGATTTTACTTTGCCACTGTAATCTCCGCATATAAATGGGTCACCGATTTTTAATGTGCCCATCTGAACGATCACGGTGGCAGTGGGGCCCCGACCCGCTTCCAGTTGCGCTTCGATGACGGTGCCGCGTGGTCTGGCCGTAGGTGAAGCTTTCAATTCCATTACCTCCGCCTGTAAGGCCATCATCTCGAGCAAGTGATCGATACCCGTTCCCTTGGTTGCCGACACTGGACAAATGATCGTTTCACCGCCCCAATCTTCCGGAGTCAGCGCATGCTCTTGCAGTTGTTTCTTCACGCGATCGAGATTCGCGCCCGGGAGATCCATCTTATTTACGGCCACCATGATCTTCACGTGTGGCGCGGCCTTGGCGTGATTAATTGCTTCGACCGTCTGAGGCATAATGCCGTCCTCAGCGGCGACGACCAACACCACGATGTCGGTTACATTCGCGCCACGCGCGCGCATCGCGGTGAAAGCGGCGTGGCCTGGTGTATCAATGAAGGTGATCTTGTGTCCATTGTGCTCGACACTGTACGCTCCGATGTGCTGGGTGATTCCGCCGGCTTCACCGGCCGCGACGCGCGTCTTCCGAATCGCATCTAACAAGCTGGTTTTACCGTGATCGACGTGTCCCATAAAAGTGATTATGGGCGCGCGCGGCCTTAGTTCCTCTTTCTTTTCAATGACCGGCGGAGGGGGAGCGACGACAGGCTGTTCTATTTTGTGAACACCTGCACCTTTTTCCCGTCGCTCCTTTTCTAGAATGAACCCGTGATTTTCCGCAATCTTCGCAGCGATATCCGGCTCGATCGTCTGATTGATGTTAGCGAAAATGTTGTGCGTCATCAGTTCTGCGATCAGCTGATGGGGCTTTAAGCCGAGTTCGTTTGCAAACTGCTTAACAACGATTGGCGGCTTTATGAGAAGAACCTTCTGCTCCGGTCCAGGTTGAAGCTCCGCAGAAGGGGATGGCGCTTCGCCAGATGCCTTCTCTGCTGGCTCAGCAGGCGCCGGTTGAGGTGAGGGCGTCTGGTCGGGCGGTGAGGGCGGTGCAATTTTGGCAGTAGTGTCGAGGGACGCACGGATCCGCGAAATTGGCGGTAAAACCGCACGTTTTGTTTTGATTTCGCTGTCCTGAGATTTTTTTGCCGGTCTTTTTCGATCGATCAGCGAAACGGTCTCTGGATGTGGAGTGGCCTGCGCGGAAACCGCAGGCTCGGGCTTTTCGCGCTGAGTCGTGGACGGCTTGGCGGATGCCGCTGCGTCCACACCGGCAACATCCTTTCCTAGTCCTTTTTTGGGAAGCTTTGTTTTTGCCGCGACGTCGTCGCGCTTCTGAGGAGCAGCAGTCTTCCGACCTGAGCCGAAAGGTTTCGCGGTTGGCTTACGCATTGCAATTTTGCTGCTCGTCTTCGTTGCCATTGTACTTCCTGTAAAATCTCGCTCATGGCTCAAGCGTCCTCAAACGGAGCCATGTTTAATGTACGACTTCCTGCCGGTGCACTGCATCATGAATTTCGCGCGCCTTTGTTTCGTCCACTCCCAGAATATCCACCAGATCCTGGACATCTGCATCGCGCAATCCTTCCAGATTAGTAAATCCGGATTTCACCAGAGTTAACGCCTGCTCTTCGGTGAGCGGGAGCGTGCCGGCGAGGGTTTGTGCCGCTTGGGCGACTTTCTGTTCGACCACAGTCGTCGCTGAGGTGTCCTTGCCGATATTGATTTCCCAGCCGGTTAGCCGCGAAGTCAGCCGCGCGTTTTGTCCTTTTTTCCCAATCGCGAGAGAAAGCTGGTCTTCATCGACGGAGATTTGCACGCTCTTTTTCTCCGTATCGAACATGAGATTTTTTACCTTCGCCGGTTTAAGCGCTTCCAGAACGTATTCCTTTGGATCTGAGCTCCACCGGATGATATCCACCTTTTCGTTATTGAGCTCACGCACAATGTTTTTCACGCGCGAGCCGCGCATGCCCACGCATGCGCCGACCGGGTCGACCTTCTCATTCGCGCTCCACACCGCGATCTTGGTGCGATAACCGGCCTCGCGCGCAATGCCGCGAATCTCCACTGTGCCGTCCGCGATTTCGCTTACCTCCAGTTCAAAAAGACGTCGCACAAAATTTGGATGACTGCGCGACACGATAATCTCTGGGCCACGGACGCCGTTTTCCACCGCGACGACGTACGCGCGGAGACGGTCACCCACGTTGTAATCTTCCACCGCGACTCGCTCGCGCTGAGGCATGACGGCTTCAAATTTGCCAAGATCGAGAATGACATCGGAACGATCGAAACGCCGCACCGTGCCACTAACGATTTCGCCCGCTCGATCTTTGAATTCCTCGTAAATCATTTCCTTCTCGGCCTGGCGAATCCGCTGCATCATCGCTTGTTTGGCAGTCTGCGCCGCGATACGCCCGAAATTTTTCGGCGTGACTTCAACTTCTACCGCGTCGCCGACGTTTACGTCGGCCTTAATTTTGCGCGCTTTTGAGAGCTCGATTTCATCCTGCGGATTAGTAACCTGGTCAACGACGAGCAAATTTGCCAGCGCTCGGATTTCGCCAGTCTTGCGGTTAATATCGATGTGCAAATCGCGAGACGCCCCGACACTCTTTTTCGAGGCTGACAGCAATGCATTCGAAACCGCCTCAATCAGGATTTCGCGTTTGATCCCGCGCTCCCGCTCCAGGTAATCGAGCATGGCGATAAATTCGGCATTCATAAAAAACATGCAGCCCGCAGACTAAAAAAAGTGGGACACCAGTTCCCACTCCGATCAGCGCGCGGACTAGACCTGTAGTTTAGGTTTCCGAATCCTTCCCGTCAAGCGGCGGTTCGGTTTGATTTGACGTTCGCTGCTTAGCTTCGGATAAGTCGGGAGCAACAATTGAGTATTCAAGACCTAGTAAATTCACGAACTCGCGCCATCGCTGTCGTTGTGCTCGCATGGGCGATGATTTATTTGCCTGCGCTCGGTTCGATTGCGATTAAGGGGGAAGAAGGCCGCCGAATCTTGCCGGCCATTCGGATGCTTGAAACGGGTAACTACATTGTCCCCCAAGTTGGCAGTAATCCGTACTACCGGAAACCGCCCCTGGTAAACTGGCTGGTAGCTGCATCCTTTGAAACGTTCGGAGTGCGCAATGAATGGACGGCGCGTCTGCCTTCGGTCGTTTCGGTGCTCGCAGTGGCCATTGCCTTCGTCATTGTCGCGCGCGCGAGTCTTACTCCCAAAGGATCGATGCTCGCAGCACTGATTTGGATGACTAACATCGGCATCATAGAAAAAGGTCGGTTGATTGAGATCGAGGCGCTGTATGTCTCGCTTTGCGGGTTGGCGATTATTTTTTGGCTGAGCTTTTTCCTCCAAAAGAAATCGCCGTGGCTCATCTGGCTTCCGGCATCCGTTTTCCTCGGACTTGGTCTGCTGGCCAAAGGCCCTACGCATCTCATATTTTTCTACGGGATTGTGGTAGCCGTTCTCGCGTATTCGAAAGATTGGCGGCTTCTCGTTCACCCCGGGCACTTCCTCGCGCTCGCAGTCATGCTTGGAATTGCGGCGGCATGGGCCATTCCGTTTGTCTACATGACGACCTCAGAGGTTGCCATGGGCAAATGGTCTGCTCAGTACACGGGACGATTGAAAGGCATCGATTTCAAATTTTTTAGCTGGATCCAAAATATCCCGCGCGGCCTCATTTATTTTCTGCCATGGCTTCTTCTGCTCCCGTTTGCGCGATTTTCAAAATTTCACGATGAAGCGGAGCGGAGGATGGCGTGGGCGTTATCTTGGGGAACCGCAGTACCATTCGTCGCCGTCAGTCTGGTTCCCGGCGCAGTCGCGCGATACAGCATGCCGGCGATAGTTCCAGCATCGTGGCTGCTGGGAATGATTTGTGCCGGTAACGCGTTGGAGTGGCCAAAGCGCATTGCCAAGGAGCGCGCCTGGACGAATGTGGTGGTGGCTTTCGTCGGCCTGGGGCTTGTGATAGGTGCGATTGGTTACCCGGTCACGGCAGTGATCCTGAGGAACAGACAGCAGGTGAAAAAGGCAGCTGCTGAAGTCAATGCGGTCGTGCCCACCAATGAAATCCTTTATGCGGTGAATCCGGATTATCAGCCGGTCTTTTTCTATGTGAAAGCGCCGGTGCACTACGTGAGCTACGTAAAGAACCTGCCCCACGATGCCCGTTACTTTCTTGTTCGAGTTGAAGATGAATCGGAAGCGCTAAGCGCGCGAAGATGGGCACCACTTCGCGCACGTCCTATTGCTCGTGTGCAGGATTACAGCAAACGCCAGATGGTTCTCTGCGAAGTGGCATCCGACGACGAGGATTGACAGGCTCGCAGATTAGAATTGGTTAGCATACTAACCAATTTGGTTTGGAGAATTATGTCCAGCGGCGATAACTCTGAAACATTTGGCCAATTGCTTCATGGCACGGCCCGCGCATGGCGACAAAAGCTGGACCACCGGCTTAAGCCCATGGGGCTGAGCCAAGCGAAATGGCGGACGCTGATGCATCTGTCGCTGGCAGGCGACGCGCTCACCCAGGCTGAGATAGCCGCGCGCCTCGGGGTGGAAGAGCCGAGTGTAGTGACACTGTTGCACCGGCTGGAGCGGGAGGAGTGGATCACTCGCAGCAATTCGCAGCGGGACCGCCGTTGCAAAATGGTGTTGCTCGGCCGCCGTGCGCAGCGCGTGATCGGCCAAATTAATTCAAGCGCCGTGACTCTCTGGGATCAATTAATGGGAGGCATTCCCACATCCGATCTTCAAACCTGTATGAAAGTGTTGGCGCGTATTCGGGAGCGGGCCGAGAAGACTGACAAGGTACGTTCGAGTAGCAACGCAGGTGTGGGTCGACGTTTTACCAGGCACAACGGCCACACTAAACAGGGAAATTCGATTCTAAAAAAAGGGACGTTTCGCAAGGGGTCCAAATGAAAGCCAACACGGTCTTCGGCCATCATAAGACACTGGATCACCGCTTATCCGAGCCGCCCATGAGATCTCAAACCAAACGCGTCCGTGCGAATCAGAGGATTCCAAAGTGGGCGTATTTACTTTTCATCCTTTTGGCCGGGTTCGTCACGTACTGGATTTTTCAACAGAGGGCTGCGGAAGTGAAGGCCACTCAGCCGCCAGCCCGTCCGGCAAGTGTCGTCAGGGTCATTACAAGGGACGTGCCACTTTATCTAGATGAGATTGGCACCTGTGCGGCATACGAGACTGTGCAGGTGCAGGCGCAGGTGAACGGCGTGATTATGGCGCGCCATTTCCAGGATGGCTCCGACGTGAAAAAAGGCGATTTGCTTTTCACAATCGATCCGCGGCCGTTCCAGGCAGCTCTTGACCAGGCGAAAGCGCAAGCTGCGCTGGATCAGGTGACACTTAAACGACAAGAGGACCTGCGTACGAGAAAGGTCGTAGCGCAGCAGGACTACGACATTGCTGTGGCGAACGCGCAGAAGTCGCAAGCGGTCGCGGAAGCCGCGCAGGTGAACCTCGATTATTGCTTTATCAAATCGCCAATCAACGGACGAATCGGTCTGCGCAATGTCGATGTTGGGAATTTGGTTGGACCTTCCAGTCCGGCGCTTGTGACGATCCAAGGCCTGGATCCTATCTACACTGATTTCACCGTGGCCGAGAATGATTTGCCGCTGGTCCGAAAATATCTCGGCGGCCCAAACGTGAAGGTCGAAACGTATCTGGCGGATCGTTCCATTGCGCCGCGCATAGGTGAGTTGTATTTCATCGACAACGCAGTGCAGCCGGGTTCGGGAACAGTGAAGGCCCGCGGCGTAACGCCGAATCCAGATCGTGCGCTCTGGCCGATGGAATTTGTGCGCGTCCGTTTCATTTTGGACATCCTCAGCAATGCCACGCTCGTGCCGTCGCAGGCCGTGCAGATCAGCCAGAGCGGACCGTTCGTTTTTGTAGTGAAACCGGACAATACAGTCGAGCTTCGCACGGTAACACCGGGCCAACCCCAGCAGGGCGATCTCACTGTTATCGAGAACGGCGTAAAATCCGGCGAGACTGTGGTTGTTACTGGCCAGCTTGCGCTTTCGCCAGGAGCGAAGATAGCGCCGCAACCCTACGACGCACACACGCCGGGACCGATCGACCGCTCCGCTGCTTCAAAAAGCGCAGCATCGTATGAATGACGGCGACGAACACGACCGCGAGCGAGAAGTACAAGATCAAGACCTTGTTCGCTCGAGATCGTTTGCTGAGGGTGCGTCGGCGTCGACTGTAAAATTAGTTCCAGTTAAAGGCTCGGGATTGTCCGGTCCCTTTATTCGTCGGCCGGTGATGACCGTATTATTGACCTTGTCGGTTATCGTTGCTGGTTTAGCTACTTACGGTAAACTCGCCGTGAACGACCTCCCCGCCGTCGATTACCCAGTCATTCAGGTTACCTGCTCGTACCCCGGCGCAGATCCGACGACGATGGCAAACAACATCGCCACGCCGTTGGAAAAACAATTCCTGCAAATTCCAGGACTTGACATCATCACCAGTACCAGCACGCAAAGCAACACATCGCTGACGCTGCAGTTTGTGCTGAGCAAGAGTATCACTGACGCCGCGACAGATGTGCAAGCTGCCATCCAGCGTGCCACCGGAAGACTGCCAATCGATCTTCCGAGTCCGCCGACGTTCACCAAGACCAATCCGAACGACCAAGCCGTTTACTTGTTAGGCCTTTTATCGGATACACTGACGGATTGGGACCTTTACAAGTATGCGTCCACTGTTGTCGCGCAGCGCATCAACATTCTGCCCGGCGTTTCGCAGGTGAACATTTATGGCGTGCAAGGCGCGATCCGAGTGAAGGCGGACCCGTCGGCACTGGCTGCGCGAGCGTTGACGATGGACGATCTGGCCAGCGCGATCAAAGCGGGAACAGTTTATTCCGGTGCAGGACAATTCGACGGTGCACATCGCACCTTTGTTCTGCAGCCGAACGGACAAATCGACAAGGCCGAGGGATACCGCAGCCTAATCGTGGCCCGCAACCCGAACGGTTTGCCTGTTTACCTGAGCGATGTAGCTGATGTACGCCAGAGCGTGCAAGACGAGCGCATCTCGCGATTTTTCTGGATGCGCGGTTTTAATCCGCCGCACGCGGTCGTCGTGCTGGCGGTTTCACGCCAAGCTGGCGCAAACGCGGTGGAAGTGGCCAGCTCCGTCAGGGCGCTTTTCCCTGAGCTGCGGGCGAGTTTGCCCGGCTCAATCATGTTCACACCAATTTTCGACCGTTCACAAACCATTGTGAATTCTGCCAACGAGGTGAAATGGACGCTGATCATCGCGTTCGTCCTTGTGGTGATGGTTATCTACGTCTTCCTCGGTCGCGCTACTGATACGCTCATTCCAGCTGTGGCTTTGCCGATGTCATTGCTGCTTACCGTGGCCGTGATGTACATGCTCAATTTTTCGATCAACAATCTTACCTTAATGGCGCTCACTCTGGCGATTGGTTTTCTCGTCGATGATGCCATCGTGTTTTTGGAAAACGTGGTGCGCCGGGCCGAGCATGGCGAGTCGATCCTCAAAGCGACTTTCAATAGTGCCGGCGAGATTTCCTTCACCATCCTCTCGATGACGTTGTCGCTCGCTGCAGTATTTATTCCGCTGGTTTTCATTCCCGGACTGCTCGGCCGCATTTTTCGCGAATTTTCCGTCACGATCATCGTGGCCATTCTCGCTTCGGGCCTGGTGTCTCTGACGCTCACGCCGCTGATGTGCGCACGGATTCTGGGGGAACGCAGGGCCGGTCACAAACGCGCCTGGATGGAACGACACACCGGCAATTTTATCAAACGCGTGATCGCTGGGTACGGTCGCGCGCTCGACTGGTTCCTCGACCGCGCATGGCTCACTATGCCGGTCCTAATCGCTTGCATTCTTGGGCTCTGGTTCTTCTTCACACGCCTGCCTTTCACGTTAATACCGCCGGGCGACAGCGGTTTCGTTCGCGGCGTGTTCATCGCGCAGGAAGGCTCATCGCCAGCGCAAATGCGCGCCTTCCAAGCGCAGGTGAACCAAAAACTCCAGGATGATCCTGCGGTCGGACAATTTTTCACGCTCGCCGGTTTTTCCTCGCGCAGCCCGTTGTCGCAGGGACTGATGTTTCTTTTCCTGAAGCCGCGCAGCGAGCGTCCGCCAATCGATCAAGTCATCCTGCGACTGCAAAAATCGATCGGTTCGATTCCAGGCATCAGTGCCGTATTAACGCCAACTCCGGTGCTGCAAATCAGCGTCGGCGCTACCAGTCAGACACAGGGCCAATACGCCTACACAATTAGCGGCATCGTGCCTCAGGATGTTTACACGATGGCGGACGAGTTATTAAAAAAGCTGCAACAGTTCAAGGGCTTCGCCAGTGTCCGGTCTGATTACTATCACAGCACGCCTAATCTCAGGATCGATATCAATCGCGATCGCGCTGCGACCTACGGCGTTTCTACTTCGGCAATCCAAAGTCTATTGCGCAACGCCTACTCCCAAAACTACGTCTATCTCATCAAGGAACCCGATGACCAATACCAGGTCATTCTTGAAGTGAATGACAAGGACCGCTCGCACCCTGAAGACCTCGACGATCTCTATGTCCGCAGCAGCACCAGCGGGAATTTCAGCGCCAGCGGCTCGGGTGGGGGGACGATTGCCACGACCACAGGAAACATGACGAGCCTCGTCCCGTTGCGTGTTGTAACATCCACAAAGGAAATCATCGGTCCGCAGGCAGTTAACCACTTGAATCAGTTCACCAGCGTCACGTTCAATTTCAACCTGTTGCCGAACGTCGCGATCGGCGACGCGACCAAATACATCGAGGACGCCTTCGCGCAACTCCAGTCACATTACCCAACTGTGCAGGGGATGTTCCAAGGCGAAGCGCTAGTATTCAGGCAGCTCTTTCAATCGCTGCCCCTACTGCTGCTTGCGGCAATTTTCGTCATGTATGTGATCCTCGGAATCCTTTATGAAAGCTATGTGCACCCGTTCACGGTTTTGTTCCCGGCCATCGTGCCCGCGATGGTGGGTGGTTTGGCCACTTTGTATCTCTTCCACTCAGTGCTTTCTCTTTACAGCGTGATCGGACTTTTCCTGTTGTTAGGCATCGTGAAAAAGAACGGGATCATGGTAGTCGATTTCGCCTTGCAACGGATCGACGAAGGCTGGGATCTTCGCTCGGCCATTCACGAAGCCAGCATGGAAAGGTTTCGTCCGATCATGATGACAACGCTCGCCGCGCTCATGGGCGCGATCCCGATAGCTTTGGGCTTCGGTCAGGATGCCGCATCGCGGCGCCCGCTGGGTCTTGTTATCGTAGGTGGGTTGATCTTCTCGCAACTTGTGACGTTATTTGTCACACCCGTTATCTATTTGTGGCTTGAGTGGTTCCAGGAACACGTGCTCGACAAAGTGCCGTTTCTCCGCAGCGCCCATTACCATCACGAGCCAGAACCGGGGAAGGGGCATCCGGAGCGAGAAATACGGCCCGCCCCGGCCGGCGCTCGCTAACTCGACGATCTTAAGCGGTTTGAAAGAGCACGAGCCATGACTAAGAGCACGAGTAAGAGCGATATTTAGCGCTATGCGCGCGATGGTTCTCGACCGGCCGAAGCAGCCCCTGCAATTGCGCGCCGTGCCAAAACCAAAGCCGGATAGGGGACAACTGCTCGTGCGCGTCAACGCGTGCGCGGTTTGCCGCACCGACCTTCATGTGGTGGCTGGCGAATTGCCGGACCCGAAACTGCCATTGATTCTGGGTCACCAAGTCGTCGGCCGAGTGGAACAAATCGGCAAGGACGCACCTTCGAACTTCGCGATCGGCGATCGTGTAGGTATCCCGTGGCTTGGTTGGACGGATGGCGACTGCGCTTATTGCCGATCGGGCAGGGAAAACCTCTGCGATAATGCTCTCTTTACCGGTTACACTATTGCCGGGGGTTACGCCGACTTCACTGTTGCAGATGCTCGGTACTGTTTTCATCTCCCCGATCGGTACGATGACGTTCAGGTTGCGCCGCTCCTTTGTGCCGGACTAATCGGGTATCGGTCCTATCGCAAAACGGGCGGCGCGCAGCACCTCGGCATTTACGGGTTCGGCAACGCGGCGCATTTAATCGCGCAAATTGCCCTATACGAAGGACGCGAGCTCTTCGTGTTTACACGTCCTGGCGACAATGCAACGCAAGAAAACGCCAGACAGCTCGGCGCGGTTTGGGCTGGCGGATCCGATGAGATGCCGCCGAAAAGACTCGACGCTGCAATTATTTTCGCATCAGTTGGTCCGCTCGTTCCCGCGGCGCTGCGCGGCCTCGCGAAAGGCGGTGCTGTGGTGTGCGGCGGAATTCATATGACGGACATTCCGTCATTTCCATACGCCGACTTATGGGAAGAACGCGTCATCACCTCAGTGGCGAACCTGACCCGACGGGATGGGGACGACTTCTTCGCGATCGCGCCGCGGGTTCCGGTCCGAACGCACACTGAAACTTTCCTGTTGGAAGAGGCCAACACCGCGCTGGACCGATTTCGTGCCGGCAAGCTTAACGGCGCACCGGTTCTAGTGGTGAATCGGGCTGCGCCTTCGGAGGTAGCGGCGATGGACCTCAATTCCCGGGAATCTTCGGGTGAACCTCGCTAACGCGTGCCGACCTGGGCACGAGTGGCGAGCATAAGATTGCCCGGCGGCCGCTTCTCGTCGTCGCTGATGCAACCGGCGGCATTGCCGAGCGACTCCTCCTCGGGCGAGAGGAATGGCTTGAAACGGCTTTTGTCGATCGCTTTCATGAATGCTTCGTGCGGGGAAACGATGCCTTTTTCCAGTAGAGCCCAGATTGCGTCGTCCATAAATTGCATGCCCTGCGCTCTACCGGAAACGATTACGTCCTGAAGTTTGTGAGTTGCGCCTTCGCGGATAATTGCGGCGACGGCTGCGTTAGCGATCAGAATCTCGTTCACAGCGATGCGGCTGGGCCGATCCGATCTTTTCAGAAGCAATTGTGCTACCACGCCACGAAGTGAGTTCGCCAGCATCGCGCGCGCCTGTGGCTGTCGCTCGGCGGGGAAAGCATCCACCATGCGATCCACAGTCTTGCGGGCGTTGTTAGTGTGGAGCGTTCCGAGCACAAGAAGGCCAGTTTCGGCTGCGGTTAAGGCAAGTGAGATTGTCTCAAGGTCACGCATCTCTCCAACCAATACAATGTCGGTGTCCTGGCGCAGCGACGCCTTTAGGCCGGCAGCAAACGAAATCGAATCTGTGGGTACTTCGCGTTGGGTGATGACGCTGCGCTTAATGCCGTGCACGAATTCGATCGGCTCCTCGATTGTCACCACATGCTTGGAAAAGTTTTCATTGATGAAGTCTATCAGTGCAGCCTGCGTTGTCGTTTTGCCGGAACCGGTTGGACCGGTCACGAGCACGAGTCCGCCACGCAAGTAAGCGAAGTCCTTGACGGTTACAGGAATGCCCAGATCTTCGAGCGTCGAAATCCTTGTTGGAATCAATCGAAACGCTGCGGCGTAACCTTCCGACTGCTTGAAGTAGTTGGTTCGAAATCGCGAGTGCTCATCCATCTGGTAGGCAAAATCAAGATCGCCGCGCTGGTTAAACGCTTCCCAGTTACGCGCACCGCAAACTTCGCTCAGCATCCGCGTGGCTTCGTCGTGCGAAATCGGCTCGGCTCGGATCGGCATGATGTCGCCCTGCGCTCGGATTTTAGGGGGTTGTCCCTCAGCGATATGCAAATCCGATGCACCCTGGCGGGCGACGACTTGAAGGAATTGATCAAGATCAGGCATTGTATGTGCTCTACAATTTCAGCTGCTGCCGCACGATATGTTTTTGATCTGCTCGTGCATAGACTTCTTCTGCGCTGATCAGGTCGTTTTCGTACAGGTCTATCAATGCGTCGTCCATCAAACGCATGCCTTGTTTTTTTCCGGTCTGAATAATTCCGGGCAACAGATACGTTTTATTTTCACGAATAACGTTCGCCACAGCCGGCGTATTGGTGAGAATCTCCAACGCGAGCACGCGAGCGGTTCCATCTTTTCGCGGTATCAGTTGGTGACTGATAACGCCGCGCAGTGATTCGGCCACCATCACGCGGATGTGTTCCTGTTGCTCAGGCGGAAACACATCCAGTAGCCGGGCTAGTGTGCGCGATGCATTTGCTGTGTGCAGTGTTGCCAAAACAAGGTGCCCGGTCTCGGCCGCAGTGATGGCAAGGGAAATCGTTTCGAGGTCGCGCATCTCGCCCACCATGATCACGTCCGGATCCTCGCGGAGCGCCGCGCGAAGCGCCGTCGCGAACGATTGTGTGTGCGTGAACACTTCGCGTTGGCTCACGTGACAATTCCTTGAGCGAATAACGTATTCGATTGGGTCCTCCAACGTGATGATATGATCGTGCCGCTCCATGTTTATTTGCTGAATCATGGCGGCAAGTGTCGTTGATTTGCCGCTGCCAACCGAACCGGTGACAAGGATCAGGCCGTTCTGATAACGGGTGAGCAGCTTAAGGTACTCGGGTAACCCGAGTTGATCCATTGTGCGGACGTCCGCGTTAATGAGACGAAATACAACCTCGATGCCTAATCGCTGCCTAATCACGCTGACCCGATAACGACCGTAATCGTTTTCGTAGGCAAAATCAGAATCGCCGCGCGCGTTAAGTTCCTCTTTGTATACTTCGGGCATGAACGCCTCTGCCAGCGACACTGTTTGTTCCTTCGTCAGAATTGGCGCGTCCGGCCACATTGGTTGCAATATTCCGTGCACTCGCCAAATCGGTGGAGCGGCGACGCCAAGGTGAACGTCCGAGGCGCCCGCTTGTTGCCCGACTTGAAGATAATTATCGACGTGCGGAAGCGGATGCGATTCGATTTCAGGAGCTGAAACCTCTGACATGATTCGGAAAAACAGTCATCCATCTCATGAGGCACGTAGGGCCGATGGACAGAAGCGTATTATTTCTTGCCG
Organism: Verrucomicrobiota bacterium; assembly: GCA_003218945.1. GTDB lineage: Bacteria > Verrucomicrobiota > Verrucomicrobiia > Chthoniobacterales > UBA10450 > Udaeobacter. The sequence continues at coordinate 29,026 of QHPE01000159.1, read as the reverse complement.
CGCTGCTGTCCGCCAGAATAAAAGAACCGGTTTTTGACAAATTCCATAATCACCGGCCGGGCCAGGTTTGTCACAAGCTTCATGGCTGCCAGCGCAATGCCGGTTTCCATCAGCTTTTTGTCTTGCTTGCGCCGGCCTCTTGTATCGACATAGATTTTTTTCTTCCGCATGGGCGCTAATGCGATCAGCGCCCCGACAGCGGCCGCTGCAGAGATCCAGGAACCGGTCTGTTTTCGGAATGATTTGCGGAATTTTGCCGGCAAATCCAATTCGTATCGCAGGCCGCGCAACTCGCGGACCAGGCGTTCCCGGGAATCTGCAATCTCCAATTTCAGCTCGTTGATTGATTCAGGTTTCTCAGCCATTCGCGATCTTTCTTAAGTTCATCGACGGTGTCCCGGAACAGTGGCTTGGTGATACGGCTGCGTGCGATCAGCAACAGCACCAGCGCGATTATGAAATGCACCAGGCCAACGATCAGTGCGATCCATGGCCATGAGGTCCCTGCCAGATGTGCCAGGCCGGCAATTGCACTGACGATCAGAAAGACGTAGCCCATTACACACAGCGCCGCGGCGAAAACAATACAACCGATCAGTATCAGGATTTGCACTGCCGCCGATTTCGATTCCTTGGCAGCCAATGCTAACCGGCTCTCAAAAAAGTCCGCGACAGCACTTATCAGCGCCAGCGCGTTTCCGAGTAAACCAGAATGCCCCGCAGGATTGACAGACGGAGGGCTCTCGTTACTCATCGTCGAGAGCTTTCCAATTTAGCGCCGGAAGATCAGACCCAGCACGAATCCGATTCCGAGTGCCGTGAACACCGCTTTTGTCGGATTTTCGCGTACGTACTGCTCCGCATCTTCCTGGAACGTGCGGACGCGGCTCCTGGCATCTCCCCAAGCTTGTTCCGCTTTGCCGCGTGCTTCACCCAAAGCCTGCTCGGCTTTCCCGCGGTATTCGTCCGCGAAAGCCCCTGCGGCTGATTTCAAATCTTCCGCCGCTTTACGAGCATGTTCTCGGCTGCTCTGCAACTTGTTCTGTGCATCACCTGTGGACGATGCAGTTTGTTCTCCTGGTTTCATTTCTTCTGCCATTGGTAACCTCCAGTTAATTTCTTCGCTGCGACTATCCGCGCGCTCCATTAAATGGGCAAACGCCGACTTGTCCTAAAATCATAAACGCGTCAAACGATTGAGCCGGACTTCTCGGATCGATACAGAAAGTGTACCACTACCGGATTCTTAAACGTTTAACGCTTGGACGGCCTACCAAACTTAACGAGAAAAAGCGAAAGTCACTGTTCGCGGAAAATGATTCGCGCCTTTGTCAGGTCGTATGGCGAAAGCTCTACGGAAACTTTATCGCCCGGCACAATCCGGATAAAATGCTTGCGCATTTTGCCCGAAATATGGGCAAGGACATTGCGTTGACCAGGAAGATCGACACGGAACATCGTGCCAGGCAGCACCTGAGTCACAGTGCCTTCGGTGATGATCTGTTCTTCTTTCGCCATCGCATGGCGAATATATGCCGGAACACGTGCCTCTCAAGATTGACGACGTTTTCACCTGAATTGGTCCAGCGAGAGTGCTGGAAGATATTCGCGGAGCTCCTCGCGTTTCCACCAGGCACCGATCTGATGGCGCTCGTCCACGGTTGTGAAGCGATACCGATAAAACATCGCGCGGATGTAACGCGGCGGTTTGTCTGGGAAGGGGTTTCGCCTGAGCAGGCCGCTCACGTCACGGGAGTCCTGGAGTAACCGGAAGACGAGCGCGATGAGCCACCGATTCTCCTGCGGCGTCTCCAACGCCGCAAACCACATCTGCCAGTCCAGTCTGGGCTGGTGCGGCGCACACCAACCGGGCGCGCGTTTCACGTCGCCCGGTTTCCATTTGAATTCGTAGGGCAGCCAATCGATTCCATCGGTGCTGCCTTCGAGCACGATCTCGCAGCGGTCCTTTGTCATCACACGAAATAGGCCGTAGCCGTTCACAATTCGAAACGCTTCGAGTCGTTCGTAGACATTGGCCAACGCACGTGGTGGGCGGGCCAGTGGTTTAAACGCACTGAAAATCAACCATGCATTGATTGGGAAGGTCAGAATGAAGACTGCAACTGCTGGTATCGAGAGTTTGTAGCCACGGCGCTCTGTCGCCGTGTGCTTAAGGCGATCAAGGCGGGCGCCTCGACGGAGCGAGGCGGCTACAGCGTCATCGACCAGCAACAAACACAACGCGATCGTCAGCAAGTTGAAAAAGCAATAATTCCCCGTCGCCGCGATCATGATCTGCAGAAAAACGAGGAGCCCACAGGCAAGCAATCGCAGCCGGCGCGGCGCCCAAATGAAAAACGGCGCGACAATTTCGATCACGATGCAAAACGCTACAGAAAAGTGCTTGAACCATTCCGGACTTTTGTCCGCCAACCAGCCGAACACCGTCGGCAACGGTTGCGACCAATAATGATAATCGAGGGCGGTGAGGTTCCACCAACTCGGATCGCCGCTGGTCAGCTTCACCACCCCGGACATCAGCATCAGTTTGAACAGAAGAAGCTTGAGCAAAAACAAACCTGCGCGGGAAACCGGCGGTTCTTGTTGTCGTGATGGAGTGGCTAGTGCGGTGGCAGGCATGTCGCCTGCGGGGTGAAAATTGTTCGCAGCCGGCACGACTGCCTCTACAGAAAATCGTCTTGGCCACAATCGCCATGGCGCAAAAAAGATCGATAAGAAACCAGCCTCCAGCAAAAGCACGTCCCATTGAAAATTAAAAAAGATTTGTCCTGCGATCGTGAGTGAGAGGTACAAGACGAAAAGAGCAACGAGTGAAATAGCCGGAGCAATTCCGAAAATCAAAAGTAACGAAAACAGAACGCCGCTACCGCAAAGAAAATAAAGGAATGCGTCGCTCTGACCGAACCAGCACAGGGTGGGCAGAAGAGCGTAGGCGTCTGGTCCGATTTGCGCGCGAACGGCCGGCAGAAATTGATTCGCCGGCAACATGCCGTCGCTGCCTACGAGCCCATTCACTTGCACCCAGAGCGACACGAACGCGATTAGATAGATCGTGCCAAGCGCGCGAAGGAACCAGCGCCGTGCCCAAAAATACGTTGGCCGGCGGACGTCGTTGCCCCATAGCAAGCGTGTAACTGCTGAGGCAAAATTTCGGTGGCGAGCGATAAAGCCGTAGCCGGTTTCGGACACAGCCGCGAACCCGGGAACGCGATCGTAGCTCCATGCCAGCAATCGTCGCGAACGGCGATATGCTAATGACCGATATACCGCATCTGCCGCGAAGAATACGTCGCCATCTGGTTTGATGAAAGCCATCGCGCGCGTGAATTGATCGACCGGAATCTCGGGGAACCGCACGGCTGCTTCCTGGTAAGTGGCGTAATCGACCTTACCTTCTGTGATTTCGCGCCATCTTTCGATCCATAATCGACAAAAATCACATTCGCCGTCCCAAATCAAAAGCGGTTTTGGCGGCGCATTAGAAACACGGAGGCTCGATTTGTTAGGCATTCACGTCGAGCATCGACCATGCAATATCGAACGTCGAACGCCCAATTCTGGATTTCGATGGTCAGGGTTCGGCGCTTTTACATCACGAACTCCGCCCACACCGGCGCGTGATCGGATGGTTCTTTCCCGATGCGCATTTCGCGGTCGATGCCGGATGCGGTACAGTTCTTAGCCAGACTTTCGCTTGCCAGTACGGCGTCAATGCGCAGGCCGCGATTTCTTTCAAACCCCCGCATTTGATAGTCCCACCAGGTGAAAAGTTGGCCTTCCTTATGATGGATTCGAAGTGTGTCGTGTAAGCCAAGGCTGCACAACTGTCGGAAGGCCGCGCGTTCTTCGTCCGAAGCCATAATCGCCCCGCGCCAGAGATCTGCATCGTATACATCCACGTCCTGAGGCGCGACATTAAAATCGCCGCACACGAGCAAATCGGGAGATTTTTCTTTCGCCACGCAGTCTCGCAACCGGCGGTACCACTGTAGTTTGTATTCATACGCCGGCGAGCCGACCGCTTGCCCATTCGGTGCATAGATCGAGAATACCCGAAGGCGGCCAATACTGGCTGCAATGACGCGCGCCTGCGGATCGGTCACCTCATCGCAAAGGGACGGGCGAACATCGCGCAGGTCCGTCTTGGCTAAAATTGCAACGCCGTTGTACGATTTCTCTCCGTGATACGCGGAGTGGTAACTCGCCGCTTCCAACGCGAGCGCCAGGAATTGTTCGTCTGGACATTTGGTTTCCTGCAAACAGACGATGTCCGGCTTTGTCGCTTCAAGCCATGCAAACAAGCGGTCCTGTCGTTTGCGCAGTGAGTTGATGTTCCACGAGGCGATGCGCATGCGTGTAGCCGTGTTTCTGACGGTCGCACCAATCTTGTTGCCAACAAAATCCGTCGGTGCTCAGACAGCGCCGTTACAACTCCAGCTCAGCTCCAGGCGTAGGCACGATTATCTCCGAACCAGGAAGCTTGTTTGATAACGTGTCACGCATCCACTCGACTGCCGGCGGGTCGCCGTGCACGAGCAGAATTTTGTTTGGCGAAATTTTCGCGGCTTGATGGATGAGCGACTCGCGAGTCGCATGTGCGCTAAACTGGAACTGCTCGATGTTGCAGCGGATCTGCTGCCGCGCTTTATTGGGATCAAGCGCCACCTCGCCGCCTATGCCCGCGTCACGCAAAAGCCCGGCGGGCGACTCAGGATTTGCGTATCCCACAAAGAAGATCGAGTGGATGGGATTCTCAATGATTCTTCGGGCGAAAACATTCGAGAGCGTTTTTGGGATCATCATGCCGCTCGAGAGAACGTACACGCGTCCGCCGCGCACGGGCGTGTCGCGCACTGTTTCATCGTTTAGAATGTAGGGCGCTACGTCTCTCATAAGTTTCAGGCGCGGCATTTGGCGCCGCGTCGTATGCGTGCGCCGGTCGTAAATATCGGTGAACTTCGAGCTGAGACCGCCGATATAAATCGGAAATTCGGGCAGCAGCCGCTGCCGGCGAAACTTGTAAAGCATCGCCAGAATTTCCTGTGTTTTGCCCAATGCGAACACTGGTATCAGCACGCACGCGTCGCGCTCAAGCGCAGCTCCGAGCGCCTCGGAGAACCGTCGCTCCTCATTAGCGCGGGTCCAGCCCTCTGGTTTTGGGTGGTCGCCCCGGGTGCATTCCATGATCAGCACATCAATTTTTTCCTCTGGGAAAACCGCCGCCTCCATGATGGTTTGATCGTCGAAATTGACGTCACCAGTGTAAAAAACCGTTCGCCCTTCGGTGCGCAGCATTATTCCAGTCGAGCCGAGTACGTGTCCTGCGTCGAAGAACTCAAATGCCAAGGCGTGTTTTTCGCGGCGGGGCGCCCGTTCGCCGGCAATGGACATTTGCTGGCGCAACGGACACCTACGCCAGCGCTCCGATGAGCGGTCCGTTTCGCGATGTGTGAAAAGCGGATACGACAGTTCTCCAATCTCCTCGCGTTGTCGTGTCATCACGTTCACCGAGTTGTGTAAGAGCACACTGCCGATTTCAGCTGTCGCCTCGGTCATGAAGACCCGCGCGCCTGAGAAGCGCCGCATGGCCAACGGCAAGGTACCGATGTGATCCTGATGTGCGTGCGAAATCAGAACAGCTTCCACATCGCGATCGGCAATTGCCTTGAAAAGCGGCAGCGCATCGTCGCCGGTATTCTTCGGATGCATTCCGCAATCCAGCACGAGCCGGTGGCGCTCAATCTCAAGATAGTACGAATTCGCGCCGATCTCGGTGTGTCTGGTAAGGTTAATGAATTTCAAATGCGATTCCCGTCGGCTTCCTGAACCGTCCTATCAGAGCGGCTATTGTCTGAACAGTCGGTTTTGCGAGCGGTCTAATGACGCATCGGCATGGAAGGGGAAACAAGCGAGCACCGCGACACGAGCACGCCTCTGGAGCAGGATATCTCTATCCATATTTTCACCGTTTCCTCGGCCATGATGGGTGTTTGTCTGACCGTGATCGGATTAATTCGTGTTGTGATTACACTAGGAACTGCAGATACCCTGGCTGACGACTTTCTTGCGGGAGACGCGCTGCTGTTTCTGATCTCGTGTCTGCTTTCTTATTGGGCGCTGCGTTCCCGGTCGATGCGCCGAATGCATCGTCTCGAAAAGATCGCCGATGGAATATTTATCTTCGCCATGATCGGCATGGTAATCATTTGCGCGTTGATCACTTACACGATTTCCGTTCCGGCCCGACCGGGGACTGGCTAAAGGAGCCCCTCGAAAATCCGCAGCCAATTCTCTCGTAGAATCTTTTCTATGTCAGCGTCGCTGAATCCGCGCTCGATCAATTTGCGTGTGAGATTGCGCGCGTGCGAATGGTTCGTCAGTTCAGGAATGAAATGCGGCGTTGCGAATTTTGCGGTGAGCTGTTTTTGCCTCGACTCCGGCCACTGGCTGTAGATGAACTCGAAGAAATCGAATCCGATCCCAATACTCTCCATGCCGATCAACTTCGCGATGTGCTCGATGTGATCGACGTAACGATCGAGGGTGCTTTCTTCTTTTCGCGGGCTAACGAGGATGGAGTTGACGCCGATGACGCCGCGCCGTTCACCGATTTTTTTGATCTGTTCGTCGCTGATGTTGCGCTCTATATCGTAATACCGGCGTACGTTCGTGTGGGACACAATGGGCGGCTTTGTTGCGATGGTGAGAACCTCGTCAAACCCGGCTGGATTGATGTGTGCGAGATCAATCATTATTCCGAGCGCCTCGCATTCGCGCACTACATCCCGACCAAACGCAGTGAGCCCCTCTGGGGACGAGCCGCTGGCCGCGAAAATTCCGCCGTGTCCCGCTGCGTTGGTTCGTGCGTGAGTAAGCCCAATTGAGCGCACGCCCAATTCGTAAAAGACGCGCAGCTGATTTAAGTCATCGCCCAACGGTTCGATGCCTTCCATCGTGATGAGAAATGCGATTCGACCACGTTTGCGGACCTCCTGAATTTCGCGAAAACTTTTGCAAACCGCGAAGCGCTCCGATGCTGCTGTTTCGGCAGACAGCCGAGCAACCTCATCGAGCGCCACGCGCAGAGCATTGTGCGGCAAATACCGGTCCTCAATGTAAATTGCCGCGCCTACAACACAGATGTTCCCCGTTTCGAAGTCGGGCAAGAATTCCGATTCCAGGACCTTTTTGCGTTCCCGTTTTTCGTACAAATCCATCGGCAAATCGAAATGCATGTCGACAACTCCGCCCGCATGCAGCCGGTCGATTCGTTCTTCAGTCGATGTTTCTGTATCGAAGCGCATTCGAAAGAAGGAAACTGCGGCCTACGCGGATGTCACGAACGGAATTCCTGCAGAGCGCACGCGCCTCGGTTGCTTGCGACCGATCCGTGCTGACGGTTGCGAAGCTTTGTATCCGTGAGCCGCTGCTCCAGAGAGGGCCGTATTGGTTGTGTAGCTACCCGCCCCTGGCGCGCCACCCTCGGTCTTCTGCAAAATTTCTTCACTTTTTCGGCCTTCAGGCCCAAAAAATTTCGCTGTATACCCCGCCCGCTGAAACCGTAGTGTCGCTTTCATCAACGGTTCCAGAGAAGTCTGTCACTGAGCATCAGTTTCCGTAGCGCTCTGTGGCGTCGCGGTGTTAGAAATAACGCCGAAGGCTGCGATATTCATCACGATCATCACGAGCGCGAACAGATATAGTCCCATCAAAAGCCCAATCGCGGCGTGCATCGCCACAATACAAACCAGCCAAATGAGTCTCGTTTTTTTCATCCAAATGAAAACTGGGTAACTCACTTCGAGCAAACAGATCGCGATACCAAGGACAGGCAGAGCGTATTTGAACCGGACGAGAATATCTGGCGGAACAACCGTAAAAGGCGGCCGGATTAGCGCGCGCCAAAGATTGGAGCCGTCCCACCAACCGTTGCCAAGGCATTTTGCCAGCCCGCCGATAAAATAAACAAAGCACAGTTGCACCTGTATGACGCGACGCCAAAAACCCAGTGCCCGTGGATTTTTGGGTTTTGTCTTTGCTACCCAATGGTCAAAGGAGTAATGATCGGGCAGGGGAGATAACAACAAGTAGAACAGTGCCGTCGTCATGAAACTATCGGCACCGTAGGCCAGCAGCCCTCCGCTTTCAGCGGCACAGAGGTGAACGAACCAGGCGACAATCGCGGCCGGGCGACAGAACAGACCCAGCAGCAAGAGGCAACCGGCGGAAAGTAAGCAGATCCAGGCAATGGAAAGCACCGCTTCCTCGCTGATGTTGAAATTGCGACCGATAGCGACAAGCCAGCCCAACGTCGGGATCAGCGGGCTATCGAAAGAGGTAATAGCTTCACCAACTTCCCGACCGACAAGACCTTTGCCACTGCTGGCGAACAGATAATGCCAATCACTTCTTAAGAACAGCGCATAAACGATAACCTGCATCCCCAAACCGATCCGCAACACCGCGAGCCACGTGTCAGTTTCAGGTGGAAAAAGAAAACAGCAGAAGCTTTGCCACCATTTTTGTGCCAGACTTACGCCGGCGTTAATTTGCGAACCGGGCAATTTGAGCACGGATTATACGGATAAGAGAATCACTGAACTCGGAGAAAGAATCACGGACAATAAACAACGATTCCGCTACTGCTTTTGCTCATCCCGCAGGCTGAAATCGAAGCTGAACATCGGCTGAAATGTTTCTGTTTTGCCTTGCTCAAACTCGGTAATACCAGGCGCATGAACTGAATCCAACGTTGCGCGAAGTTTTTTCACGTCCGGGTACTTACGCCAGACGGAGAACGCCAGCATTTTGACGAGCGCCTCTCGAACCGAATCGTAACGTTCCTCTGGCAACCTGTCTAACAAACTCTCCAAACGCAGGGCGGCGGCTTTGCTGCGCATACGCGGTGACTCGTATTCTATACGTCCATCGTCGTAAAACAGTTCGAACGTGAGCCGATGCTGGCTTGGAACGTTGGGTGCAAAAAAGCTGTACCCGGCTTGGATGCCAGCAGCATGCAGATAGGTTGCGATACCTCTCCGAAGCGGATTCGATGCACGGGCCTCTTTGCCCAGACACCAGGTCGCGACTAATTCAGCCCTACGCGCGTACTCATCAAAAGCTGAGGATAAAATCGTGGACCCCTGCGCTATCAACCAGAATACTCCCGCAAAACAAACCGCGGTCAGTAAAAAGAAGTGTATTCCAAACCACGCTGCGTGAATTTGCTTCCAATACATTACTGAACGCTGTGATCGGGGAAAACGATGGCTGTGCCAGACGGTAGCGAGAGTTGGTCGCCAGTTCGGTGCACAATAGCGCCGGTCCCGGGTCCCGGGACTAGCACGCTCTTAGTGGCTAAGCAGCAGGCTTAGAGTGTCGCTGCGACTGATTTCAAATTCTCAGTCATCAGCTTGTTGTCACCGGTTGGGAGGACCATCTCGACAAACCAAGAGCCGCGGCTTGCACGATTGTCAGCGTAGTTGCCTGTTGGCAGGACCATCTCACAAAACCAAGAGCCACGGTTTGTGTGGTTGTCGGCGTAGAGGGCTGTGCTCTTATCCGTTCGAATGTTTTTCAAGGTCAGCCGGGTTTGATTTTGAGCGGTTGGGTGCGTTGCGACGGTGCTGAGACCGATAGTGGCCACAGTAACCAGCGTTGCGGCGAACAAGCGTACGATTAGGGTAGGGTTGGTAATATGCATAACTCCGCGAGTACCGGCACTTTGAGCAACTGTCAAGCACAAAATCCCGTCCTTAAGTAAAATTACTCACACCACGCCTCGGGGTTATTCATACACTTACCGGCAATTCAGCCTTACCGCTTAGGAGAGGAATATTGCGGTTCCGACTTTTCTCCCGCCTTTGAGCTGGCTGCTGCCGAAGCGTGTCCCGGCAAGTCAGATCTTACTTTGGTGCGAGCGAATCGACGATCGCCTGAAAGCGCGGATCGCTTCGTAACGGATCCCAAAGTGGATGAAGACGCAGATATCCGTAGCTGATGTGACTGCCGGGCAGGTACGTTGTCTCAGCCAAGCGCTGGATCGCGCGATCTTTATCACCAGCCCACGCGTAAATCACAGCAAGATATCGCACCAGCGTTGCGCCTTCGATGGCGTTTTTGCTAAGCGGCGTCAATTCGATTGCACGTTCGCCTTCGCGAATCGCATCATCTTTATTCCCGAGTACGGCATCAACCACACCAAGTGCGCAAAGCGCAGCCGCATAGTTCGGTTGACTGTGTACTTCTTCAGTGAGCTCCTTTCGCGCAGTATCAAAGGCCGCGCGAGCTGTCGACTGATCACCACGCACCAAAGCAGCAAGACCCTTACACCAGCCGTCAGGGAATGGAATGCTTTCATCAAAACATCCGCCGGTACCTATGTTCGATAATGCGTGCTGAGCCCCAACGGAGTCGCGTTCGCGCAATACGATCAACAGCCATGTACTAGTAAAACCAAGGCTGGCGTTCGGGTCGTCTGCCATGATTGCGTCAATTGTCGTTTCGAAAGCTCTAACATCTGCCCCCCGCTCCAGATCGACCAACGCGCGTCGTGCTCGGGTGGGGACGTCCTTTGGAGCTATTGCCAGCACGCGATCAAGAGTCTCAGCCATTTCTTGATAGCGGCCCAACGCTTCGTAGGTAAGCGTAATTTGTTCAAGCACGGAAAAATCCCGTGGATTCAGCTCCAATGCCTGGGTGATTTCCTCGAGAGCCTTCTCCCAGCGACCTTGGCGCCGGTCAATGTACCCGGCTAAAAGTGGAATCCGTGATTCGTTAGGCAATGTCAGGTGAGCAAGCACCAACTCCTGTCTGGCTCGGTCATAATCCCGGTACGCGTAATAATAATGCTGAGCGAGAGCCAAATGGGTTTCTCCCGATTCAGGGCGTAGCCGCTGAACGGACTGAATTGCTGTTTCAGCCAATTTCAAACGCGCATTACTATGGTCCAAACCCCCGAAGTACATTCGATCATGCGCTCCCGCTAACTGGCAGTAGGCGTCAAAGAACGAGGGGTCGCGCGCCACAACCTGATCGAGTAGTTGGACAGCTTCCAACAGATCTTCATTTTGTCGTGTGCTCAATGAGATGTCATAGAGCAGGTCTTTGGCTCGCAAGTACGACTTATACGCAGCGAGATCCGCGGTTGGTCCTTCCTGGAGCGCAGTCTTCTCGGTGGGTGAAACGCTGACTCCCAGTCTGTCTGCGATTTCTTGCGCGATCTCACCTTGCAGCGCAAACACGTCGCTTGCGTTTCGATCGTATTGCTCCCCCCAGACGCGCGAATCGTTCCGCGTATCCATCAACTGGACACTAAGATGAATTCTGCCGGCATCCCGTGTCACGCTTCCGGCGAGCACATAGGCAGCGTTTAAAGCACGCCCGATTTCCTGCGTGTTCTGCGCGCCGCGGTATTTGGCGACACTGTTGTGGTTGATTACCTTCAGATTCGCAAGCTTCGCCAGTTTGCTCAGAACACCATCGTAGACGCCCTCGGCGAAAAATGTGCCGTCGTTGTCTGGGCCGATGCTTTCAAATGGCAAAACCGCTATCCCACTTGCCGCCGGCGGGCTCACTGGTTGGGCCTTCGAAATCATCACGCCCACTACGGTTGCCATCGCCACCAAAAGCGCAGCCATTTGTGCGACGAGCGGATTGCGCCGCACCCAACGCCAGAGATGCACAGGGGGCGAAACAGGACGCGCGACGATCGAACGTCCGAGCAGCCAGTGTTCGAGGTCATCCGCCAGTTCACCAGCTGAGCGATAACGGGCGAGTGGGTCGCGTTCCAAGCATTTCGCGCAGATTGTTTCCAAGTCGCGATCCAGTGCCGGCGCCAGAGTGCGCAGTTTGGGCGCGGGCTTTTCAGCCGCCTGCTGAATAGTTTTCAGCGCGTGCTCACCTGTGAATGGCGGCCGGCCAGTTAAGAGATCAAACAGAACCGCTCCCAAACCGTATACATCAGCCGCGGCGGTAAGTTTTGTGTCTGACCCGCTTACCTGTTCGGGCGCGATGTACCCCGGCGTTCCGAAGATGCTAGGCGTACGTGTCAACCGGCCGGTTGGCTCCAGCCATTTGGCCAACCCGAAGTCGCCGACCATCGGTTCGCCGCGGGCGTCCAACAAAATGTTCGCCGGCTTGAGATCACGATGGAGAATTCCCTGCTCATGCGCGTATTGCACGGCACGCGCAACTTTGGCCATTAGCGTAACAGCACGACGTGGATCGCTGCGCAATATTGGGGCCGCTTCCAGCAAACTGCCGCCCCCCGCAAACTTCATGCTGAAGAACGGCAACCCGTCGTGGCTTTCGCTTACTTCATAAATTGGCAGAATATTGGGATGATCCAGGTTCGCCGCGGCCTGAGCTTCGCGGCGAAAGCGCATTAGCGTTTCCTGGGAATCAGCGTGGTAAGATAAAACGCGCTTGATCGCGACGATCCGACGCGAGTGCCGTTGTCGGGCCCGATAAATGACGCCCATCCCACCCCGTCCAATTTCTTCCAGAATCTGATAATTCCCGAGGAACCAATCCGCGTCGTGACCATGAATGTCGCGCAGCAAGTCGTCCAGCGTCGACTCGACCGGCGGATGCTCACCGTTACCAGCAATGCCTGCGGAAAGAAGGCACTTCAAACAAAGGCCGCGGCCCACGCGCGACACAGACCCACATTTGGCGCAGATGCCCGATTCAGTCTGAAGATGGAGAGAAACAGAACCGCTAGGCGAACTCATGAAAGAGCCCTAAGAATAGATCGAGGTTTGATCGTTGCCAATTTTAATTTTCATAGATTCCCTGAAAAGTTATTTACAACGCAGCCCGCCTCGGGAATCATGCAGCGGCGAACAAAAAAATACGCACCGCAATGGATTCGCAACAAGAGGGGCGGGAGTTTTCGCCCCGTAGACCAACCTAATCCGCTTTTGGCTCGGAACCTATTCCGCAGCGCTTAATGCCGCGCAGAGATAACGCAATTCGTCATCGACCTCGTTGGGCCCACCCACAGTTTCAGCAACTTCTTCGCGAAGCAGAGCGCGATAACGTTCACGCAAGCGGTGCACCAGATTTTTCACTGCCGTTTCCTGAAGGCCAAGGATCTTCGCAAAATTTGCATACGATATCTCTTCCCGATCGGCACTAAGGTAACTGCTAAGGACATCAAAAACGCGTCGTCGGCCGTGTTTTTCACACTCGTCACCCAATCGCCGCAGCGCGCGCTCGACCACTGTCGCAGCCCAGCGTACATCGAAAATTCTTTCCGGCGACCAATTGCCAGATTCCTGCTCGGTAATGGACAAGTGGGATGGCGCCTCCGTCATCCAGTCGTCCCAGGAAACAAAGCGTAAGTCGCCGCCGCGTTTGCGCGCCTGACGCTTATCGCCTTGATCGTACAAAAAACGTTGCAGGGCCTTGAGCAGAAGCGACCGGAATCTCCCCTTGTTCCGATCGGCGGACTGCATGAGGCGACCTTTGATGACCTTGCCAAAAAATTCTTGAGTCAAATCCTGTGCGTCAGGAACGGAGTGGCCCTTCCGGCAGATGAAGGCGAAAACGGGTCGCCAGTAAATTTTGCAAAGTTCGGCAAGGGCAGCGTGCGCTTTCTGTTCATCCGTTGCAGAGTCCGAACACGACACAACGATGCTCCAACGTGTTGTCATGAACCGAGCATGGGAGTCGCTAAAGGGGGTATTCGGTCTCACCGCGCGGATAATCTCATTTGTGCCGTAGTCACGCAAGCTTCTTGATAAGGCTTTCCGAGCGTGGATGTTCGCCGGGTTCCGGCGATAAGCCTTACATTATCAGCGAGGCGCGCAGCCAGTGGAAGATGTCATTGAGGTGGGCATGGCCATCGCGATTAGGAAAAAATTCCGAGGGCAGACCCTCATTTTTTTTGAAACTTCGGCTTCAAAAATCCGAAGTAAATAGTATTGGCAGGCAGCTCGGCCACATTTCGATGAATTGGATTACCGTCATCTGGTTGATGAATGCCGGAGCGTTTTTGATGCTCGCGGCCTTCGCTGTACGCTTGGCGCGCGTATGGGAAACTAGAGAGAAGAGATTCAACCTCGCTGCAAAGTCCGCTAACCTCGAAATGTGGGAGTGGGATTTGGAAAGAGATGAAATCTGCGTCCCGCTTACAGGCCGTGCTCAGTTGGGTTTGCCTGCTTTTGGAAGGATCACATTCCAACACCTGATGCCACGCTGGCACCCAGAAGATCGCGAAAGAGTTCGACAAGCAATGAATGAGGCGATCCAAAACGTCAAAGATTGCCATGTAGAGTTTCGTGTTGTTGCCCCAAACGGCAGCGTGCGATGGGTTCACGCGCATGGGCACGTGCACCTTGATGACCGCGGAAAAGCCCAGCGGCTTACGGCAATTAGCCTCGATATTACGGACCGAAAAGAGGCCGAGATCCGGGCCCGCGAGCAGCGCGCCGAACTTCAAAGAGTCACGCAGCAGAGGACCGCGTTTATGGAGCGAGAAATCGCGGAGCGCGCGCTCGTCGAACGTGAGGTGATCGAGAGTTGTGCCCGCGAACAGCGGCGCATCGCATATGACTTGCACGACGGAATAGGGCAACAACTCGTGACGATCGCTATAAGCGCAAAACTGCTTGAGGAACAGTTGGGGCCATGTCAGCCTGACGAAGCCGACCAAGCTTCCGCAATAGTAAAGCTCGCCAACGAAGCGGCCAGGCAAGTACGGCTCACCGCGCGGAGCGCCGAAGGCGGTGACACAGTGGACGACTTGGAAACGGCGTTGGAATGCCTGGCCGTGAATACCAGTCACAGTTGCGATGTAAAAAGCGTGGTTACATCTGACGCCGAGCCGCTACCGATTAGCCCGCCAGTAGCAGCTCAACTTTATCGAATCGCGCAGGAGGCAGTGCGTAATGCCATAGAGCATGGTGCTGCTCGGCATGTTTTGATCCAGCTCACATTCGGCAATGGTGACATGGTGTTAACGGTGCAAGACGACGGGGCGGGGTTTAACACCAAGACCAATGGCCACGGGATGGGACTTCGAATCATGCGCTACCGCGCGCAATGCATCGGCGGCTCGTGCGAAGTGCGCCCCGGCCCCAATAAGGGGACGATTATTTCTTGCCGTGTACCTCTACAAGCGGAGCCTTCTCTGTCTACAATATCATGAATGCAATAACACAAACCGAAAGAAAATCCCACGTAGTAGTAGTCGACGACCACCCGGTGCTATGCGATGGGCTAAAACAGTTAATCGACAGACAACCGGACCTCACCTGTGTCGGCGTTGCGGACAACACGTCAGATGCCAAACGCCTGGTACAAGAATGCAAGCCTGATCTAATGATTCTCGATTTGCGCTTGAAGGGCGGCGACGCGCTGGACTTCATCAAAACATTGCGGGTCGAATTTCCTGAAGTAAAGGTGCTCGTCCTATCGCAATACGATGAGTTGATTTTCGCCGAACGCACGCTGCGCGCCGGGGCCTCCGGCTACATAATGAAGGAAAACGTCACGGACGAGGTGCTGCGGGCGGTGCGCAAAGTGCTGGCAGGCGAATTGTACTTCAGCGAAAGAGTCGCCGCAGCCGTAGTGCAGCGAACTTTGCGCGACAAACCGGTTGCCTCGCGTATCGGCGTCGAGCGCCTGTCCGATCGCGAGATGCAAGTGTTTCAACTTTTAGGCGCTGCTTACACTCCGCGGGAGATTGCCGAGCAATTTCATCTTAGCCGCAAAACCGTCGAGACCCACTGCGAAAAAATTAAGCATAAGCTGACTCTACAAACGGCAGCTGAACTCAAGCGATTCGCCCGACAATGGGCTGCCAAAAACCTGGTGCCTTCTGAACCATGGGTGGCCTCTCCGTCAGGCAATTCAAAGGCGACCGCGGCAGGCTAGTCGTCCTCAATTCGTACTCGCCTTAACGGCGAAAGCTAATAATAGCGCATCAAAACCGAGGGCTCCTCGCACGTAGCCTGCTCTTGAGGAACTTCGCGCACTCATTCTCGCTGGCCATGATAAGCTGCGACATTTTCGGCTAACGAACAAAGCACGATTTGCCTAGCAGAAGCACTGGTTGTTAATGCCTGAATTAATTCCCTAGGGATAATTGGCCCCCGGCTTTACGTCAAATCCAGGCGCTCAATCAGCACCGTTGCCTTAGAAACTTGCCCGCGAGCTTCTCGTATATAATCGCGAAATGGAAGAATCATTTCAAATCTAACATCTCCCCGAGCGATCGTGATCGCGGTTGCTCGAACCCATCAACATAAACCCGTCTTGGACCAGCCTTGGGAAGGCTCCCCAGACAAGAATCGAAAGAAAAATTAAATGAAAGCAAATAAGAAATGTATATGGATCGCCTTTATCGCTGTCCTGGCATTTTGTAGTAATCTTCGTGCCGATCCGCCGCTTCCCGGCGCGATCTTTACCACCGACAGCACCTGCACCGAAGTGAACCAAAATATCTTTGACAATAAGGAAGATGTTTATGTCGATGGCGGCCCGGCGCATCCCGGTGCTGCCGGCCTTCCGGATGGCAGTTACTGCGTGCAAGTCACCGACCCGAGCGGGGCGACCGTTCTGGGCAAGAGCGACCCAGGTGCAGTCACCGTCGTCGACGGTGAATTCGTTCAATGCTATCAGCTCACCTCAATCCTAAAGACAGGTTCCAGTGGCTTCACTGTTCCCGGGTACGATGACACGCCGAATCCGGGTGGAGAATACAAAGTCTGGGTCAGCACTGATTGCGACTTCATAAATAACAGCACCAAGACCGATAATTTCCAGGTCAACAATACAAACCCCACGCCCACGCCAACGCCTAGTGCGACTCCCACGGCAACCCCTTCGCCTACTCCCTGTCCTAAGGGCGAGGTATGCGTCACTACGTTTTACGACGCGAACGTCAACGGAATTCAGGACAATGGAGAACAGGAGATTACCGGCTGGGAGTTCCGTGTGTTTGGACATAATAACTTGCACCTGTGGAAAGAAACCCCGCGGTGCGCCTATGTCCTTGCTGGGGACTACGCCGTAATTGAACGCCACCCGAACGAGCTAAACTGGATCCATAATACTGCCACCGAAGTGGAATTCGATGTGGATACCGGTTACACGGAGAACGTCACCTTCGGCAATGTTTGTGTGGGTGCAGGCGGCGGTTTCACACTCGCCTACTGGAGCAACAGAAATGGCCAGCAACTCGAAACACGCAATGATTTCGCGGCGCTCACTGCCCTGAATTTAGTAACTGGGCAAGGTACTGCGCAGGATTTCACAGGCACGCTCACTCAGAGCAAGACGCTTCTGAATCAGTTTCTGCTCGGCGCGAATACGACCAACATGGCGAACATGCTGTCGGCAGAGTTGGCGACGATGAAACTCAATGTGCTTCACGGTTTCGTGAACGGAAGCGCGCTGGTCTATGCACCAGGGTTATCAACCTGCGGAACGGTCACTGGATTGAACAGCCTTGGCTTCATCAGCATCAATGACCTGATGACGGCTGCGAATCAATCGCTGCTCGATCATCCCTTGACGCAGGCAGGCAGTCCGGATCGGGCGTGCCAGGAGACGCTAAAGAACGCATTGAACGACGCGAACAACAACAAGAGCTTCGTACAGTCGTCGCCTTGCCCGTTCAGCTTCGGTGATTAAAGGAGCATAGCCAGGATTCGAGCTAAATAGAAGTACCGAAAGGCTCCGCGGGCAACCGCGGAGCCTTTTTTGTTGCAGCGCTGGTCACGGTGGTGTCTACACGGCGGCTGAACTCAAGCGATTTGCTCGACTTGCTCACGGAAAATCTGAGGCCCGGCGAACTTTGGGAGACCTCTCGATCACAGAATTCACAGAGATAGCCCCGCAGGGTGGTTGTCCCCAAGCCTTATGCCCTAACAGCGAAAGCTGACCTAATCCATCGGTAGGGAGCACTTTTCTGCACGCGCGTGGGCTTACAAAGAACGGCGCGCACTCATTCGATTCGGCCAGGTGAACTGTTGACGCATCTGCCTAACCAAAAAAGCACAGTTGGCGTAAACAGGAGCATCGGTGTTAATGACTGGCGCAATTCCTTAAGGACAGTTTCCACCGCCCTAGGTGAAATCCAGGCGCACAATCAGGACGGTAGTTTGACAACTTCGCTCCTCAATTTCCGTAGAGGATGGCGAGATGGAAACGCATTCCAAATCAAAGCTAGTCGCTGTTAGCCGATGAGTTGGATCACCGTCTTCTGGTCGATAAATTTGGGTGCGTGTTTGACGCTTGCGGCGTTCTATTGCGCAGTCTGGTGCAAACAGCGCCAGACTTGGGCGCATTTGTTGTTTTCCTGTAGCGCGGTCGCGGCGGCGGCAATCTCTGCATTCGAGCTGGGGATGATGAATGCCCAGACAGTCGAGCAATACCAGACTTTGGTGCGCTGGGTACACGTACCCACGTGGGTGCTCACAGTGTCGTTCGTGGCTTTCGTGCGACTCTATCTCCGTGCCGGACGACGATGGCTGGCGTGGAGCATCTACGGCCTGCGGACGCTTGTACTTGCCCTCAATTTCATCTTTCCGGTAAGTATCAATTTCCGGGCGATTACAGACATCCGCCACTTCTCGTGTGCCGGTGAGATCGTCTCAGTGCCCGTGGGGATCCCGAATCCTTGGGGCTTACTTAGTCAGGTTAGTCTGCTCTTGCTGCTTATCTTTTCCGTGGATGCTACGATTAGCGTGTGGCGCCGTGGTGATCGACGACGCGCTTTGCTCGTAGGCGGTAGCATGATTTTCGGCGCGATCCTGGCGTGGCACGTCCCGCTGGTAATCTGGGGCGTCATCGAAGTCCCCTTTTTCCTCGGCTTTACATATACGGCCGTCGTGGCGGCGATGGGCTATGAGCTGAGTAGCGACATGGCTAGAGGAGCGCGCCTCGCGCATGAATTGGAACTAAGCGATAAGAGGCTGAGCTTAGCCGCCGACTCAGCGGATCTCGGGCTATGGGAGTGGGATTTGAGCAAAGATGAGATCTGGGTGAGCCCAACGCGCCGCGCTCAGCTAGGGTTTCCTGTTTCTGGAAAAATCACGTTCGAGGACCTCATTTCCCGATGGCATCCGGATGATCGCGATAAAGTCCGACAGGCACTCCGGGATGCAATCAAGAACGGCAAAGATTACGACGCAGAGTTTCGGAGGGTCCTTTCGGACGGGAGTGTGGGCTGGGTCGCGGCGCGTGGGCGTGTGCAGGTAAACAAACAGGGCAATCCGATACGTCTTCTGGGAGTCAGCATGGACATTACGGGTCGAAAGCTGGCAGCGCTGGAGGCGGCCCGCCAGCGCCATGACCTGGCGCACCTCGCGCGTGTGAGCGCATTGGGGGAACTTTCCAGCTCGCTTGCGCACGAGCTAACGCACCCGATCACTGCGATTCTCAGTAACGCTCAGGCTGCTCAGCGATTCCTGGATGCTGACGAGGTCGATCTTAATGAGGTTCGCGAGATCCTCAATGACATTGTAACCGAAGACCAACGCGCTGGCGAAGTAATCCACCGCCTTCGCGGGTTACTAAAAAAGGGAGAACCGCAAACGCACTGCGATGATGTCGATCTAAACGAAGTGATTGGAGACGTCCTGAAACTAATGCGCAGTGATCTCATCAATCAAAACGTAACTGTGGATACCAACCTTGCCCAGAATTTGCCCACAGTCGCCGGCGACCGGGTCCAGCTTCAACAGGTATTGCTTAACCTCATGCTGAATGCCTGCGAAGCGTTGAGCAATCACAATTCTTCGGAGCGCCAACTGCTCATCGCTTCTAAATCGGAGAACGGCGAAGTGCGGGTATCCGTTGCGGATCGGGGCGGCGGCATTCCGGAAGGAAAACGAGAACAAGTATTCGACCGTTTCTTCACCACGAAAAAGGAGGGAATGGGACTTGGACTTTCCATCTGCCGTACCATCATTAACGCACACAAAGGGGAAATCTGGGCTACGAATAATTCGGACCGCGGCGCGACCTTTCATTTTAGCCTGCCCATAGTCAGGTCGGATGCGCTCTCCACAGTGCCGTCCGAAGTTCTCGATGGATCAGTCTTAACCACGACCGAGGTGTCGGTAACCCGAGTAACCGCTCCGAGCGTCTTGCTCGGGTCCGCTGCGACCGGATCGGAGGCGGAAGAACTATGGGTAAGCGCGTCGACCGCCTTACTTGAAAGGAAGCAGTGATCACTGATCAACTAATGTCTCTTCCTCCCAGTCCTACGGTGTTTGTCGTGGACGACGACGCAGCGATACGAAAAGCTGTCTCGCGTTTGCTGCGTTCGGCCGGCATCGCCGTGACCGTCTTTGAGTCGCCCAGGGAATTTCTCGCGCAGTACGATCCGAACACGCCGGGTTGCCTTGTGCTTGATCTGGCGATGCCCGGTTTCAATGGTCTTCAACTCCAAACTGTACTGGGTGAGAGAGGCAGTATCCTTCCGATTATTTTCCTCAGCGGCCACGGTGATGTTTCGAAGAGTGTGCAGGCGATGAAAGGCGGCGCGTTTGATTTCCTTACCAAACCCGTGAACGCTAAAAATCTGCTTCCGGCTATTCGTGCAGCCATTGAAAGAGGCGCTGTCGCCCGTCGGGAACAGGCCGAACTATCCGAAATCCGTGCGCGTCTCGACACGCTTACACCGCGCGAGCGGGAAGTGCTCGAGCATGTCGCCACCGGCAAGTTGAACAAACAAGTTGCCGGCGACCTGGGAATCACGGAAGCAACAGTTAAAATGCATCGCGCCCGCGTGATAGCAAAAATGAAGGTGCAATCAGTCGCAGAGTTGGCACGCCTGACGGAACGTTGCGGGATTAGAGGAACCAATTCGCTGAAATCAGCAGCCTAGGAGAGGCGGACCAGCCCACAAATGACGCGAATTAACGCGAATGATTTTTCTTTCGCGTGTATCTGTGTGATTCGCGGGCGACATTATCCGTTCCGCAGTTTCTTGTCCTCTTGTGCCCACGAAACACACGAAGGGCTTAATGATTTCGGCTTCGAAACTTTTCGTGTCATTTCGTGTGTTTAGTGGGCCGGAGCCGTGTTAAATCCCCCGCCCGCCGTTATCAATCCGCATGCGGCTCAATGGTCTTGAACTGTAGCGGCGCTCTATGAGCGCCGACTCCGTCTCGCCCTGAAAATGTCTCGGCGGTCACAGACCGCCGCTACAGGAGCCATGCTAGACTAAAGTATAGTAACCTTAGGTATAACAGCCTTTGGCATAACAAACTAAGGTCTAATACCGCGGGCTGCCTCGGCTGCCTTACTGTCGTGCTGTTGTGACCAAAACTCAGCCGCACGTCGCTGTCGTTGACGACGAAGAACCGATCCGCAAAGCACTGATGCGGTTACTGCGTTCCGCCGGGCTGAGTGTGGAGACCTTCGGCTCCGGTTCGGAGTTTTTGCAATCACTCGATACACGACTGCCGGATTGCGTCGTTCTCGATCTGCACATGCCGCAAATGAACGGGTTCAGCGTCCAAGCACATCTCGCCCGGAAATGCGCAGAGCTCCCTGTAATAATTGTTACCGGCCAGGATTTGCCGAACGCCCGCGAGCGCACGATGCAGGGCGGCGCGTCTGCTTTCCTTCGCAAACCAGTGCTCGACCGCACTCTTCTTGGCGCCATTTCTGCCGCGACCTCGTCCCCTCAACCAGGAAGTTCCAACGGCAAATAATTCAACAAAGGAATAACATCAATCCCAAATCGAGAAATTTCTCCGGGCGAATCGCAGCAGCTACCGCCGGAATCCCAGACAACCAAATAGAAGAAGGCGCAACGGCTTCTAGAACAAACAAAAATCCCTCACAATGAAAAAAAAGTCCTCCTCTAAATCAGCCTTCTTTAACTTCCGCGTGTTACTTTTGCTTTGCTTAGCGGGCACCCTGTTAGTATTGGCTGCCTTTGCGGCGCGGCCAGGTGGGTCTGCGCGGCCGCAACGACCGTCGCAAGGTCAAAACAGCGGCCTTCCCCAGGCCTCGCTGGCCAGTAATAACAATCCATCGCCGCCGTCGCCTGGATCGCTTGGTCGGCAAAGGGAATCGAACACTTCGTTTAACTTGATGGAGATGCCCGGACCGAACGGGGAAACTGTCACCACCGACAAATCGGATTACATGCCGGGCGAAACCGTTGTGATTAGCGGTTCCAGTTGGACCCCAAACCAAGCGGTCGCACTGCATATTGATGATAGCAATAACGTCTCGCGGTTCGACGCATCTGTGATGGCTGATGCGGGCGGAAATATTTCCAACTCCGACTTTGTCGTCCAGTCTCAGGATGTCGGCTTAGCCTTTACCTTGACGGCGAAACAGGGAGCTGTCACGGCCTGGACGCAATTCACTGACGTTGTCGGTGCCGGGACCGCGCCGAACGGTGACCCGGGTGGATTCGAGATCGACGGCAATCTGCGAGCCAGCGCGAGTCCCAATCCAATAACCGATTGGTCAGATACTACAAGCGGCAGCGGTGTCGGCGGTATTTTATTCGAGACCGGTGTCCCCAAGAATGGCCCGCCCGTTACATACCGGGTCCAAGATCCAGCGAACTGCGGCAACGCTTGCGATGATTCTTTTAGCGGCGGCAAGCTCAACGGTGACCCGAATACGAACTGGACCTGGTGGACCCAGGCAGCTAATAACAAAATGGATATGAACAACGTCTATGTTCATATCTCGACGGATGCTAATAATGATCGCTGGATCACCGCCTCCGCCGATAGATACAAGACCACTGGTGACGCCTACGTCGATTTCGAGCTTTTGCAAAACACGTTGACAAGGAACGTTCTTACGGGCTGCACTAACCCGCCGTGCGGCAACTTCACCTCGGCTGGACCTGATGGCGGAAGGACCGTTGGCGACCTTTTGGTGACGGCACAGTATGGTAATGGAGGCTCTCTAGCCACAATCCTGATTTACAGATGGCAGGCGGTGTCTGGAGGCTTCGCGTATGTTGAGTATACCAGTAGCATTCCAGCCGGTAAGGCGTTTGTCGCCACTACTTCAGTAGATGGGGTGGCAGTGCCGTATGGAGCGTTTGGCGGCACAACGTATGTGAAAAACCAATTCGTTGAAATGTCCCTTGACCTTACAGCGTTGATCAAAGCGATCGTTGATCCTTGCGCCGGCATTGAGATCAAGACGGTCATGGTCAAAACAAAGGAGTCTACCTCCGATACGGCAACCTTGGTAGATATGGCCGCACCGATTCAGACCGCCTTCAGCGCCGGGTTTGTCGCCGACGCTGCAGCTACCAACCCAGATTGTAGCACGGGTTTGGGCACCGTTACTGGAACCTTCGATGGCGGCATAGCGCCATACCAGTGCAAACTCGATAACGGTTCGTTTGGGTCATGTACCTCACCTGTGACGTACAACAATGTCGGTAGCGGCTCGCACACCGTAACTGTGAAGGACAGCAGCCCGGGTGGTGATTGCCAAAAGACAAGCGCTGCGGTGACCATCACTATTCCAACAGCGATCTCGGCCTCTGAAACGACCACCCCGGCAAGTTGCAACGGCGGTAATGATGGCAGTGTGACCGTCACAGTCAGCGGCGGTTCTCCGCCTTACTCGGTCACAGTCAATAGCGTTACCCACACCGGGGTGACCGGCAGCACAACCTTCACCGGTCTGGCTTCTGGAACCTATCCGGCCAGCATTACCGATGCGCACAGTTGCCCCGGCTCGACCCCGGGCGTGCCAGTTGGCCAGGCTGACGCCCTGGTGGTCAGCAACACGCATGGCACGATCGCCTGTCATGGCGGGGCAACTTCGGTGACTATCAGTGCCACGGGTGGTACTGCGCCTTACACAGGGACGGGCAGCTTCACGCAAGGGGTGGGTTCGCACACTTACACGGTGACGGATGCCAATAGCTGCACGTCGAGCACGACCGTTACGCTGACTGAGCCGGACGCACTGAGCGCCAGTGAGAGTCATGACCCGATCCTGTGTTTCGGTGGCACTACCACGGTAAGCATCACCGCTGCGGGTGGCACCCCGCCATATTCTGGTGACGGAGCGCACATGGGTGTGTCGGCTGGTCCTTTTAGCTTCGCGGTCACCGATGCGCACGGCTGCAGTACAGTAGTCAGCGGCAATATCAGCGAGCCAGCCGTTCTGGTAGCCAGCAATACTCATGGCACCATCGCATGTAATGGTGATACGACTACGGTAATCATCAGTGCCACGGGTGGTACTACGCCTTACACAGGCACGGGCAGCTTCCAGCAAGGGGTTGGTTCACACACGTATACGGTAACAGACGCCAATGGCTGCACGTCATCCACAGCTGTGACGCTGACTCAGCCTCCAGCAGTAACGCTCACTCTTGCGGCGGGGGCTTGCAGCAGCAGCAATAATGGATCCCTCACAGCCACGTTCGGTGGCGGCACCGGACCGTACCAACTTAAGATCGATAACGGAAGCTTCTTCGTAGCTACGTCGTCCTATACCTTCACCGGTCTCGCGGCTGTTTCGCACACAGTCACGGTCAAAGATGCCAATGGCTGCACCAAGAGCAGCTCAATTACCGTAGCCTCATGTCCGAAGTTCTGCTCGCTAACCCAGGGCGCCTATGGCAATACCGGCGGGAAGTACACCTATAACGGCATGAAGTACACGACGACCCGGTTACTGCAACTACTGACATCGCCGGCCAGCGGCGGCTCGCTGGTGGTCGGCGTCCCTGGTGTGCGGTCGCTGACTATCACACAATCGGCCGTAACCTGCCTGGACGGCGATAACAGCTGCCATCTGGCGCGGTTACCCGCGAACACCGCACCGGCTAGTTTGCCGTCGAACTTCGGCGACCAAACGCTGAACGCGTGCGGCACCAGTCCCAATTGTCAGACCAATCCGGCGATACCGCTCCAAGGGAATGGACAGTGGAAGAGCACATTGCTGGGCCAGACAGTGGCGCTGACGCTCAACACGCGACTCGATCCGACGCTACCCAATCTCGTGCTACCTTCGTGTGTCTCAATTCCGGCGAGTGTCCTAACCGCGCTGAATAACTCAACGTGTAACGGCGGCTATGGGCAGACCGTCGCCGGCCTGTTGTATCTGGCGAACCGCGCGCTAGCCGGGCAGAGCACGTGCTCCGCCTCGTTGAGCGACATCACCAACGCCATTGACTCGATTAATAGCCACTTCGATAGCGACGGTAACAACAACTGCCCGTCGTGTCAGCAGTAACCGGCTTTAATTGCCTGGGTCGGCTCAAGCATTTTGAGCCGGCCAGGCGAATGCCGGGCGTTGGTCACTTGTCCGCCTTAATAACAGAAGCATAAAACTTCGCCTTCCCCTGACAATGCGAGGGCTCAGCGGGAAATCGCGGAGCCCTTGCTGCTTCTGTAGCCGTCGCCTTGTAGGCGACGCAAGAGTAGACACATGTTGTAGGGCGTCTATGTCAGACGCCAGGCGTTTCACAGAATCGAGCCGCGGGAACACTAGCGAGATGGAGGGCAGGCCGGAGTCCGAGTCGGGAATTTGATCAGCGTTTAAAACGGACCTCGTCCAATGTGATTGGCGTCTGACACAGACGCCCTACAAAATACCCTTACGACCAGGTGATAAGGCGCAGTTCGTGCGCCTGCATCAGGCAGGGGTGGACGGGCACGACGCGGACGCTGAAACCATAGGTGCCGCTTTCGCTCGCGGGAACGCTGCCTTCGTAAACGTACGTGCCGTTGCCATCGACTTGGTTGGTTTGATTTAGCACCGTCGCGCTAGGATTGTGGAGGTCGCCGTTATCCACTTCGCCGTGGTAGGCTTCTACGCGGACATGTTGCGGATCGATTGCGCCCAGGCGCACGTTTGCCCTGATCAGGAGGGATTCGCCGACTGAAATGCTGGGCCGATCTTTACTCGCTATCTGCACGTCGGACACCTGAACTTGCGGCCAGTCCTTGCGCATCTTCGTTTTCCATTGGCTGAGCTGGGTCGCGGCGCCGCAGCCGTCACGAGAAAAGTTCTCGTACCCCTGCGCTGCTGGCACATAAAGTTGTTGCGTGTATTCCTTGACCATTCGCTGCGTGTTGAAAACGGGCGTGACACTGCGAATCGATTCCCGCATCAGTTGTAACCAGGCCAGGGGAAGTTTTCCGTCCGGTTTCGCGTAATAAAGCGGAACGATTTGGTTCTCGAGCAAGTGATACAGACTGCTGGCATCCACTTCATTTTGAAATTCAGTAGTGCCGCTGTCGATCTCGGCGCCAACCGCCCAGCCGTTGCTGGCGTTGTAGCCTTCACGCCACCAGCCGTCGAGCACGCTCAGGTTGATCCCACCATTTGGGGCCGACTTCATCCCGCTGGTGCCGCTTGCTTCAAGCGGTCGCAGCGGATGGTTTAGCCAAAGATCAACTCCCTGCACGAGCCGGCGCGCAATGTAGCTATCGTAGTCCTCCAGAAATACGACGCGAGTCTCCAGGCCAAGTTCGCGGCTGAATTTGTAAACTTCCTGGATAAGCGCCTTGCCTGCTTCGTCACGCGGATGTGCTTTGCCTGCGAAAATGAATTGCACCGGCCGCGTGACGTCATTCACCAGTCGTTTCAATCGTTCCTTGTCGCCGAATAAAAGCGTGCCGCGTTTGTACGTGGCGAATCGCCGCGCGAAGCCGATGGTCAAAATTTCCGGGTCAAGGATTCGATTGACTCTGCGGATTGACTCCGGCGATTCGCCCAGGCGTTCACGGCGTTGTCGCTCCCGGTCGCGAACAAAATCGATCAGTCGACATTTGAGTTGTTGGTGTGTTTCCCAAAGTTGCGCGTCCGGTATGTCGATCACGCCGCGCCAAAAATCCGGCTCAGTCAGACGCTCCTCCCAATCGCCGAGGTGTTTGCGATAAAGCGCAGCAAATTCAGGTGCCATCCAGGTCTTGGTGTGCACGCCATTCGTAATACTCGTGACCGGTACTTCGTGGACCGGAACGCCCGACCACACATCTTTCCAAAGTGACCGGCTCACTTCGCCGTGTAATTTGCTGACACCATTCGCGTGGCGGCTCAGCCGCAGCGCAAGAACAGTCATATTGAACGGCTCATCGGGATGGAGACGGGTGTGACCAAATGAGAACAGCTCGTCGAATGGAATGTTTAGTTCCTTTGCGAACTTGCCGAAATACTTCTGCATCATGTCGCGCGAAAAGGAGTCATTGCCAGCAGGGACCGGAGTGTGCGTGGTAAAAACGTTCGCGGCCGCGACGACCTGCAGCGCCGAATAAAAGTCGAGCTTCCTCTCGACGACATTCACACGGATCCGCTCCAGCGCCAGAAACGCAGAGTGCCCTTCGTTCATGTGAAACACGTCGGGCTGAATTCCAAGCGCGGTGAGCGCTTTGACACCGCCGAAGCCGAGCATGATTTCCTGGCGCATCCGCATCTCGAGGTCGCCTCCGTAAAGCTCGGCGGTGATCAGCCGGTCCTCCGCGCTGTTCTCAGGAATATCGGTGTCGAGAAGATAGACGTTTACCCGGCCGACTCGCAATTCCCAAACCCTGGCGAAAACTTCCCGATCCAGGATCGGCACTGAGACCAGAAGCTTCGTTTCGCCATGGCGCACTTCGCGGATCGGCAAATGATAAAAATTTTGGTTCAGATTAATCGCGGCCTGAATGCCGTCCTTATCGATCTGCTGTCGGAAATATCCGTGTCGGTAGAGCAGGCCAATGGCAGCGAAATTGAGATCGAGATCGCTCGCGGACTTGCAATGGTCGCCGGCGAGAATGCCCAAGCCACCGGAGTAGTTCGGAATTGATTCGTGAAAACCAAATTCGGCGGAGAAATACGCAATGGGATTCTTAATTTCGGCGCCTGGCCCGGTTTTTCCGTAGGTATCATGGCGTCCGAGATATTTCTCAAAGTCATGGAAAACTTGCTTCAGCTCGCGCAAAAAATTCTTGTCCTGTGCAAGTTCTTCAAGGCGCGATTGCCGTGAAAGTTGCAGCATGCGGACAGGATTATGATTGGTGCGGTTCCATAGCTCGGGGTCGAGTTGCCGGAACAATCGTCGGGCGGCCGGCTCCCAAGTCCACCAAAGGTTGAAACTCATCTCCCGCAGCGGCTCCAGCGGCGCCGGCAGGATCGGCGTCACATTGTAGGTTTGAAAAGTCGGCATGTACTTGAGCCTACCCTAGCCGGGGCCGTTCATCCCGAGCCAAACATTGCAGGTTCCAGAAATTACCATTCGAATACCCAAGCGAACAGAGCGGCAGTTAATCAAGAAAACCTGATCCGGCAAGTGGAGGATCGTTCTACTCCGCGTGATTTTGGAGTTGGGACAATTAGTAACTTCTGCCGGGGTCAACGCCCCCGGCTACAGATCGCGGGGGCGAGGATCAGCCCGAGTAAGAATCCAGCGACCAATCCGCACATGTGCGCGGCCATACTCACCTGCGGCGTTGACAGATCGAAGGCGACCTGGATCGCCACGATCAGCCCTATGTTTCCGAGCCGCTGATTGGCTAACGGCGCGTGGCGATGTCGCAGTAAAAACCCGGCCCACGCGCCGACCACTCCCATGATGCAGCCCGAAGCACCTATCACCTGAGCGGCCTGAACGAAGCCGAGCGTCGTCAACGCAACCACACCTACGCTGGAGCCTAGTCCCGCAATCAAGTAACATGCGGCGAACCGGATTGAGCCGATGGCGCGCTCGAGCGGCGGTCCGAGAACGTAAAGCGCGAAAAGATTGAACCCCAGATGGAGAAAACCGCCATGGAGAAAAAGGGCGGTCAACAGGCGCCAATATTCGCCTTTGACGACCCCGTACGGCTCCAGCGCGCCCATCCGATGCAGCACGTCGGGATCGTTCCAGCCGCCCGCGGATATTTCCAAGAGGAACGCGAGCACATTAATCGCAATTAGGATGAGCACAGCGGGCGCGTTTTGAAACGGGTTGCGCCGGGCTGAAGCCGGGATTGCGTAATTCGTGGGAACGGAGCTGAAATTCGTTCGAAATGCAGGATTAGACTGCAGGTGCCGAAATAGCCGGACTTGCCCA
>QHPE01000078.1:9746-12573 GCA_003218945.1 Verrucomicrobiota bacterium | reverse complement strand
GTCGCCACCGCCATGAAACAAAGCGAACTGCTTCAGAATCGTCCCCGCACCGCTAAGGTCATGGGCACGGAAAAAGATCCACGCAACGCATATTGCATAGATCGTAATTGGCCACGCGAGCCAGCGCATCGCATGCGCGGCCCACTTGAGGCCTTCGGTAAGCCGCATCCACTCGCGATGAACGAGAAGAGCGGTTCCATGTAACGCGCCCCAGATGACGAACGTCCATGCAGCTCCGTGCCACAGGCCACCGAGCAGCATCGTGATCATGACATTGCGGTAAGCAAACCCGCGCGAGCCTCGATTCCCGCCGAGTGGAATGTAGAGATAATCGCGCAGCCAACTTGAGAGGCTAATGTGCCAGCGCCGCCAGAAATCAGAGACGTTTTTAGCAAAGTAAGGAAACTGGAAGTTGTTCGGCAAGCGATACCCGACCAGCTGGGCAGCGGCGATGGCCATGTCTGTGTAGCCGGAAAAATCGCAATAAATTTGGATGGCATAGAACAGCACGCCAATCCATGCGCTCGTTGACGTGAAATTCGCCGGATGAGCAAAGTAGCGGTCTACGAACGGCGCGACACCATCGGCGATGCACGCCTTTTTGATGAAGCCCACAAGGAATAACATTATCGCCCCCCGCACATCGACATTGGAAAACTTCTTGGTCGAGACGAGCTGCGGCAGAAAGTACACCGCTCGGACAATTGGCCCTGCTACCAATGGAGGGAAAAAACTGACGAACAACGCAAGATCGACAAAATTCGAAATGGGGCGCTGCTTGCCGCGGTACACGTCGATCGTGTAGCTCATCGAGTGAAACGTGTAGAAGCTAATGCCGACCGGCAGAATAATGTTGAGCGTGTTCACGCTCGCCGGTAAACCGAGCCAGGACAGAAACCCGGAGGCCGAAGAGATAAAAAAGTTAAAGTATTTGAAAAAACCCAGGACGCCGAGATTGACGCAAACACTGACGGCGATCCAGAAACGTCGCCATGCCGAAGTTTCACTATGTCCAAGCATCTTCCCGACGATGTAATCCACGGTCGTGGATCCAAGGACCAGGAAGGTGAACTTCCAATTCCAAGCTGCGTAAAAAGCATAGCTGCAAATGAGGAGCCAGACCTTTCGCGCGCTGTTGCTGCGCATCGCCCAGTAGACGATGAATACAGCCAGAAAAAACCAGAGGAACCGAAATTCAACGAAAGACATTTAGCAAGGGACGGGTTGCGATGTTAAACCGTAGCTAGTGATCGTTGGTCAGTTGATTTCCCCTGCTTGCGCGAGCTCCACAAAATT
Organism: Verrucomicrobiota bacterium; assembly: GCA_003218945.1. GTDB lineage: Bacteria > Verrucomicrobiota > Verrucomicrobiia > Chthoniobacterales > UBA10450 > Udaeobacter. The sequence goes on along the minus strand of QHPE01000078.1, from coordinate 11,277 downwards.
CGCGGCCACAATGCGTGTGAATTCTTCTGCTCCTGATTTGGTCAGATGTTGTCCATCACGACGTACGTCGCTGCGATAGAGCTCGGGATAAGTTCCAGGATTATTAAACGCCATGACAACGCCTGGCAGCCCGGTATTTTCCGTCGCGATGTCAATTTGAGTCATGCTTGGTGTGACCAAGAAGATTGGCGTTGCGCCGATATTTCTGACTTCTTGCGCGCACTGTCGGTAGGCCTCGATCGTATAACTTGAAAGAGGGCGTGTGCCGATTTGTGCCATCGTAGCCGCGAGCGTACGCTCGTACACTGCGGCCTGGCTCGGAGACATTCGATTCGGCCTGGTGACATAGCCGTCGCTGGCCTCGCCAAGATACCTCGCGAGACGTTCGTTTGTGTCACGGCCCAAAAAATGATCTAGAATGTCAGCCGCTCTTGCGACGTTGGTGGAATTTTTTTCGAACTGCGTTGCATAAAATGTCAGCAGGCTGCGTGTATTTTTCTCGTTTTCTTGACGTAGAACAATGTCTCGGAACTTTGTAAGACTCGGCAGCCGGGGAGGACCTGTGCCGGTATCGGTTAATTTTCGCAAGAGGAGCGATACCCGTTTCCAATCTGCCCAATAGAGTGCGCGACGGCTGGTCTGGTTTTCGAGAGACCACTTCGTTTGCAGGTCGTCGTACTCAACGAAAACCCATCTCAAGTTGTGCGGCTTCAGTTTGAGAATTTGCTCGAGCAGGTACCCGGTTTCCGGCAAATACATGCCGCCTATGCCGAAGTTGAAACTGTGCGTCGGCATCCCATTCTCGCGAGTGACGCGATCAAAAATAGCGGGTGAGATCTGAAAATAGATCCGGCTCGATCCAATAAAGAGCGTGTCGAATTCGGCTTTGTGCGCGGCGAAAAATCGGAATTTATCTGAGACTCCCCCATCGATTTCAGGACCGCACGCAGAGCGATGCAGGTCAGAAGGAAAGCGATTATACAAATCGTCGAATTAACCAGCGCCCAGGTGAACGTTTTGTGTCGGGTCGCTTTGTGCGGCACTGGAGGTTCAACGTGAACCTTGGAAACAACGTCGCGAACTGCCACAGCTTATTTTCTGTCGCTTAATGCGGCCACACCGGGTAATTCCTTGCCCTCCAATAATTCAAGTGTCGCGCCGCCGCCGGTCGAAATAAATGTCATTTTGTCGGCGAGCCCAGCCTGTTTCACCGCAGTGACCGAGTCGCCGCCGCCGATAATCGTCGTCGCGCCCGATCGCGCCATTGCTTCTGCGATTGCAATGGTGCCTTCGCCAAATTCCGGAATTTCAAAAACCCCCATCGGTCCATTCCATAAAATTGTTTCTCCCTTGGCAATCTCCTCTTGATAAAGCGCGATCGTTGCTGCGCCAATATCCACTGCCTGCCATCCGTCCATTATACCGTGTTGGGGCGAGAGACGGCTGGTGTTTCGCATGTCGGCGCCGGCACGAACTTCCTCCGCCTCCACCACATCAATCGGAAGCAAAAACTTCACGCCGCGCTGCTTTG
>QHPE01000078.1:0-9731 GCA_003218945.1 Verrucomicrobiota bacterium | reverse complement strand
CTCGCGCCGACTGGAATTCCCTCCGCTTTCATAAAAGTGTTGGCCATGGCGCCACCGATGAGAATGGTGTTGGCCCTTTCCATCAGCGCTTTTAGAACCCCAATTTTGTCCGAGACCTTGGCACCCCCCAAAACAACAACGAACGGTCGAGCCGGATTCTGAAGTTCATCGCGCAGATGCTTTAGCTCTTTCTCCATCAACAGACCCATGGCTGATTTCTGCACGAATTTCGTGATGCCCGCCGTTGACGCATGCGCACGGTGCGCAGCACCGAAAGCATCGTTCACAAACAAATCACCCAGCTCGGCAAGAGCCTTGGCAAATTCTGGATCATTAGCCTCTTCACCCGGGTGAAACCGGACGTTCTCCAGTAGCGCCACATCGCCGTTCTCCATGTGCTCAACAATTTTCTTCGGCACGTCACCAATGGTGTCGTGGCTGAAAATGACGGGATGATGGATCAGCGAATACAAATACTCGCCGATTGGGCGAAGCGAATATTTTTCCACTGGCTTTCCCTTCGGCCGGCCGAAGTGCGACACTAAAATGGTTTTCGCACCGTGTTCGCGAAGGTAGTTGATGGTCGGCAGGGTTTCCCGGATTCGTGTGTCATCAGTGATCCGAATCTTGCCGCCGCGAACTTCAGTTGGCACATTGAAGTCCACGCGCAGCAGCACGCGTTTCCCGCGGACATCGAGATCACGAACAGAAAGCTTGGGCATTATTTACTCCTGCTCCTTGATCATAATCAATCGCGTAAAGTCCTTCGTCTTCACGCAAGAACTGCGCTCGTCCAGAAAATCTCTTCAGCATTCCCATGAGCATGTTCACGATTCGGACGAGCCTTTCCTTGGCAGGAAGGATCCGTTCAGCAGCAACAAGCTTTCGCACGGCAAGCACATCGAGGCATGCAGCACACTCCAGCGCTGAACCGCGAGCGATTTCCAGAAAGCGAGCACGATCAACCGTGGAGAACTTGCCATTTCCTTGTGCGATATTCAGGGGGAGACTGGTCGAAGCACGATCGAGGTGATCTTTGGCAGCTGCTTTAGCTGAAATTTGACTCAACAATTCTCCGATCCAGCCACAAAAAGCAATCGCTTCCTGATAAACATCCAGTTTTTCGTGGTCGAAGTAAGTTTTCATACTCGATCATGAGCATGAGCAAGACCGACTACTCAGCCAGTATTTCCATCAACTCCACGCAGCGGTTGCTATAGCCCCACTCGTTGTCATACCAGCCAACCACTTTAACGAATCGGTTTCCAAGCGTGAGCGTCAATTTGCTGTCGAAAATACAGGAGTGCGGGTTGCCCACAATATCTTGTGAAACGAGCGGTTCATCGCTGTATTCGACGACTCCTTTGTAGCTTTTCGCCGACGCAGCTTCTTTGAATGCTGCATTGATCGCATCCACCGTCGCGTCCTTTTCCAGCACAGCGGTGAAATCGGTCACGGAACCATCCGGGGTCGGCACACGAAACGCGCCGCCATTTAGTTTTCCTTTGAGCTCCGGAATGACTTCACCGATTGCCTTGGCTGCGCCCGTGGTCGAAGGGATGATGCTGATCGCTGCCGCTCGCGCCCGTCTCAAATCGTCGTGCGGAAAATCGAGGATGCGCTGGTCGTTCGTGTAACTGTGTATGGTGCTCATGAATCCATGCGCGATTCCGAATTTGTCGTGCAAAACCTTCGCCATCGGTGCGAGACAATTCGTGGTGCAGCTCGCGTTGGAAACAATCTTGTCCTTCGCGGGATCGTAAGCGTTGTCGTTCACACCGATACAAATCGTGACGTCGGGATTTTTTGCTGGCGCGCTGATCAGCACTCGCTTGGCGCCGGCTTTTAAATGCAGTTCGGCTTTGTCGCGGCTGGTGAAGAAACCGGTCGATTCCAGCACAACATCAATGTCCAATTTTTTCCAAGGAAGGTTTGCCGGATCGCGATCCTTCATGATCCTGATCTTGTGACCGCGCACGATGATATTCTCGTCGTCGTAACTGATCTCGCCGTCGAATTTGCCGTGCACCGAATCCCATTTGAGCAAATGTGCCAGCGTATGTGTGTCCGTGAGATCGTTTATCGCGAGCACCCGCTCCAGCTGCTTTTGTGACATTGCGCGTAGGACATTGCGCCCGATGCGCCCGAAACCGTTGATAGCAAAATTGGCCATAAGAAAAGGTTGAAGAGTTAAACCGTTACGCTGAAAAGTTTCAACGTCCAACTCCGAAAGACGGCGCTCAGGTCCCAACATCCAATGTCCCATGCAGAAATTTTCGATTCAGCGCTCTGCTCGCCAATGCCTTCGGAGTTGAGCATTTGGCGTTGGGCGTTGAGCGTTTAGATGTGAAAGCTTATATCGCGCTTCTTGGCGCAGCCTTCGCAATGTTGTCCATTCCAACCTTCGCTGGCGCGCCGGCAAAAACGATTCTCGTGTTTGGCGACAGTTTATCGGATGGGTTCATGCTCAAGCGCAGCGAAACTTATCCGGCTTTGCTCGCAAAAAAGCTGCGCGGTGCCGGACTGAATTTTCAAGTAATCAATGCCAGCGCTTCCGGCGGCACCACGGAGGGCGGCCTCGAGCGGTTACCGGCGCATTTGAAACAAAGAACCGATATCTTCATTTTGGAGCTCGGGATTAATGACGCTTTTCGCGGTGTGCCAACAAATCAGGTTGAGACAAATCTTCAGCAAATCATCGACAAGGTGAAAGCGCGAAATCCGAATGTGCGTGTCATAATCGCAGGAATGCAGCTTCCCGGCTATACGGCCGACGATTATGTCTCCGCATTCGGCAACATGTTTGCCGATCTCGCGGCGAAAAATGGAGCCGCTTTGGTAACCTATTTACTCCAAGGCGTAGCCGGCAATCCGTCATTGAATTTGCCCGATGGCATTCATCCAAACGCAGCCGGGCAAAAAATCCTTGCCGAAAATGTTTGGCGCGTTCTCGAGCCGGTGGCGCGCGAAGTTGCGAAGTAGCGTAAGCGTCTCGCTTGCGTCTTGCTTTAGGACACGCAAGCGAGGACGCTCGCGTTACCTTAAGAGACAACCGCTGTGTCGGTCTCACACGTTAGATAAAAGGAGAAAAGAAAACGCCATGGACCCCGCACGACCTGCTGGTCCCGATCCGGCCGATCCATTTTTTGGGGAGCGCAGCGGCGATGCCGTTCTGGAAACGATCGAAATCGCGACTGAAGGGGAAGATTGCGATGAGTGCGTGCGCAAACTGCGACCGACGCTGAAGAGGATATCCGGAGTGCGAGATGTGAAAGTCGATGTCGAGCACGAGCGCGTGATCGTCACGTTCGACCCGCGCAAAACGCATGCGCCCGATCTGCATGATGCAATTTTGAAGAGCGGCTATAAACCTGCGCCGATGGCCGATTAAAGGCGCGGTTTGGTAGGGCACGTCACTCCTGTGCGCGCCGAAGTTGATTCCCGACGGCGTGCAGCGGACTGCTCGCCCTACCACAGCCATTGTCTGGAATTCCCGCAGAATTCCAAACACAATACACGGCAAAAATTGCGCTACTCGGAGAATTGACTTCCGTCATACCGCAGGTTGTTGCTGCGTGAGGCAATGAAAGGTACCCAGCCCCCAAATTAATTCGCGACAATCGATCCCGATGACGCGCCGATCAGGAAAACAATCGCGCAAAATCGATAATGCAGCTTCATCGTTTGGATCCGCGAATCTCGGCACGAGCACGCAGGTGTTTGCGATGTAGAAGTTCGCGTAGCTCGCCGGAAGCCGCATTCCTTCGCGCACAATCTTCGTTGGCATCGGCAGTGTAATGATGTCCGTCGTGCGACCACCGATTTCCATCTCCCCCAGACGCGCGAGATTCTCCTGAAGCGGTTCGTAGTTTTCATCGTCGCGATTTCTCTCAATGACAGTTACGACGGTTCGCTCCGATACAAACCGCGTCAGATCATCGACATGACCGTCGGTGTCGTCACCGGCAATGCCATCGCCAAGCCACAGAACGTCGCGTACGCCGAGATAATCGCGCAGACGCTGCTCGATTACATCGCGGGACAGATTCGGATTCCGATTATTGTTTAACAGGCACGATTCGGTCGTGAGCAGCGCGCCGCTGCCGTTCACATCGATGGATCCGCCTTCGAGAATCATTCGCGGATAGAAAACCGGCAGCTTCAGGATTTCAGCAATACGCGTTGGCACAACCTCATCGAGATCAAACGGCGGATATTTGTTTCCCCACGCATTGTAATCCCAGTCCACAACGGCTAATGGAGCCGGCGCGCCCTCGCGCCGCTCACTCCCCTCCGGCTCGAGAGCGGTCCGCCTCCAACGCTTATCGAGTGTGAGAAAAATCGGTCCGTGGTCGCGGCACCACGGCTCATTCGTGGGAACGCAATAAAAGATGATCCGTTCCATGGGCAACCCGCGCAGAACCGATTGCGCTTCCGCTTCATGCGCCCGGTCGCAAACATTGATGCAGACCTGCTCCGATTCGACCAGCGCTTCGACCATCGCGCGCAAGGCCGGCAGAACGCGATCGAATGATTCGGGAAAACTGATTCCCTCGCGTCGCGGCCACGAGAGCCATGTGGCGGTATGCGGCTCCCATTCGGCGGGCATCCGATAGCCCAGCGCCGCTGGCGTTTGCGAGGTCATCAACCAAACGTCGAACGCCCAGCGCTCAACGTCCAATTTGCCCAGAGATGAGTCGTCGTTAGGCCGTGCGCGGCGGGACCGGTTTGTAGATCGCGCCGACCATTGCCCCGACGATCACCATCTCGACCAGATCCCTGAGGAGCACGCCATTCAGCAGCCACCCCCAGAAAAATATAAAAATGTATGCGACGGCGAACGCGACGATGAATCGCTTCATGGATGGGGAGGTAGTTAGCCTCCACCGCTTGGTCCCGGACCAACCGGGACAGGGCCGATGCCGGTCCCTCCGGTGGTGGTGCTGAAAATCGCTCCAATGATTGTGCCCGCAATGGCGAATTGGATCACGCCGCCTGCGATCCAGCCGCAAAGTATTTTGATCGTTAACGGTTGAACGGCGAACGAGATCAAATGTGCGCCTGCATACACTAATCCCACCAGAATGCCTAATGCCGCGCTGGCGCCTGCGCCGCCGGCCGGGACGAAACGGGCACAGAGCATCGTGAAAAAGAATGCCATGACAACATGGCCCAGGATCAGCCAGCCGAAGTGGCTCCTAAATTCGGTTTCCGTTCGTAGAAGCGTCGGTACTTCGTGATGCGCGCCGGCCATCAGTGTTCCATACCAAATGAAACCAAACAAGAAGATGAAGCCGAACGCGGCAACAAATGCGATGAAGAATTTTTTCCAGTTCATAATTTCTTTCGATTGAGAGTTCGTTGAATCCCCGCACGCCCGAAGTCTTTATCGCAAAACGGGCTTGCAGTGTCGATCTCAAATTTGGAGCAAAGACGGACGATTGCCCTTGACCGGCTGCTTGATCAAATCAGAGATTGAAAGCCTGGCCTCGCCCCGAAAGCTTTCGGGGCTAAGTTGCAGCTTCGCTCCGCTCAGAATGACAGCAACTCTCGCGAAAGCAGAGAAATCGGCGATCGGCAATCGCAAATCGGTAATCAGTTGACTCGCTCGCCCTCTCGGGCTTGCTCGTCCATTTCGCGGCTTCCCGAGTCGCTCAATTTACCCACCTGCCGCCCTCCGAGACGAGAATCGGCAGTTCTTCCATCATGAACTGAGTTTTGCCGAGAGCGCCAATCATGCGCGTGCCGGTAGCAGCATACCACTTTTTTGACATCTCTTCGCCCGTGTGACAACCCCAGCTCTTGCAATAAGCATGCTTCGCGAATGCATGGCGATTGATTTTCGTCAGATCGCTGTCGTGAAGCCAGGATTTACAGGCGCTATCGATGTTGTTGCTGTAATCGAACATGAAACAAGCGCGGTTCGAGTGGCCGAAATACTCGAAATCGGCGATCTTCATCTGGTCTCGCGGCTGGCCATTATTAATGTAATTGATGACCTCCTGGCCCGGCCCAAACCAGATCAGATTGATATTAAATTTGTCGCGAACCGTGCCAATGAGACTGATCAGATCCTGGTGCTCTTGTTTTCCGCGGTCTTCATAGCCCTGCCGGTAAATCAGCCACGTGATCTTCGCGTCCGGGCCTAACTCGTTGCGCAACTGTTCCGTGCGAAGACGCGCAGCGCGCACAAAGTTTGCCCACCAATGATCGTGAGGGACGGCTTTATATTTTTCCCATTGATACATCGATGGTCCGCCCACCAGCATTATATATTCACCCTCGACCGGCGGCGCGGCCTGGAGACCGAGCGCGACTATCGACAACAAGCACACGAGTACGAGACGTTTCATCATTTCTGGCCAAAAGGAGTATTTATGCAGGGCGCGAAATAGCGCAACTGTAGCCGCTATCGGTGATCGCGGCGTGCCGGCATCACCGATGCCGGCTACAGCGGATCAATTTCCCCGCGCGCCAGATCTTCCCATGTTTGCCGCTTCCGAATCAGCGCAAATTTATCGCCGCGAACCAACACCTCTGCCGGTAAGGGGCGCGAATTGTAGTTCGATGCCATCACAAATCCGTACGCACCAACGCTCATGATCGCGAGTAAATCGCCTTCGTGCAGTTCGGACATTTCTCGGTCGAGAGCAAAAAAATCGCCCGACTCACAGACCGGCCCGACAATGTCGACTTTGTCGGGCTTACTCTTGTTCGGTTCAATGACCGGCGCAATCTCGTGGTAGCTCTGATAAAGCGCAGGCCGGATCAGATCGTTCATGCCGGCGTCGACAACGGCGAATTTTTTGCTGCCAGTTTGTTTGATGTAGCGAACGCGCGTCAGCAAAACGCCGGCGTTCCCGACAAGAAAGCGACCGGGTTCAAGCAAAACCTGAATACCCAAGTCACGTAACGGCGGCACAATCGCATCCGCGTAATCGGAGACGCTGAACGCGGAAGGTTCGCCGCCGTGGTCGTGCCACCATTTGCCTGATCCGCTCTCCAGCGCCCGCTGGTAAATAATACCCATGCCGCCGCCGATGCTGAAGAACTTGATACCGTATTTTGACTTCAGCTCACGCAGCAATGGCGCTACTTTTTCGATCGCGTTCGCGAACGGTTGGGCTTCAGTAATCTGGGATCCGATGTGCATCTGCACGCCGGCGACACGGATGTTGGCCATTCCAGCGGCGCGAGCGTAAACTGCTCCGATTTGATAGAGCGCGATGCCGAACTTGTTTTCGTGTGAACCGGTAGCGATGTATGCATGCGTGTGTGGATCGACATCGGGATTCACACGCAGCGCGATCGGCGCGCACAGGCTCTTTTCTGCAGCTATGCGATCGATCTGGTCCAGCTCCGCTTCGCTCTCGACATTCAGACTGAACACACCGTGTTCGAGCGCGTAGTCGATTTCTTCGCGCGATTTGCCTACGCCAGCGAATGTGCATTTGGCGGGGGCGCCGCCCGCGGCGAGCACACGAAACAACTCGCCGCCGGAAACAATGTCAAACCCGGCGCCCGCATTCGCCAATAATTTCAAAATCGCGCGATTCGAGTTCGCTTTGACCGCGTAACAGATCAGGTGATCGATCGGTGCGAGCGCCGCATCCAGCCGCGAGTAGTGATCAAGGATTGTTGTCGCGCTATAAACGTAAGTGGGCGTGCCTACCCTATCGGCCACCTGTTCAAGATCGACATCTTCGCAGTGAAGTTTGTGGTCGCGATATCGGAAAAAATGCACGGATGACTTTAATCTGGGGAGCACAGGCTGCCAGCCTGTAAGTCTCGGCAGCTTGCCGAGACGGGAGATCAAGCGGCTGTGCAATAGTGTCCAAAACAAGTTGCCGGCAGGCTGCCGGCAACTACAGGCTGGCAGCCTGTGCTCCCCAGATTAAAATGGGTGCGCTAGCCGAGCACGCGCAGCGCAATATTCAGAACCGCAATCAAGACGACTCCCAGTAAAAAGCTCGTCAGCACAAGCTTTTTTCCGTGCTTCAACATCTCTCCAAGCACGGCGTGTATCGCCAGATAAATGAATCCACCGCCGACGTGCGCCATGATTAAGCCGAGCCAAAAAGTGGAGATGTTTGTCAGGAAAAAATAAGCGATCACCCCGCCGATCAGCGTAGTCGATTCAACCGCCGCCACCCATCCAAGCGCGGCGGTGCGGTGCAAGCCAGCACCGATTAACAGACTACCGAGCGCAAGGCCTTCGGGAACTTTGTGGATGCAGAGAGCAGAGAACAGCGACCACTTCGTCGCTTCCATCGTTGGAGCTTCCCGTTGAATTCCCAGCGCTACTCCATCCGTCGTACTGTGAATCGCCAACGCAATAATTAGCCCGGTAGCGATCTCGCTGAAATGTTGCGTGGCGTCGGCATCGAAATGACTTGCAGCACACGCAGGACAAACGTGATGGACGTGTTTGCTGATGAAGAAGAACAGCGCATATCCAGTCGCGACCGCGAGTAGCACGGCCCACCATGGAGCTGCGCCCAGACCTTCAGGCAAAATCGCGAAAAATGTCACGCCAAGGAGCGTCCCGGCCGCGAAACTGATAAGAGCGCAAAGCTGCTTGTGCTCCAGTTGCAGCGAGGTGCTGATCCCTCCGCCGATCAGCGCGAAAGCGTAAGCGGCTACGATCTGCCAGAGCGTATCAACCATTTAGGAGCCTGTTGAAATACTCAGCCACGCCGCGCGAGAGCGGTTTGGGCTGGATGGCAAGACGCGAGCGATGAGCATGTCTGCAGCGACTTGTGAGCAGCGAGCAACGCAGCTAGACAGCCCAAAGCGGTCTTGCCCTCGGGTTGCGCCGCTTTTTCATCTCTCCGACGTTGCTCGTCGGTTAGAGACCGCTTCGGGTATGCTCTCTCCTCGCGCCTTGGAGAGACGAAAAATCGGCAGCAACGCGGCATGGCTGAGTATCTCAAAAGGCTCCTAGGGGCTTGGGATCGATGCGTGGTCTTCGCGGCAAAGGTGTGTCTCGATCGTGACGTGGACCAGCTCCTTGTGCCCGCGTAACAGCGCGCGATAGGAATCGCAGCTCTTTGGCTCGTGCGCGACGATCGAAACCATCGCCGCATATTTCCCGATGCCGACCTGCCAGACATGCAAATCGGTCACCAGCGAATCGTCGTCGCTCTCCACCGCGCGGCGAATTTCGTCAGGTAATTCTGATGACGCTGGTATGCGATCAAGCAGGATGCCGCTGGTAGCGCGCAACAACGTGTAAGCCCATGAAAAAACCACGCCGCTGCCAACGATTCCAACCACTGGGTCAAGCCACGCCCAGCCAAAAAATTTACCGCCCGTCAATGCCGTGATGGCCAGCACGGAAGTGAACGCATCCGCCAGCACGTGCAGATACGCGGCGCGCAAATTTAGATCGTGCTGATGCGCGCTGCCACCGTCGTGTTCGTGGTGACGATCCGCCAATAGCACGGCGCAGCCCAGATTCACGAGCAAGCCTAGGCAAGCGATTCCGATGGCTTCGTTGAAATGAATTTCCAGCGGGACAAAGAGCCTGCGCACCGATTCGCCTGCCATCAAAAAAGCCACAATCGCGAGCACGACTGCGCTGGTGAACCCACCAAGCACGCCGATTTTTCCGGTGCCGAAACTGAACCGCGCGTTGCCGGCCTGTGTTCTGGCGAAATAGTACGCGACAGCAGTTATCAGAAACGCGAGGACATGCGTGCTCATGTGCCAGCCGTCGGCCAGCAAGGCCA
>QHPE01000158.1 GCA_003218945.1 Verrucomicrobiota bacterium | reverse complement strand
CATTTCGCCGGAGAAAATGCGCAAGGAATTGCAGCAACGGAACGCACTTGATGACGTGTCCGAACAGCTTCTGTTGGGCAAGACTCTTGATTTCCTAAAGGCGAATGTTAGCATCGAATTAACGAAGGAAGCGCCAGTCAAAGAAGAAAAATCATGAGAGTGTCGAACGAAAATGTCTCGCAAGTGCTGGTTCCGATGGTCGTGGAACAGACTGGCCGGGGCGAACGCAGCTACGATATTTACTCGCGGTTGCTGAAGGACCGCATCGTTTTTGTCGGGCAGATCGACGATCACGTTGCGAACTTGATAATTGCACAATTGCTCTTCCTGCAAATGGAAGACGGCAAAAAGGACATAAACTTGTATATCAATTCGCCGGGTGGCGTGGTGACGTACTGCATCGGGATGGCAGCGAGCATGGCTGCGGTCTTGCTCTGTGCTGGCACGAAAGGTAAACGGTTCGCGTTGCCGAATTCCGATATCATGATTCACCAGGTGCACGGCGGTGCGCAGGGTCAGGCCAGCGACGTAGAACGCCAGGTCGATTACATGTTCAAGCTCAAGAAGCGCATCATCCGCATCATCTCGCAGCACACAGGCAGATCGGAAGATCAAGTGCGAATCGATTCAGATCGCGATTACTATATGTCTGCAGAGGAAGCGAAGGGATATGGCTTGGTGGATGACGTGATTAAGTCGCGAAAGGAAATTAAGTTGCTGGATGGTAGCACGCCTCCGGACGGGCGGCTGGTGGACGTGCCCGAAGTAGTGCTATCGCGGAAAGGGTAGGCGACAATCTAGAGCATATGGCCCGCGCTTCCAACCTCACCATGTGCTCCTTCTGTGGCAAAAGCCACGCCGAGGTACGAAAGCTCATCGCCGGGCCGGGCGTTTACATCTGCGACAGTTGTATCAACGTTTGCAAGAGCATCCTCGATAAGGAACTCAACGAAGACGCCCGGCGTCAATCTTCGAATATTCGCGTGCCGAAGCCGGTAGAAATCCGGCGCGCATTGGATCAATATGTAGTTGGCCAGGACATCGCCAAAAAGACGCTTTCTGTGGCGGTGCACAATCATTACAAACGCGTCCTCCAAACTTCAGCACCGGCAGACACATCAGCTGCTTTTCAGGCGGATCCGCTGGCGGATGTAGAGATCGAGAAGAGTAACATTTTGCTGATCGGCCCGACGGGCTCGGGCAAAACCTTGCTCGCAAAGACCATGGCCAGAATTCTCGATGTGCCGTTCTGCATCGCGGACGCGACGACGCTGACCGAAGCCGGTTACGTCGGCGAGGACGTCGAGAACATTATTTTGCGATTGCTCCAAAATGCTGATTACGATGTGAAGCGCGCTGAGATCGGGATCGTTTACATCGACGAGATCGACAAGATCGGACGCAAAACAGACAACGTAAGCATCACGCGCGACGTTTCCGGCGAAGGCGTGCAACAGGCGCTCTTGAAGATTTTGGAAGGAAGCACGTGCAATGTTCCGCCTCAAGGCGGGCGCAAACATCCGCACCAGGAATATATACAAGTCAATACAGAAAAGATTCTCTTCATTTGCGGCGGCGCATTCATCGGACTCGACAAAATCATCCAAAAACGCATTGGCCAGAAAGTGATGGGGTTTGGCAGCCCTACGCTCGAAGTAGAGGAAGCGTTACGAAAAGCGGCGATCCGGCATGTCGAACCGGAAGATTTGCTCGGTTTTGGAATGATACCGGAATTTGTCGGGCGCCTTCCGGTGGTCAGTTCGCTCGACGCGCTCACTGAAGATGAAATGGTAGCGATACTGACCGAAACGAAAAATGCGATGGTCAAGCAGTACACGAAGCTCTTCTCAATGGAAGGAGTCCGTTTGACCGTGACGAAAGATGCCTTGCGCGCTCTGGCGGCGCAGGCGGTCACGAAGGGCACAGGGGCGCGCGCACTGCGTTCGATGCTCGAGCGCATCATGCTCGACATCATGTACGATGTACCGAGCCGGGAAGATATCGCCGAGGTAACAATCAATCGCGCCGTCGTCGAAGGCAAAAAGCTTCCGCTCATCCGCAAGAAGCAGGACAAGACCGCGGCCTGAGCGGCCTTCGGTCGACGTTGAATCTTTAAAAATGTTTGAACCGTTGACGCGGTTCAACGATTAAACGCTTTGACGCTTCCACTTTCTCCGTATGCGCGCCGCTCTCATCAATACCGGCACCGAGCTTTTGCTGGGTGACGTTCAGGACGCCCATCTGGCGTTTATTGCGCGTGAGATTTTTCCGTTGGGTTTACGGATCCTGGAACGGCGCACGGTGCCTGACACCGAGGCGATCGGGCGCACGCTCACTGAATTGTTTCCGCATTGCGAAATTCTTTTCGTAACCGGGGGACTTGGTCCAACGACGGACGATATCACGCGGGAGATGGTGGCCGAATCGCTCCGACTGCAGCTGCGTCAGGACCCGCAATTGCTGGCCTGGCTTCAGCAGCGACTGCAAGTGCGTGGAATCAAATGGACGTCGGGCATTGCACGCCAGGCCGAAGTGCTGGCAGGCGCGCATGTCCTTCCCAACGAGAACGGAAGCGCATCCGGCTTCTATTTGAAGGCGAACATCAACCGGCACATTCCGTCACCGTACGTGTTTGTTCTGCCGGGTCCGCCTCGGGAGCTCCAACCCATGTTCAGGAAATTCGCGATGCCGATTTTACATTCGATTGTCACGGCACCGCTCCCGGTAGAGCGGAGATCGTACAGCATTGCTGGAATGGGTGAGTCAGTGGTCGAAAAAGCGATTGGAGAAAGAGTTCTGGCGATCCCAGGAATCGAGCTGGGCTACTGCGCGCGGCCAGGAGAAGTCGAAGTGCGCGTCATCGGAGAACCGGGCGCGATTCAAAAGGCCGACGCCATCATTCGCGACGAATTAGGCGTGTCGATCTTCTCGACCGGCGACGAAGCGCTTGAGGCAGTCGTGGTGAAACTGCTTAAACAACGGAAGGAAACATTGGCAACGGCCGAATCGTGCACTGGGGGCTTCATCGCAAACTGCATCACAAACGTGCCCGGCGTCTCGGAAGTTTTCCTGGCGGGCTACGTCACGTATGCGAATAACGCGAAGAGCGGCGTCTTAAATGTCGATCCCAAATTGATCGAAAAACATGGCGCGGTCAGTGAACCGGTCGCCCGTGCGATGGCCGAGGGCGCGCTCTCGCGCTCAGCTTCGACATACGGTGTCGCAACCACCGGAATTGCGGGACCGAACGGCGGCTCAGACGAAAAGCCGGTCGGAACCGTTTACATTGCGCTGGCTTCAGCAGACTCTAAAACGATCGCCAGGAAATTCTTTTTCCAAACTGATCGCGAGACGTTCAAGCAATTAGCTGCTGTAACAGCACTAGATTTGTTGCGGCGGAAAATTAGCCACAACGCAACTGGTCATTCCGATCGAAGTCGAGGAACCCCGTAGCAAAGGCTTTCGATTTGGCAGCGGGATGTCTCGACTACGCTCGACATGACGGTTGGATGTCAGTACTCGCCTACGTCTACGGGCGTCCCCACCTTGGCGTACTGGTAGAATAATTTTGCGCCGTCAGGCGATTGGCGAATGCAACCGTGCGAAGCGGGATAACCCGGCAAAATTCCGACATGCATACCCACGCCCTCCTCGGTCAAACGCAGGAACCACGTCATCGGCGCGCCGACGTAATGGGTTCCGCTCGGAGCCGCATCGCTGCGGGTGCTCACGCCGGCGCGTACCACGCGGCCCGAGGAGTCCACAAAGTCGCCATACAGATTTGAACGGTGGTCCGGGTCTTTTTCGAGCACCCTCAGGTGACCCTGGGGTGACTCATGACCGCGTTTACCGGAGGAAATTGGGCCGTCAGCGATAACCTGATCGCCGATCATCAGGTAAGCGCGTTGCTTCGGAATGGAGACTACGATGCGCGTGTTGTCAGGCGTTGCCTGTTTCAGCAACGACTGATTTACTTTAAAAGGTTCTTGACGGCTGATATAAGCGGACGCTTTCCGCATCGGTTGTGGTGTCGGCTTTTGCCGCGGTCCAAAAAGACGAAATTGGGCACTGATTGAAGACGCAAGCCCAGTCAGCAGAATCGTGCAGAGAAGGATACGAAGTGTCCCCGGCATAAGATTAGCCGCCATTGTAGCTGTTTACGCGCCGAAGCCAACCCGTTAACCATTGTGATTCATGCCGTTCGGGTGGAGAATTGTGAACGCGGCGCGTCAAGACGGCTGTGGCAGCGCGCGCGAATTCATCAGCCGCTTCAGCTTCGGAGTTCCCATGCATGGCTTCGAGCACCTGAAGCAGCCCCCAACCCTGGCCCTGATAACGTTCGCTGTGCAGAACACCTTCTCCTTTGAAATTCACATAATCGACAAGTGCGTAACATCCCTGGGGTGTTTTTGTCAGGCGCTCAATTTGTTGCTGCACGTTGAGTCGATCGGTGGGCGCCGCTTCGGCCAGCATTTTAGGCAGAGCGGCCTCCAATCTGGCAACAAGAAATTCTGCCTGCAGATCGATCGTATCGGCTAGAAATCTGCGCAACTGATTCATCTCAACTGAATGTTGCGCTCGAACAAATTCGGCACGCGAGTTCCATGGACAAGCGTTTCCGGCACCGGCATCCAAAAGAACAGCTGGTAACTTGGCGCCGCGGCTTGAGATGAAGCTCACGACTTTGGGAAAACTTTCCTCGAACGGGCCGCGTCGTCCTTTCGGATACCAGATGAAGTGGCCGATACCTAGTGACGCAAAATCTTCGCCTTGGTTCCATGAAGTGAGCCCGGAAACAGTCCCGTTGCATTCGTTTTGCCATACCCTTTGTCCGATTTTCAAAGCACTGCTGTGCGAAAGGCTGATGGAAGCAACGGTTCTGGGGCAGAGCCCAATCATTCCGCTTGCGACCACTACAAATGCGAGGTCAGCGCAGCCGAACAGGCGGTAATGCTGTTTCCTTGACGGGCGGGATTTATCCATTAGCGTGCGACTTTCTGCGGCGATCAACTTTAAATAACAACGGCGCGGAAACACGATCTTATGAAACGTTTAATTCTTATTGTCAGCGCATCCTTACTTGCATTCCCGTTGTTCGGGCAAGAGAAATCACCACAATTCAAAGACCAGAGAGACAAGGTCAGCTACGCGATTGGGATGCAAATCGGATTTAACCTCGCTCGCCAAAAGGTGGACATTAATCCCGATGTCTTGAACGCAGGCATGAAAGACGCCATTGCCGGTAAACCGCAACTGACGCCTGACCAGGTGAAGGATGTCATGGCGCAATTCGAAAAGGACATGGAACAGAAACAGAAGCAGCTCGGCGAGAAAAATAAGACCGACGGCGCCAAGTTTCTTGAAGACAACAAGAAGAAACCCGGTGTGAAAACGACAGCGAGCGGCTTGCAATACAAGGTCGAGAAAGAAGGAACAGGATCACAGCCCAAAGCCACGGATATGGTGACAGTAAATTACCGGGGCACGCTGATTGACGGCACCGAGTTTGACAGTTCATACAAACGCGGTCAGCCAGCCACCTTCCCGGTTAACGGTGTCATCAAGGGTTGGACCGAAGCGCTTCAACTGATGAAACAGGGATCAAAATATCAGTTGTTCATTCCGTCGAACCTTGCCTATGGCGAGCGCGCAATGGGTCCGGACATTGGTCCCAACGCGACGCTGATTTTTGAAGTCGAATTGCAGGACGTGAAGCCTCCTCCGACGCCTGCTCCGCCGGGTGCTTCAAAGGTTCCGCCGCCACCGTCGCCGGCGCCGACCAAGAAATAGCAACCCGTCGCGCAAGGCGTTCTTGCCGACGCGTCGGCCATCTCAGATGGAAGCGTGAGCCGAGCCGGGTGGCCGGCCGTACGAGCCTTGCCGCCCGGTCTACGGGTTCGCCGGGAGGACTCAATGCAATCGGCTTCGGGGACTGCGGTTCACCTCAATTCGCCGCCGCGCTTTCCCATTCGACCACCGGCGCGTCCCCCCACAAGTCTTCAAGGCTGTAGAAGGCTCGCTTGTCGCGATGAAAAATGTGGACAACCACTTGCAGGTAATCGAGTACCATCCATTGACTGGCTGGAAATCCGTCAACGGCTACCGGCCGCAGCGAATAGTCTTCTCGCAACCGAATCTCAATTTCATTTCCGATTGCTTTGAGTTGTGGCTCCGACGTGCCTGAGCAGATCACAAAAAAGTCCGTAAAGCTCGAGATCTCGCGCAAATCCAGCACCACAATATCCTCGGCCTTTTTGCTGGAGGCGAGTTCGGCACAGCGTTTTGCTAAATTTTCCGGCGTTATGTCGAATGCTCCCGATAAAGTTTTTCGCGCTGAATGATTTCCTCCACTGACCCAGTTACCAGGTACCGAATCGATTCATGTTGCGCAACTCTTCGCCGTATCTCCGTGGCCGAAATGTCGATCCGACGATGGATCAACTGATAAGTATGCGTGGGTTGTTTGCCTGTGCGGTCGAGAACAACGAAGCGAACTAGTTTCTCCAGCTCATTGAAGCGATGCCACCGAGGCAGTTGTTCAATGTTGTCTTCACCGATCAAGCAGTAGAGGACCGCGTCGCACTCGCGCCGGCGAATTTCTTCAACAGTATCGATTGTGTACGAAGGCGGCGGACGCAGCAGCTCGCATTCATCCACTTCGAACTCCGGCTGGTCCCTTATCGCCGCCCGCAACATTGCTAATCGTACATCTCCGCTGGCGACCGGAGCGGCCTTCTTGAGCGGTGATATCGCGGCCGGGACCAGGATGACCTTCTCAAGACCGAGCGTCTCAATCGCTTCGCGGGCAAGAATTAAATGCGCGTGATGGACCGGGTCGAAACTGCCGCCATAAATCGCGATCTTCTTCAATCTGCCAACGGTTAAACGCTCAACGCTCAACGTTCAACTAAAAGCGTTCTCTCAATGAGCTGAAGTGCGTTGGACATTGAATATTGCCGTTGAGCATTCATCTTTGCGGCCGATGAAGAACAATTCGCTTGGTCAACTGATCATGACCGGTGTGCCGGGCAAAGAAATCGATTCGAAAACAGCCGCCCTGTTTCGACGCATCCAACCGGGTGCGTTTATTCTCTTCGCACGCAACATCGAGAGCGCGACGCAGCTCCGAAAGCTTATCGATGATTTGCGAGACCTCAGCGAAGTCGAGCCGATCATCACCATCGACCAAGAAGGCGGACGTGTGTCGCGATTGCGCCTGATTGGCAGTGAGCCGCCTAGCGCGCAACAACTGCGCGACAAGAACGACCTCAACCTGATTCGGCGGCATGGCGAGATCACCGGACGTTTGCTACGCCTTTTCGGGTTCAATCTGGACCTTTGTCCCGTGCTGGACATCTCTTTTGATGATGACGCTGAGAATTCGCTGCGCGGCCGGTGCTACGGAAAAAATGTCGAGCAAGTCGTGCGCAATGCCGGCGCATTCAATGCCGCAATGAGAGGGCAGGGGATCGCGAGCTGCGGCAAACATTTTCCCGGTTACTCTGCTGCAACTACAGACGCTCACTATCAGTTGCCGCAGATCGATCGCACCCGAGGAGAACTCGATCAGAATGAATTGGCGGTGTTTCGGCAGTTCGTTCCTGATGTGGACAGTATCATGATTTGCCATGGTTGGTATTCATCCTTCGAGCCGGAACGCACTCCTGCCACACTCTCGAGCAGCATCGTCACCGGCTTATTGCGCGACGAACTTGGTTTCGACGGTCTTGTCATGACTGACGATCTCGATATGGGCGCGATCCTGACAGGATACCGATTAGAGGACACCATTCGGGGCGCAATCAATGCCGGTAACGACGTCGTGATGATTTGCCATCGCATTCCGGAAATCGAAACCGTGCATCGAATTCTCGGGATGCTGCCATCAGACCAAATCAATCGCGCTTTGGGCAACGTCGCGAGTGTCAAAAGGAAGCTATCTCCGCCGGACAAATTTTCCGAAGCCACTTTCCGCAAAATTGATGACGAAATCGGCGAGCTTCGGATATCCGTAGCCGGCCAGGAACGCGCAGTCCAGAGCACTTCCAAAACTGTTCAACGCTCGCCTGTGGAAATGTTTTGATCTGAGGAGCGCACGCGGCGGCGCGTGTTTGTTTGAAAGCCTGGCCGTCGCTTCGCGTCCGTTGCAGCGGCGCTCTCGCCGAAATACTTTCATGCAAGTCAGCACGTGCGTCTTGACCTTGCGGACGGTTCGCCACTATTCTGCGCTCTCGTCGCAGAACGATGCAGTCGCCGAAAAACGATTTCGAGGCAAACGAGTGAAACCAAGAGCCTGTTTATGACGGTCGGTCAGCAAGGGAACGCAAACCGCCCTGCCGAGCTTACCATTCGCGGAATAATCATCGGAGTCGTCATCACTTTGGTTTTCACCGCGGCGAATGTTTACGCCGGTCTTAAAGCTGCCCTCACTTTTTCGACATCAATTCCCGCGGCCGTGATTTCCATGGCGATCCTGCGGAGTTTTCGCGACGCGACCATCCAGGAAAACAACATCGTGCAAACGGTTGCTTCGGCAGCGGGCACGCTCTCATCGATTATTTTCGTGTTGCCGGGACTGATCATGATTGGATACTGGACCGACTTTCCGTTCTGGACCTCGTTTTGGATTTGTGCGCTCGGCGGAATTCTCGGGGTGATGTATTCGATCCCGCTCCGTCGCGCGTTGGTGACGAACTCGGATTTGCCATATCCGGAGGGAGTCGCTTGCGCCGAGGTTCTCAAGGTTGGAAGTGGCGGCGACGCCGCAGATGCTCACGACGTTGAGCACGGCCGCGCCGGTTTACTTGCAGTTCTGTGGGGATCGATCGTGTCCGCCGCTTTTGCACTAATCATCGAGACACAGCTGTTCGCCTCGGATTTGGCGCAAAATTTTCGAATCGGAAAGAAAGGTGCGGTCAGCGGCTACGATTTCTCCTTATCGTTTTTGTTGTTCGGGATAGGGCACCTTGTCGGCCTCTCGGTCGGCATCGCCATGCTGATTGGTGCGCTGATCGGTTGGGGCTGGGGAGTGCCGCATTATTCTGGCCTTGCCCACGACTTCACCACACCGGTGGCTGCGCTCGCGCGCAGCGCCTGGAGCGGCAAAGTCAGGTACATTGGCGCCGGCGCGATCGGCATTTCTGCGATCTGGACTTTGTTGAAGCTTGCAAAACCGCTGATCAGCGGTCTCGCGAGCGCAATGGCCGCGTCGCGCGCGCGCAAAGCGGGCAAAGCCGACACGCTACCGATTACCGAACGCGACATTCCGATCGGCATTGTCGGCGTGGTCACGCTGGTTTGCATGTTGCCGATCGGTTGGTTGCTCGGATTTTTCGGAAATCAAACTGGACTCGGCGCGCATTTACCAACGCTCATTATCGGCGGCGTCGTTTACATCGTGTTGATGAGTTTCTTTGTCTCCGCGGTTTGCGGTTACATGGCCGGCCTGATCGGTTCATCGAACAGTCCGCTGTCCGGCATCGGAATTTTAGTCGTGATTGGCGCCGCGTTGCTGCTGGTGATCGGCGTGAAGCCGTACGTTTCGCCGGATTCGGGCAAAGCATTGATGGCGTTCGCGCTTTTCACGACGGCCGTAATTTTCAACGTGGCCGCGATCGCAAACAACAATCTTCAGGACCTCAAGACGGGACAATTGGTGGATGCAACACCGTGGAAACAACAAGTCGCGCTGGTGATAGGTGTTGTCGCAGGTGCATTGGTCATTCCGCCTGTGCTAGATCTTATGAATCATACTTATGGGTTCGCTGGTGCGCCGGGCGCAGATCCGCGTCGCGCGTTGCCCGCGCCGCAAGCCGGCTTGATTTCGTCGCTCGCGCAAGGCGTGATCGCCGCGGACATCGATTGGAGTTTAATTGGGATCGGCGCATTCATTGGCGTCGGTATAGTTTTTCTGGATGAAATTCTTGGCCGCACCACCAAACACATGCGTGTTCCGCCGCTCGCAGTCGGTCTCGGAATTTATCTGCCGACTTCGAGCACCTTGATGATCGTTGTGGGAGCCGTTGCCGGTTGGTTCTACGACCGGCGAGCTGATCGTACTCCCAGGCCGGGAGCTGCGAAGCAGCTTGGCGTGCTTCTCGCATCAGGTCTGATCGTTGGGGAAGGCATAATCGCGGTCGTGATTTCTCTGATCAGAGCAGTCTCTGACAAGCCTGCGCCGCTGGCGCTAGTCGGTCCGGATGGAGTTTTGGCGAAATGGATTCCGAGTCTTGCGAAGTTTGAAACTGCGGGAATCGTTCTCGGCGGCATTACATTCGTAGCGATGGCATTCATTCTTTATCGATGGATTTTGCGAATGTCCCAGGCAAGATCAACATGAAGCGGAAGTGGAACTGGCCGCTATGGGTTGGCTTCGTTGTCGTAGTCGGCGGGTTGTTCTCCTACGCGTTCTTCGCTCAATTTCCAATCACGCGGGATTTTCCATGGGCGAATCTTTTGCTCTTTGGAATTGGGGCTGCGTTGTTGATGCTCGGTCTGTTCCGGGCGTTCGGCCGGCCGCAAGTTTACCGCGGAAAGATTTTCGGCTCGATCTTCGCAGCGATTGCTGTGTTCCTCATTGCGTTTTTTAGTTACGAAATCTTCTACTTCCTGCGGCAGGTTCCCGCTTCGAGTGGCGCGCCGCGCGTTGGGCAAAAAGCGCCGGATTTTATACTACTGGATCAAAGTGGAAAGCCTGTTGGTCTCGGCGATTTGCTTTCCGGTTCAAATGCTGTTGTGCTGATTTTTTATCGCGGCTTTTGGTGACCACTCTGCAACTCCGAGTTGCGGAGTTTCCAGCAGACCCTTGCGGACTTTAACTCACGCGGCATTCGCGTGGTGGGCATCAGCGTTGATCCACCCGAGATCAATCGCTGGCAGTCGCAAAGACTCGGTTACACGTTTCCGTTGCTTTCCGATCCCGGAGCAAAAATCATTCGCCGGTATGACGTGTTGCATCCCCGTGCCGGACCAAAAGGAGCGGATATAGCGCGCCCGGCCGAATTTCTCCTTGATTCCAATGGCATGGTTCGCTGGGTGAATCTCACTGAGAATATCGCCGTACGCGCGCGTCCCCATCAAATGCTGGACGCATTCAGTCAACTCGGTTCTGGTGCCCAGTGATTGACGCCGCTCCGCCGAATCAATAGGTTGAGCGCTCGTGCATTCGGAACTGGAACAACTGCTCGTTCTTCAAGATCGACAACAAAAGATCAGACAAATCCAGGCTGAGATCAAAACGGTGCCATTGGAACGCAGTCATCTCGAGTCGCAACTGGCTGCAAGTGCAGCGGGGGTTGACGCACTGAAACAAAAAACGCGCCATCTTGAAGTTGAGCGAAAAAAGCTGGAGCTCGATGTGGGCACACGCACCGAAAGCATCGCACGGCTCAAGACGCAGCAGTATCAAACCAGGAAAAACGACGAGTTTCAGGCAATCGGCCACGAGATTGAGCGATACGAAAATGAAGTCCGCAAGCTCGAGGATCAGGAGCTCGAGTTGATGATCGAGGCCGACAAGATGAAAGCCGAATTTGAAGCGGCGGAGAACACTGCGCGAGCGACTAAAGAGACGATCTCACGGCAGTTGATCGATCTCGAAAGCAAATCAAAAGCGCTGGAAACGCAGCAGCGAGAACTAGAAAATGAGCGGGAAGCGCTTGCGTCTAAGATTGACGCCGATTTACTTGACCAGTTCGAGCGTCTCTTCAACAGCAAAGGCGACGCGGCGATCGTCGCGGTCGAGCACGGCGTTTGCACTGGCTGCCACATGAAAGTAACGACTGCGACCGCGGCAGGAGTCAAAGCCGGGAAAGAAATCGTTAGCTGCGAGCAATGCGGACGCATTCTATACCTCGGAGCGTAATGCGTTCTTCCTCTACGTCTTGCTCTCAATCTTCTCTCTTGGGGTGAGACTAAGCGGAAGAGGAAGAGCTAGACGTTGAACCGAAACAGTATCACGTCGCCGTCGCGTACTTCGTACTCTTTTCCTTCAAGCCGCAGTTTGCCTGCTTCGCGGGCTTTCGCGAAAGAACCGGCCGCGATCAGATCGTTACAGTGAATGGTTTCCGCCGCGATAAAACCGCGTTCGAAATCGGAGTGGATCGCTCCGGCAGCGGCGGGCGCCTTTTCGCCGGCGTGAATGGTCCAGGCGCGCGTCTCCTTTTCGCCGGCGGTAAAAAACGTGCGCAGGCCGAGCAGATGATAGACCGCGCGAATGAGCGCGTGTACACCGCTGTCCTCCACGCCGAGGCCGCGTAAATATTCGAGCGCCTCCTGCTCGGTAAGATCGACAAGTTCGCTCTCGATCTGCGCGCTGATCACGATTGCTTCCGTGGCGAAATGGTGCCTCGCGTAATCTTGAACTGCACCAACGCGCTTCGCGGCGCTGTAGCCGGGATCGGTGATCCCGGTTTCATATGATTGCGGCGCTTTGTTCCGGTCGGTATCACCGATGCCGGCTACAGCTGCAAGATCCGATTCCGCTACGTTGCAGGCAAAAATTGTCGGCTTTGAGCTCAACAGGAAAAAACCTCGCACGATTGATCTTTCTTCAGGTGTCAACGTTGCCGTGATCGCCGGTTTTCCGCGATCGAGATGCGCCACCAGTTTTTCGATGACCTCAGTCTCAATCATTGCTGACTTTTCGCCGGCGTGTAGTTGCTTCTGCAATCGTTCGCGTCGCTTTTGCAACGAAGCAAGGTCAGCCAACACGAGCTCGGTATTGATGACCTCGATATCGCGAATTGGATCGATGGTTGCGCTGACATGATGAACGTCAGGATTTTCAAAACAACGCACGACCTGCACGATGGCCTCAACTTCGCGAATGTGATGGAGAAACTGGTTCCCAAGGCCTTCGCCTGCGCTTGCGCCTTTCACCAGCCCGGCGATATCTACAAACTCGATTGCTGTTGGTGTAATTTTTTTTGAGCGAGAAATCTCCGCGATTTTTCCCAGACGAAAATCGGGTACGGTTACAACGCCCACGTTGGGATCAATCGTGCAGAAAGGATAGTTCTCCGCCGGCGCCTTGTGTGTGCGTGTGACCGCATTGAAGAGCGTTGATTTCCCGACATTCGGTAGACCCACAATTCCAGCGCTAAGCATCGGCGCGCATGCTAACGCGATAGGTCGCCGGTCGCAAACAACGCTGAGGACGCATGCGCAAAATCCCAAACCCCAATAACCAGACCTCAGGGAAATTTCAAAGAGCAAACTCCAAGAGCGACAATGCAGCGGTTTGGAAATTGGAATTTGAGCTTCTTTAGATATGGGAGCTTTGAACTTGGAGCTTATCAAAAATCCCCGGCGGGATTTGAACCCGCGACCTCTTGGACCCCGTTCAGCCGATAAAGAGTTTTTATGACATTAGCAAAAATAGTGTCACAAGAGTTTCGTGTCTCCTCTGTTCGATCACATTTTATATAAACAACCCAGGGCGCTCGATTGATTCTTCGATTGCTGCGCAATGGGAATGGCAACGCCCGATCGATTTGTTTCATCGAGTCGGTTGCGGGCGCGAAAGATCTGTGAGGGCTGATCATGCAGCTACGAGCCGCTGAGTTGTCCCGCTAATGCTCTCAGCAATGGATGAACCAGATCTGGGAGAACTTCCTTGCATCAGGCCTGCCAAAAAGACGCCCACGTGCTGATCACGTTGCGCGTTGGCAACACCGTCGACCGAAAAGATCAGCACCGACGGTCGCCCACACAGTTCAAATTCAAAACGTCCTGGCGTGACTAGCTCTTCCTCGGAACCCGAGGCTGCCGCTTGCTCACAAAAGCAATCGAACGGCCGAACTCGTTCGTCCTCATATCGGCCATTCGTGTCAGCGAAGATCTTTGGTCCACGAACATTTGGCAACCAGGTAAACCGTCCCGCGTTGTCCTCGGAATCAAGGTGGAACCCGACATCGCGATAAGATCGAAGTGCGCAGCCGGAAAAGAATGGTCTCACTACGAGCTGCGCAGCGGTAGCTGTATCCCCATGAAGCGCCCATGACATTGCCACCGTTGATTCGTTATGGGGCAAGAACATTTGCTGTTCTAGCAGGAATCCCTCCGCGATACGAAAGCGCGAAACGGGCCAGGAGATACCACCAAAAAGTCCGCCCCAAAATGACGATCCTGAATCGGCCAAGGCTCCGTCCGAAGAGATCGTGTAAACATTGCGTGGTGTCTTCAAGGTAACCTCCAAGGAAATCAGTGTCGCTTTGGAGCTAGCTTTGGATGAGCGGATCGTGATCATAGGTTTTGAGGATGCGTCGCGTGCTGCGGCAAATCCTTACAAGCCGGCCGATTTTGCACTCCCTTCGTAAGGTTTCGCGGTTTGGATCGACAAATTAGCGTGGATAGAAATGAGCCGCGCAAGAGTTGGGTGCATCCCTCATGGGATCTCCCGGATTGCGCAACAACGCCAGAGGCGTATTATTTGCGGCGACGCGAATTTTTGCGCGTTTTTGGGCTTGGCCTTGCCGCCTCCGCTTTGTTGCCGCCCGGGATTCGGGCTGAGTCACCCGGACTGAACGATTCGCTTCACCCATCGTACAAGCTCGATGGCGTGAAACTTACGCCCGAAGACCTCATCACAAGCTATAACAATTTTTACGAGTGGGGCCTGGCAAAGGATCAACCAAAGGAGCTGGCTAATCACGGGTGGAAAACGCGGCCATGGTCGGTCGAGATCGGGGGATTGTGCGTGAACCCGCGCAAGCTTGACGTTGACGAATTGATTCAACTCCTTGGCCCAATCGAGCACCGTAATTATCGTCACCGTTGCGTTGAGGCTTGGTCAATGGTGATGCCGTGGGACGGTTTTGCGCTGGCGAAACTCGTGGAGCTTGCGCAGCCGACACCGGATGCGAAATACGTGAAGTTCACGTCGTTCCTCGATCCGGCGAATTGTTCGGGTCAGCGCTCAAACGAATTTTCCTGGCCCTACACCGAAGGCCTCACCATGGAAGAAGCGCACAACGAATTGGCACTCATCGCCGTCGGGCTTTACGGCAAACCGCTGCGCAATCAGAACGGCGCGCCGCTTCGGCTCGTCGTGCCATGGAAGTACGGATTTAAGAGCGCCAAATCGTTGGCGAAAATCGACTTTGTGACAGAGCAGCCAAGGACGCTCTGGAACCAACTCGCACCTAACGAGTATGGCTTCTACGCAAACGTGAACCCGAATGTCGATCATCCGCGCTGGAGCCAGAAAAGCGAACGCGTGATCGGAGCCAGTTTCTTTGCGGGTAAACAGCCAACGCTCATGTTTAACGGCTACGAAAAACAAGTCGCGCATTTGTACGCCGGTATGGATTTGCGGAAGAATTTTTGATGAACGTCGACTTTCCACACTGCGCGGCGGCGGCCGCCTCTCCCTTTGCTGAAGGGGAGAGGACTGAGGTGAGGGGTTTCGGCTATCACGCAACGAGGGCGAACCCTCATCCTATCCTCTCCCTTGAGAAGGGAGAGGGGAGACGGAGACGCGATGCATTTTTGACCGATGTTTTGGTCAGAACTGTCGGTTCTAAAGCGTTTGCACTCGCTGTTCTGATCGGTATTGGGTTTTGCCTGCTTGTCATTCCCGCGTTCACCGGCGCGCTTGGCGCAAATCCGGCGGAGGAACTGCTTCATCAAACAGGCGAGATCGCAATCTGGACTCTCGGCGCGGTGCTTTCACTTAGTCCTTTGCGCGTTTTGTTTCCGCACTCGCGACTGGTTAATGCGCTAAATCGGCATAGGCGTGCGATTGGCGTAAGCGCGTGCGTTTACGGTTTGATCCACTTCGGGTTTCATCTCCTCTACGAAGGAGATGCGCAGTCGATCACGCGCAGCTTTTCCAAGCCGTTCACTTGGTTCGGTCTTGCCGGATTGTCGATTCTCGTGATCCTCGCAGCCACCAGCAACAACTTCTCAATTCGAAAACTTGGCGGCAAAAACTGGAAATGGTTGCACCGCCTGGCATACGTGGCCGCGGCCCTCTTAATTTATCATCAAACCATTGCGGGGAAAGGACATTGGCACATCGCCCGTTGGTTATTGTTTTCACTTGTGGCGCTGCAAATTGCGCGGCTTCTTATCGCGTTCCTTAGAAGACGAAATGCCGCCATTGTAGCCGGCGGCGGCCTGTCCGCCGTAGCCTTGGCGAAGGCGGATGACCCCGGCCCTAGGAAAACCGCTAACCAGATAGGATCACGACCGGCATCATCCCGCGTAGGCGAGACTACAGTCGCCTGCAACCGCACATCATGAATGACATTGAGACAACAGCGTCCTGTTGGGTGGGACGACCACGGCGAGTGTCTTTACCGATACGCTTTAGTGCGCGTACGCAAACCCGAAGTAGCCGAGGACCTGGTGCAGGAAACGTTTCTCGCCGCTGTGCGCGGTTACGAAAAATTCGGCGGCCGTTCATCAGAGCGGAGTTGGCTCGTCGGCATTCTGAAAAACAAGATCGTGGATCATTTCAGAAAGGTTGGGCGAGAGACATCGTTCACCGACATGAATTTCTTTCCGATGAGTTTTCGGAAAAGTTCGTATCGGTCGGTTTTTGGAATCATGACCTCGGGCCGCATGAATGGAAACCCGAGCCGGATGAGATGATGCATCGGGCCGAGTTCTGGCAAGTCATGCGCGACTGCCTCTCTAAACTGCCGCAAAAAATCCGTGCCGTTTTTACCATGCGCGAAACGGATGGTGTGCCTGGCAAAGAGGTTTGCGCGACCCTCTCCATCAGCGACAGCAATCTTTGGGTAATGCTGCATCGAGCGCGGATGGCGCTGCGGGAATGTCTTGAGATCAACTGGTTCGACACGCCAGCGGGAGGAACAGCTTGATGCCGGACGAACCATACAACCCATCGCCTATCGGTAATTCGTCAGTTCTCGCGCGGAGAAATTGGTGGCAAACGATGCTCGTGAAATTCATCGGCAAACACACGCCCAAATGCAGGGAATTGGTTCGGATACTCTCGCAATCAATGGACGAGCCGTTGCCGCTGATTATGCGGATCAAAAAACGCCTGCACTTTTTGATTTGCTGCTGGTGCCAGCGTTACGAAGAACAGCTTCGTTATCTGCGTTGCACCGCACGCGAATTTCCCGAGCACGCAGATGAAGCCTCCGATGCGCCATTTTCAGCGGAAGCCCGAGAGCGCATTAAACGAAGGTTAGCGGAAACTGCTCGTTAGGGCGCGTGTCTGCCTATCGTTCGCGAAGACCGGACTGGTGGTAATCGGGTTAGACGAGGCGATAAACATTCCCTTGTACGAAGAGATGGCGCACCGGATTTATTGATGGCAATACAGCGGCTGCCGGATGATTTCATATACGCCCTGGTACATTATTCTCGGCGAATTTGGCATTGCCGTCGCCCTGGCGTGCCTAGCGCGAAGCCTGCGTCGCGGTTCATGGCGCCAAGCGATCATTGCCGGAATCTGTGGGGGAGTTTCCATCTTCGCTTGCTACGCTTTTGCATTTTGGATTACCGATCGATTGATCTGACAACGCACCGCCCGCGTTCAGCCGGGATGCGCCTGTTCTAGTTTAGGACTCTTGCAGAACCAAATAGCAACAGCGGAGACGAGCAGGGCAACGGTAACTACCAGGAATGCGTCGTTGAACGCCATAACAAACGCTTCACGGGTAACAAGTGACTTAATAACAGCGTACGATTGTGTGAGCGCGGTTGTCGCATCAAAACCTTTATGGACGAAATTTTCCTGTAATGTGGCGAGCCGAGCCTGGGTTGCCGGTGAGTAAGCCGTAACGAGTTCTCCAATGCGCAAATCGTGAAATTGTTCGCGGCGCGTCACCAGCGTGGAAAGAATTGCGATGCCAAAACTGCCTCCGACGTTTCGAAAGATGTTGAAGATGGCGGAACCGCTTCCGGCGTCCTTTGCTGCGAGCGTTGCCACTGCCAGCCCGGTTATCGGCACGATCGTAAAAGGTTGGCCGAATGCCCGCACGATATTGGCAAATCGGAGTTGATCGCCGGCGTAATCGAAGCTCATAGAGATGTTCATGTAACAGCTTGCCGCGAAAATGAAGCAACCCAGACAAACGAGCAGACGTTGATCGAATCGTTTCATTAAGAACGGCAGGAACGGGAAGATCAGAAACTGGGGCAAACCCACCCACACTAGTACTTCGCCGATTTGGAGCGGGCTGTAGCTTTGAACCGTGCCGAGGTAAAGTGGGATTAGAAAAATGGTGCCATAGAGGGCAAGGCCGAGACCGAAAGCGATGATGGATGTGAAGAGGAGGTTCCGACACGCCAGCAAACGCAAATTCACGAAGGGTCTTTTTCTAACAAGTTCGATGATGACAAAAAGCGGAACAAAAATCGCTGCCAGAATCGCGCAGTTCCGGATGAAGGGGCTACCGAACCAGTCCTTTCGCTGGCCTTCTTCCAGCATCGCCACAAGTGAACCGAGCCCGATCGCCATACAAAGAATTCCCCACCAATCCCCGCCGCGAAGCTGTTCGAGCTTCATGCTTTCTTTTCTAACGCCATACAGGATCGCGATCAGCATAAGCGCACCGGGAATGACGTTGACATAAAAGTTCCATTCCCATCCGAAGTGGTCGGTGAGCCAACCGCCGAGCGCCGGACCAATGGCGGGTGCAAGGGTGGCTGTCATACCAAACATCGCCTGACCAACCGGTAAAAGATTCTTCGGCATGGTGCTTACGATGACCGTGAGTGCCATGGGAATGAAAACGCCGCCTGTAAAGCCCTGGCCTGCACGAAACACAATCATCTGCCCCAAGCTGTTGGAGATTCCACAAAGCGCGCTGAACGTCAGGAAAAGAAGCACATTTACAACCAGATAATAACGACCGGTAAAAACCTGGGCGAGCCAGGCAGTGAGGGCAATGGTGACGATCTCGCCTACCAGGTAGGCAGTCGAAATCCAGGAACCTTCGTCGGGCGTGGCAGCAATGCCGCCGGATATATCGCGCAGCGACGAATTTGTAATCTGAATATCAAGAACGGCCATGAACGCCCCCAGCATGGTACCGAACACAGCGACCCATTTGCGAAAATCCATGGTGCGATTTTCCCCAGGCATTTTTCGCGTCTTAGTCCCGTATGTCTGAACGCAGATCGACGTTCGGCTCGCAGGATAATCCCGGCACCACGCGGCTCCGATAACTGCCTATATCGTCAAAGACGATTTTAACAGGAACCCGCTGGACAATTTTGGTAAAGTTGCCGGTCGCATTGTCCGGTGGAAGCAAAGCGAACGTTGATCCTGTGCCTGGCTGCAGGCTATCGATATGCGCGCTGAACTTGTGATCGGGGATTGCATCGATTTTAACTTCGACGTGCTGCCCGAGACGCATTCGCGCTAACTGAGTTTCCTTGAAATTCCCTAGTACCCAGACGTTGCGTTCTACCACGGCCATGAGCGCCTGGCCTGGTTGGACGCGCTCACCCGTCTCGACCGTTTTCTTGGCGATTACACCGTCGGCCGAGGCCTTGATGGTTGTATAAGAAAGTTGGAGTTCGGCGCTGGCCAATGCCGCCTCCGCCACAGCCAGATCAGCGGCCGCAGCGCCCATGGCCGCCTTCCCAGTTTTTAATGCCGCTGTAGCGTTGTCCAGGTCTTGTTTAGAGACAACTTTTTCGTGGCTCAGTTTGGTGATTCGATCATAATCACTTTGGGCATGATCGAGATTTGCTCGGGCCTGCTCAGCAGCCGACCGACGTTGCAAAACTTGAGCGTGTGCCTGTTCCGCAGCGACCTTAAAGTCCCGTTGATCGAGCGTAAGCAGAATCTGACCGGCTTTGACCAGTTGATTGTCATCGACGTTGACGCTCTCTACTGTCCCTGCGACGCGCGCGCTGATTTCGTGCACATGCGTCGTGGTGTAGGCATCATCTGTCGATACGAAGTTGCGGGAATGTAGCCAATACAGAAATACGCCAATTACGAGAACACCGACGCAGACACTGCCGATGATCAACGTTTTTTTGGAAATATGAAATTTCTGCCTTTTATCTTCGCCGTTCGCTTTGGCGCGTGCGTTCTCAACAGTTTTGCGATCAGCGCGATCCCTCGTTTTCGTTCTTGAGCTGCCGTTTTCATCCCAGTCGGAATTCCGGCTTCCATCTCCCTCGTTTCTGTCTTTCTCCGTCCCCATGGCTCTCACTATGTAAACGGTTTCGCACCGAATTTTGGCTCCGTTTGCCAGCCACCTGAGTTTTCGTCAGACCTCTCTGCCGAACAACCGGCCGGCCAAATCGAAGGCATCACAATGAGAAGAGGCAATCTTTTGCTTGCTACGCGGTTGCTTTTCTGATTACAGATCGATTGATCAGTTAGCCAAGTGAAAATCATAAGGGTCCTTGCGCTTTTTGTTCTAACCGCAATATCCGCGACATTTGTTTGCGGAAGCGTGCCGATCATCGTGGCGACGCCGCAGAGAATGCGGGCGGCAATGAAATTGGTTACCGACGCTCAAGATCTGCTCGAAAAGGGCGACGTCCCCGGGGCAAAGCGAAATGTGGATGCAGTTATCCACAACGATCCTACCATTTGGCCGGCGTTCTACGTGCGCGCCCAGATTTTCGCAAGCCAGGGGAAATACGAGCTCGCCATTCAGGATTGTAATGAAGCGCTCCGGCAATATCGCGGATGCGTCGAGGCCGCTTTATTGCGTGCCAATATCAATGCTCACCTTGGGAAATACACGGAAGCACTGAAGGAATTTAATTCTCTAGTCGCGCTTCACCCCCGAGCTGTTACGCTCGCCAGGGTCTTAAGCGATCGTGCCTGGTTTTATGCTACCTGCCCGAACGCATCGCTGCGAAACGGTCAGCAGGCGGTCAAAGATGCCAAGGCTGCGTGCAGCATCATGATTTGGAAGGATGAACACATGATCGACACGCTCGCCGTGGCGTACGCCGAGGTTGGTGATTTTAATTCTGCGGTGCAGTACGTGTCGCAAGCGCTGGCTGTAAAAGGAATCTCGCCCAATGGCGCAAAACTTTTTCAAAAGCACTTGGCGCTGTTTCAACAGAACAAGCCAATCCGCTTGTAAGCTTCACTCTTGTTGGCACGCAGCGGTGCACTGCGAATCGTCGCTGCATTACTCCGAATCTTACAGGCGTGTATCGTTACGGCCAATGCGTATCATTTCATTGTTGCCGGCCGCGACCGAAATCGCCGGTGCGCTTGGATTGACGGAGCAGGTCGTCGGCGTCTCGCACGAATGCGATTTTCCTGAAGAAGCGAATGAGCGGCCGCGCGTGACGCATTGTCCGATTCATAACGCAGGCCTAACCAGTCACGAAGTCGATGCCTGGGTGCGGCGCGCTTTGCGCGAAAATGGCACAATTTACAGCATCGACGAACCGCTTCTGCGCGACCTCAGACCCGATGTGATTCTTACCCAAAAATTGTGCGACGTCTGCGCAGTCGGTTACGGGACTGTGGCGAAACTCGCGCAAACTTTGCCGGGTCCACCGCGAGTGGTGAATCTCGAGCCAACGAGTTTGGCCGATATTTTCGATGACATTCGGCGTGTGGCCGAAACCTGCGACATTCCGGAGCGTGCTCAGAAATTGATTCGAAATTTGTCTGAACGCGTTGAAAACGTGCGTGAACGAACAGCGAGAATTCGGGAACGGCGGCGTTGTTTCTTGATGGAATGGGTAGATCCGCCGTTTTGTTCCGGTCACTGGGGACCGGAATTGGTCGAAATCGCGGGTGGTCACGATCCGTTAGGCCGAAAGCATCAGCCGTCGGCAGAAGTGGAGTGGCAACACGTATTGGACGCCTGTCCAGAAGTTATCGTGCTCGCACTTTGCGGTTACGATATCAGTCGCGCCCGGTGCGATTACGAGTTGCTGGTGAAGTTTCCTGGATTCGATTCAATTCCCGCAGTGCGCAGCGGCGAAATCTACGTCGTAAATGCCAGCGCTTACTTCTCGCGCCCTGGTCCTCGAATTGTGGACAGTCTTGAAATTCTCGCGGGGATTTTGCATCCGAACGAATTTTCCGAGTTCGTTTCGCGCGGGTCTGACGATCTGCGGGTCGTGTGCATGAGCCAGGGTGCGCGCACGGAGTTGCATAGGGGCTCAAAAGCGGATTCGCGTCCGGCTTAGGTTTTCAAAAGTGGGAGAATGTGGTAGCAAAATTCTCGATTGTTCCTTCAATGACGAAAACTCCACGATTCACTCCTGCGCCGAAGATTGAATGCCATTGTGACGAGGAGTTGATCCAACGTGCCTGGGAATTTTTTCAGATGCTGCAGAGGAGGCGAAGCATCCGCGACTTTTCCAATCGACCGGTGCCACGTGATGTGATCGAACACTGCATTCGGGCTGCCGGCACGGCGCCGAGCGGCGCGAACCTGCAACCGTGGCATTTCGTGGCAGTGAACGACCCGAAAGTGAAGCAGGAAATCCGCGTCGCGGCCGAAGCAGAGGAGAAGGAATTTTACGAACATCGCGCGCCGAAAGCGTGGCTGGACGCGCTGGCCGTACTGGGCACCGACTGGCAAAAACCGTTCCTTGAAATTGCTCCGTGGCTGATCGCAGTGTTCGCCCAACCATTTCGAATCCTTCCGGATGGAACGCGGTCGCCGACGTATTATGCGCTCGAGTCCGTCGGGATCGCCACCGGATTGCTCGTCACGGCACTGCATTCCTGCGGCCTCGCAGCTTTGACGCACACCCCGAGCCCGATGGGATTCCTCAACGGCATCCTCGGACGACCGTCGCACGAGAAGGCATTTGTGCTTCTCGTTGCCGGCCATCCCGCTGAAAACGCATGCGTGCCTGATATCACCCGCAAATCTCTCGAAGAGATCAGCTCGTTTGTGCTCAAGCTGCCTGAGAAATCTGCATGAATTTGAGGAATCTGTGGATGAACTTTGTGAATGCGAATCAGCGAGATGAATTGGATGATGGTGGAGGAATATCTTAGGCGAGACAATCGCGCAGGGTTGCCCCTGGGCTGCACGGAACAGCACGCTTATCTGAGCTTGAGCACAGACAGCATTTTAGCGGAACGACTAGCTGTTGAAGCGGCCGAACCGTTAGGCATTCCTGTATTTCCCGTCCTAGCCTATGGCATCACACCGTATTTCCGCGCGTTTCCGGGAACGATCACGTTGCGAGTGGAGACCTACATGCTCGTTCTGCGCGAGATTCTCGATGCAATGTCGGAGCACGGCTTTAAACGGATCCTGATCGTCAACGGTCATGGCGGTAATACGCCCGCGCAGGGTTTGGTCGGCGAATGGATAGCAGATCATCCAGACGTGCGAATTAAGTTCCATAACTGGTGGAACGCCCCGAAAGTTTGGGCACAAGTACAGGCGATTGATCCAGTCGCTTCGCATGCGTCGTGGATGGAAAATTTTCCGTGGACGCGCCTGGCAAAGGTCAGCCTGCCCGCAGAACAGAAGCCGATGAGCGATTCGGAGAAATTGCGACGCCTCGATCCGAAATCATTGCGGGAATATCTGAACGACGGCAACTACGGCGGTCTTTATCAGCGTGACGATGAGGAGATGATGAAGATCTGGTACACGGCGGTGGAAGAAACGCGCGAGCTGCTGTGCGAAGACTGGAATTAGATTCAGTTGGTGGATCGGCTTCTCCTGATCGAAGATTCGCCGTGGCGAAAGACGATGACAGTTGATTCGCCGAAGGCGCAAGAAATTTCATCGCACAATTGAGGATTCGCTGCTTAGCCTCAGAAACGTTGAAGATTTATCGGGGTTTCTGCGAGCGATTACATCACAGCGTGCC
This sequence comes from Verrucomicrobiota bacterium, assembly GCA_003218945.1. Lineage (GTDB taxonomy): Bacteria > Verrucomicrobiota > Verrucomicrobiia > Chthoniobacterales > UBA10450 > Udaeobacter. The sequence continues at coordinate 4,954 of QHPE01000158.1, read as the reverse complement.
GCACTGGGTCGAGCCCGGAGTGCTGTTTCATATCCGCATCAGGTTGGAGCGCGAGAAAGAGCAAAGAACATTAACGCATCCAGCGCTGGGACAAGCAATCTTGGATTCGGCAAAGTTCTACGAAGCCAAAATGCGATGGCATATCACCCTCTTTCTTTTGATGCCTGACCACGTCCATGCGCTGTTATCCTTCCCGCGTGACAAATCAATGAGCGAAGTCATCCGTAACTGGAAACGGTTTCACACCCGAGTTAATCACGCCATCTGGCAGGAAGAATATTTCGATCATCGGCTACGAGCTGACGAAGGCGGCACTCAGCTATCAGCCAAGATGAATTACATTCGGCAGAATCCGGTAGCCGCTGGTTTGTGCGCGACAGCGGAAGACTGGCCATGGGTGATTGATTGATCCATTCGCACGTAAAGGTGGATCGTCTTGTCCTCAAGACGATGACAGTTGATTCGCCGAAGGCGCAGATATCAGGCGGCAAGCCGCATCTCTTAGCCAACGCGTTGACGACAACGCGTTCCACCTACGCGCGGCCGAAGACATCGCGCAGTTCGTCTTTGGCGTGTTCGAGAACACGCTTTCGTGTCTTCGGCAGATTTTTTCCGGCGCGATTGATATAGAAATTCAACATCGACATTGCCGATTGATACGGCGCGCCTTTGCGCCGCGTGCTCCGTTGAGCGGAGCGTTTCAAGGAAAGCGCGATCTTACGAGGATCTTTTTCTTTAAAGACATCGCGATCGAGATCAAGGGCGTCGCTATGTTTCGTTACTTTCGCCGACCAACGCCGACCGCGCTTCGAGGACTTCTTCCGTGTCTTGCTCATCGATCCGTTGAATTTGTAGGGCGGGCGCTTCGCTGCCAAAACCGTCGGCAACCGAAGCGGTTACCCTACAATTCCGTGTTCTTCACGCACTACGCATAATTACCCCGCTGCGCTCATGCGCGCGGCGTTAACGAATTCTTCCGTCTGAGAATCGATCTGCCGGCCACTGCGTCCACCACTCTTGTGAATGTAAAGCGCGTCTCGTTCGACTGTGGCAGTCGATGGAGGCGGCAAACAGATTTGGTACTTCACTGGTTGGCGATGATCGGCGAGTTGCAGGTCGGGGCGATAGACGCTGTTAAACTTCCAAATCATTCGCAGGAAATTGGTTTGTCCGCGAAGCAAGTTCCGCACAACGATTCTCGCGCACTGTCGCAGCCCCTCCCAGCCAAGATGTTTCCGGGAGAGAATGCGCTGCGTTTCGACCAGCTCCTTGTAAAATTCCGGAAGCGGCAACTTCGTCGGCAACACTGCGTGTTGAATATCAAAGAGGCGGTAATCGCGGGTGGTGAGACGGCGCGATTCGGTATACCACGTTTCCGTGCCCGGATAGGGAGTATTGATGCTGATGTTGACAACCTCGGGAATTTCCAAACACCAGTCACGCACGACCTTAAAGCGTTCACGGTCCCACGATGGATCAGCAATGATGTTGACGGCTACCGTGACATCCAGCGAACGAGCATACTCCAACGCCTCGAAATTTTTCGAGAGCGTCACGCGTTTGCGATAGCGTTTCAATCCTTCATCATCAATCGCTTCGAGCCCGAGAAACATGGTGTTTAAGCCGAGTCGTTTCCACAGTTGGAACACTTCCTTGTTCCGCAACAGCACGTCGCCCCGCGTCTCGAGATAATAACGCTTCCGGATGCCGCGGCGCGCAATCGCTTCGCCGATCTGCATTCCATGCTCGCCTTGGATGAATGCAACGTCGTCCACGATGAAAATGCCGGGCTCGCGTATTTGCGCCAGCTCTTCGACGGCGCATTCCGGTGTTTTTACACGATAGTTGCGGCCGTAGAACGTCCACGCGCTGCAAAACACGCAGTCCCACGGGCAACCTCTGCTGAATTCAATGGAAGCTGCCGGGTCGAGCTGGCCGATAAAATATTTCCGACGATGCCGCGCCAGATGACGCGCAGGCACTAGATCATCGAGCGACTTCACGAACGCTGGCGGCGGACTGCGATGATCAAGTGTCACAACACCAGGCACATTTTTCAGGTCGCGTCCATTTCGATCGAACGCATCAAGCAGCCCCGTGATCGCCGTTTCGCCTTCTCCCGTCAACACGCAATCGACAGCACCTGCGGCGTGACGCAAAATTTCCTCAGGAATAAACGAAACGCTGTGGCCGCCTACGAAAATAAACGCGTCCGCCATCAGTTCGCGCGCGGATCGTGCCAGATCAATTATTTCGGGAACATTAGCAAGATAATTGCCGCAGAACGCAATCACATCGGGCCGCCAGCGCTCGACCAAGCCGAAAAAATCGCGGTGTGATTCGCATTGCAGGTCGATCAATCGCACCGAATGTCCGGCGCGTTCAGCGGCTGCGCCCACAAGCTCGAGCCCGAGCGGCTCCAACCGAAGGTAAATCTTCGAATACATTAAACAACTCGGATGGACCGCGAGGATTTTCATCTTTTCACCCTTGGCAGAGGTCTATTTACTGCTTTGAAACCATTGCTTTTAAAGAAAGTGGCCAGCAAAACCTCTGTCCAGTGTTCGCATGGTGTTACGAATGCGCGCGTATGTTTCGAAGCCATGCAACACGGCGAGACGTTACAAGACGGTTACTGGAGGAGTGTGTTGCGATTCTTATGTTACAGAAGGAAGGAAAACGTGTATGGCTGAAGAATCGAGCGAGCTTGAAGGACCTGATTTTGAAAAAGGCGTGGAGACCGAGACGGTGGCTGATCGAGAAATGCTTCTCGGCCACGCGTTTGGCGAACCGGTTCTTGTCGCCAGGCGCGGCGACGACCTTTTTGGCATTGGCGCGACGTGTACGCATTACGGCGGGCCCTTGGCAAAGGGTTTGATGGTCGACTGCACGGTGCGCTGCCCATGGCACCACGCACGGTTCGACCTGCGCACCGGCGAAGCCATCGCCGCCCCGGCCTTGAACGACGTCGCGTGTTATAACATCGAGAAACGTGGCAACCGCTTTTTCGTGACCGGAAAAATCGATAAAAAACAGGCGCGTACGCCTGCGACCTCGCCGGCGAGTATCGTAATTGTCGGCGCGGGCGGAGCGGGCGGCGCCGCGGCCGAAACATTGCGGCGTGAAGGTTATGACGGGCCGGTTACGATGATTGGCGCGGACGAGTTTTTGCCATATGATCGGCCGAATCTTTCCAAGGACTATCTCGCGGGCAGCGCGCCCGAAGAATGGATTCCGCTGCGGCCACCAGAATTCTATAGCGACCAGCGGATCGACACGTTTACGAATATGAGCGTCACCGCCATTAATGCAAAAACGAAAGAGGTGACATTGTCGGATGGCCGCTCGTTAGGCTATGGCGCACTGTTGCTGGCGACGGGTGCCGAGCCTGTGCGGCTTAAGATTCCGGGTGACGATCTGCCGCACGTTTGCTATCTGCGAACTCTGACCGACAGCCGGCGTATCATCGAAAAGGCGAAGAACGCACGGAGCGCTGTCGTCATCGGCTCAAGCTTCATCGGCCTGGAAGTGGCGTGGTCGTTACGCGAGCGCAAACTCGAAGTACACGTTGTCGGGAAGCACTCGCTGCCGTTGGAAAAAATTCTTGGACGCGACTTTGGAAATCTGATTCGTCAGACGCACGAAGCGCATGGCGTAAAATTTCATCTCGGTCGAACACCCGCAGCAATTCAAGATCGGCATGTGCTGCTCGACGACGGAACGAAATTAGACTGCGATTTGGTCGTGGTCGGGATTGGTGTGCGTCCTAACATTAAGCTTGCTGAAGAAGCAGGCCTCGCCACTGATAACGGCGTTTTAGTCAATGAATATTTGGAGACGAATGTACCGGGCATTTTCGCGGGCGGCGACATCGCCCGGTGGCCCGATCCGCGCGCAGGGCGCATTCGCGTCGAGCACTGGGTCGTCGCACAACGCCAGGGCCAGACTGCCGCCCGCAATATGCTTGGCGCGCACGAACCCTTCGTGGTACCGCCATTTTTCTGGAGCAATCATTTCGACCTGCACATCCACTACGTAGGTCACGGCAGTGGTGATGATCGCTCGAACGTGTCCGGCGATTTGGAAGCAAAGAATGCTTCAGTGATTTTCAAGTCCGGTGATAAACTCACCGCCGTGGCGAGCATCGGTCGCGATCATGAAAACCTCGAGGCCGAAGTTGCGCTGGAACGCGGCGAGGAATTTCGCCCGTCCTGATTTCGTCATGTAGCTGGCAAAGGAAGCCAAACATTCGCAAAGGCATGCCGCCAAGGTCGATCGGCTTTTCCGAAGGCGATGCCTGGCTCATGAAGGCGCCGATAATCAGGCGGCAAAGGCAGCAGTTTTGGGAATGCGTTGGGGACAACGCGTTCCACCTCTAAGCCGAGGTAAACGAATCTTCTGGCATTCGCTCGCAGCTCTCATCACACTCGCGCATTAGTGAATCTGCGACTGGCGAGCGCGGCGCTGTTGAGCGCGGACGTGGTTAAGGCTCTCAATCCGCAATCGCCGGAGACGCGGGCAATTTTCGATTTGGCCATCGTAACTGGCATTGTGATGGTGGTCATTTTCGCGGTGGTCGTCGGCATCGTATGCGTTGCTGTGTTTCCCGCGTTGGCGTGACGGCGAACGCGATCCGGAGCGGGGGCAGGGGAACAAAATCATCGAAATCGTATGGACCGGAATACCGTTTGCCTTTGTCGCCGTGCTTTTCGTGCTGTCCGCGCGAACGATGGGCATCTCGGATCCGCCGCCGCCGCCGAAACCGGACGTTGTGTTGATTGGTCATCAGTGGTGGTGGGAAGTTCGCTACATGAACTCGGTCGCCGTGGTGGCGAACGAGATTCACATTCCAGTGGGAAAACCGCTCGCGCTGCGACTCGACGCCGCAGATGTCCTGCACGAGTTCTGGGTGCCGGAGTTGGCGCGAAAAATCAAGACTGTGCCCGGTCATCCA
>QHPE01000077.1 GCA_003218945.1 Verrucomicrobiota bacterium | reverse complement strand
CTTCTCGATTTCGCTGGTAGTCTAGCTCACTTGAGCTACGGATCTTTTTATCGGTAGCAGCTTGCGTTGCGGTTCCGTCAAACCTTGCGGTGCCTTCTGAATCCATCCCGCCGCGGGCGTGGCCAGCGCTGAAATTCCACAGCCAACAACCGCAAAAAGTCCGATAAGAATGAACGCCGCGCTCACCGGCAGCGGAATTTTCAATTGAGCGAGTCCACGCGCTATCGGCCTCAAACAGGTAACTGAGCAGCAGGGCAAGACCGATCGCATGAAGTAGATGGTGTAAAAGACTGCCAGAATAAACAGGCCGGTGAGCGCGATTGATCGGACATCGAAAGGCCGATGCAACAGCTCGCCGATGCGTAGCCGGGCTCGCGATGCAACCCTCTCCGCTTTGCGTTCGTCATCGGAGAGCTCGTTCTGCGATTCAACCTTTAGCACCGGCAAACCCATCTACGTTCTGGAATCGCATGGCACTTTCCAGCTACGCGTCTCAGTCTTCATTAGTGCGACGGGTTCTTGAAACGTCTGCATTTTGCTGCGAAATGTCAGCGCCTTAGCTGTGGCTTTCAAGCTATGCGGTGGCAAAATTCAAGCCTGGTGCGGTTGAGTTCGCCATTTCTTCGGGGGAATGCAGGACGATGTAATTTGCGATGGGAGGCCTTTCGCGATAGCAATTCTTCGTGACACAGCTTTACGTGCCGAGGTTCGAAGGGATGGCATTAGTACTTAGCGGCATCGGAACGGTTTGCTGGGCCGTGTGCTTTTGGTGGATGCATCGGATTTCATCTCGACAGGATGCGTTGTTGCAAGAGCTGCGTGAAGTGACCACGCGAATTGAAAAGCTTTCGCAGGCCGAGCACGATTTGATCAGCGAGGTGCATCCACAAGTTAACGAAATTAAAGAGCACGTGCAAGATGTCAGACAAGTTGTTTCGCCCAAAAACAACTGAGCTCGGCTTGATCTGAACCTTTTGAAACGATCAGTTAGTTCAGCCGTCGCAAACCGCCTGAATGTCACCGCAAAACCCAGCGAGCGATTTCAGAGTGCCTTTCGGCTAACCTTTCGCCACGCAGCTGAATTGCGAGACAAAGCGCTGTTTGTTGCCGCGTACCGTCAGGTTTTGGATCAGGTAAGCTTACCAACAAAGATTCTCAGGTGCAGCCTCGCAGCAGAAAAATCAGAAGCAAAATCGGAATGGGGATTCCGAGAAGCCAAAGCAAAATATACCCAGTGGCTCCGGCTTGCTTGATTCTATTGGTTAAATGCATTTGACACTCCTTTCTTGTTATTGATTCGCAACCCGCCTGCATCACGCGGGTGCCAACGCGAACGCTTCATCGCTCGCCCAGTTGTTAGCGCGGGATGTTCGCTGGCTGCCGTTCAACGCGGGCTGCGGCTTAAAGGTTGCCTGTCAAAGCAAGGATTAACAGAATCAAAACAATTAATCCGAGTCCGCCGCTCGGCCAATAGCCCCAACCGGAGCTATACGGCCAGGCAGGTAGCGCTCCGATCAGCAGAAGGATTAAAATGATCAATAGAATTGTGCCCATGCCTTCTCCTTTCTTGAACTATATTCGTCGCGACGAGCAACTTTGGACGTTAAAAACTCTTGCGCCGGGGAGACTTACCGCAGGTCTATCACCAGACGTGCCAGATAGCGTTTGAAGTTTGGACGAAGATTGCTTGCTAGAACAAGAATATCGAAATCAGTTCAAGCCAGTAAAAAGCGCCTTCACCTGTTCCGCCGATAAGCGGAACAGGAAGGCGCTGGAAGAGAATGAGTTTAGAATCTCTTGGTGCTTAATCCTCGTCGAGAATTACCCGATCAACCATCACGTTGTCGCCCGTCCCAACGTAGTGGACTCGGACTGGAACGCCGACTTTCACTTTGGTCCGTACGACATCTTCATCGAGCACTTTCCCGCTTCTCGTCACATAAGTGACGGTCTTGCCGAAGTGGTAAGTGCGCGGTCCACTGCTCTCCTTAAGCACTATGACGCTGCCCGGAGTATACTCCGTGATTGTTCCGCTGCCTTCCGTTGTGGTCGTGCTGGTTGTCGTCTCTGAAACCTGCGCCCACGCGAAGGGGGCCGCGACTGCCAAGACCATGCTGAGTAATATTTTTTTCATTGTGTTTCCTTTCCTACACGAACTAATCGGACTAGAAGACCTCTACGGTTGCCATAGTCGAACGTAGGATCTTGGCAGCGAACCGCGTGCAGCAGCCACGATTCAGGAAACTAGACGATTAAAGTCCTCGTCTACCTCGAAGTAGATTAACAATCAGCACGACGACCGCAATGACGAGGAGGAGATGGATCAAGCTGCCGCCAATGTGGCCTACGAGGCCAAGGAGCCAGAGCACGATTAAGATAACAATTATAGTCCAGAGCATGGATTATCCTTTCAGTTGAGTTGAACCTTCATCGCTTGTTTTATCGAGAGACCACATCCTTGCCAAGCTTTTTCAGAACGTTGAGTGGAATAGTTGTTGTCAGCAAGGATTCATGACCGTCGCACAGCTGAAATTTTGGCCTGCGCAATCTGCTGCATGACGGGTGGCAAGGACATTTTAGGGTTCTCGTTGGGTGCGCAACACAATCTTCGAAGACGAACGCGTATCAGCTTTCAGAAATCTCTTCATGAGCCTAAGAGCCGATTCATTTTCCTTCTTCGTGTTTGAGACTGTGCAATCCCGAGGCACAAACAAATTGAAATCGCGCATGTAGGCATCGTTCGCTGTGAAAAGGACACAAAAGTTCCCAGCAATTCCGGTGAGAATTAGGGTTTGCGTTTCCAAGTAGCGGAGCAGTGTCTCGAGAGTGGTAGAAAAAAATCCGGAATGCTTTGGCTTAAGCACAAAATAATCGCTTTCTTCGGGCCGCAGTAGTTTCACGATGGCGCCCCCGCGACCATGTCGCGTACAATGATCTACAGTGCGGCGAAAGTCTGATTTCCAACGCCCGAAGTTATCATTGGCATAAATGACCGGCACGCCCGCCTTTTGTGCGCGTCGTTTCAGACGTAAGAGTTTTTGGGCCATCGGGCGCGCATAGTCCAGTAACTGTTCCGCTTCTGGAAAATCAAAATCGTTGATGACATCGATCAAAAGCAGCGCGATTTCATGTTTGTCCGGTGCGCTGCCGTGTAGATCGACGTTTTTTTCTGGCATCGGTTTTTCTCTACACACGGTCCTTGTCAGGCTGGAACCCATTTGTCACAAATTCAAACACTAGGCGCGCTTCTTTTTCCGCTGCTGCATCAGGAGGCGCGGCAATTCGGTCTGGATTTTGGCCACGATCATTTGCCGGATCTTGCGGTACTCCGCAGCACCACCTTGAGCAGGATCGGGTATGTCCCAGTCCGCGATCCATTTCGCTATAACCATGTCACCGAGATCCGGCACGTCCATCTTGGCCACGTAGTCGAACTTGATGTTCGAAAAAGCGGAAATGTGTCTGGGTTTGTGGCCGCTCAAATCGCAGCCGATCTCGCGCATGGCTTTCACAGCTTGCTCGTTAACTTCCTTACCGGGTTTGATGCCGGCACTGCAAACTTGTATGCCGCGCTTGGCCGACATTTTCAACATGGCCTCCGCCATTGGGCTGCGGCTCGCGTTTTTGATGCAAACGAAGAGTATCTTCAAGATATCTCTAACTTTTCGCATAGACCCAAGCGTTTGGTCGCCGAAAAATCCACGGAGGCCCGAGTGTTATGTGATAGGCCTAGGGAATTTGCACAACGCGATCAAGAAGAATCCTAGGTGGTTGAGCGCCGTCTCACTTCGTGAACGAGGTTTCAACACTATAACAGGTGATCCCTAGAGCCGACATCCAACAGCTCGCTGGAATTCGAAGCTATAATCGAAAATCAAGAAGGAAAGCCATGAAATTATCTATTGAAGCGAAGGTGGCCACTGCTGTGGCAATGGCATTCGTGGCTCTAACTGTTGGTGCAATTGCGCAGGAGGACGGCAGGAATCAAACTGCTGGACCCAGTTACAGGCCGTCGGGTGAGACGCGCTTGACCCAGCAGGCATACCACGGTCCGCTGTTTCGTCCACGTTGAGACGGTGGCCAGATGCTTGACCATATGCAACCGACACAGCGTACGCTTAATAATCGGTAGAAAGTTCAGAAACAGTCATGCTACCGACTCTGGACTTCCGTTGTCTTGACGCGGACCGCGTATTCGCTCGGTCTAAATGCACGACCAGCTTGAGCGGCGTACACCTGGGTAAACTCAGCGCCAAATAACAGGATTTGCGACGAATAATAGACCCAAAGTAACAAGGTGATCAGCGAACTGGCCGCTCCGTAAGCTGAGCCTGCCGCGCCGCTGCCGAGGTAGAAGCCCAGCAACCACTTGCCAATACCAAAGAGGATCGCAGTCATGACTGCGCCGATCCAAACATCTCGCCACTGGATCTTCACGTCGGGCAGGAATTTGAAAATCATTGCGAAAAGGAGAACAACGACCGCAAAGTCAAAGACGAGATAAACCGTCACCGCGATCGCAATTCCGCCCGGCAGAACCGATTGCAGGTAGTGACTAAATCCCTTAAGCAGGGCTTCGATCGCAAGCGAGACGAGCAACAGGAAACAAATACCGGCGACCATCGCAAATGAAAGAAAACGGGCGCGCAAAAACGCCCAGATACCGAGCCCCGGTTTTGCTTTCACACCCCAAATAGTATTCAAGGCATCTTGGAGTTGACCAAACACACCGCTTGCGCCGAAAAGTGCGAGTGCGATTCCGATAATTGTTGCGATCGTACTTTTATCAGGCTGCGAGGCTTTTTGCGCGATGTTTTGCACGACCTGCACAGCGCTTGGATCGAGAAAGTAGCTCATTTGTTGTGTGATCTTGTCCCTGGCACCGGCCGGATCGTCGCGGAAAAGTACGCCGACAATCGCCAGCAACACGAGAATCAGCGGCGCGAGTGAAAACACCGACCACTCCTGCGCCGTTTGCTTAAGTAGACCAAAAGCAGTCGCGGAGAAGGAAGGCTTCGATGTCTCTGAGCTCCGTTGTTCAGGCACGAGAACCACCTTTTCAAAAATAGATCGCTCATACGCCCGTCCCTGGTTGTGATGTAAAAGCTCTGTTACTCGACCATTTTGGGCGTCCAACAATACTTGCGCCGCGAAGGGTATGTTAGAATGCTGCTAAAACCGCCAATCCCGCCGATGGAAGCGCGCGCGGTCGAACAAATTCCGATCGGTGACGGGTGGCAGTATGAACCGAAATGGGATGGCTTTCGCTGCCTGGCTTTTCGCGACCGTGACACAATTTATTTGCAATCGAAGAATGGCCAGCCGCTCGCGCGTTATTTTCCCGATGTTGTCGCTAACATTGCAAAGTTGCCGCAGCAACAATTTGTTCTCGACGGCGAAGTGGTGATTCCGGTCGGCGGCGCACTTTCCTTCGATGAATTGCAATTGCGCCTGCATCCCGCTGCGAGTCGCGTGCAAAAACTGGCTGCAGCCCATCCGGCGGTTTACATCGTATTCGATCTGCTCGCCGAGGATAAGAAATCCTATTTGAAACTGCCTCTCAGCGAGCGGCGGGAGCTTCTGGAAAAATTCGCGCGTTCCGACCTGCGTCACGCAAAAGACATACGGCTTTCGCCCGCGACGAATGATTACGACGTTGCGGCCGATTGGTTCGCAAAAACAGGCCGCGATCTTGACGGGATCATCGCAAAACGCCTCGAGGCCGCGTATGCCTCAGGCGAACGCACCGCAGCGGTGAAAGTCAAACAACTCCGCACAGCCGATTGCGTCGTTGGCGGATTCCGTTATGCGACTGGCAAACGCGTCCTCGGTTCTCTTCTCCTCGGTCTCTATGGCGACGACGATCTGCTACACCACATCGGATTCATCTCCAGGTTCAAAGCTTCAGAACTCCTCGCGTTAACTGAAAAATTTGAGCGGCTAAGAAAACCACCCGGTTTCACTGGCAACGCGCCCGGAGGCCCGAGCCGTTGGAGCACAGAGCGCAGCGGCGAATGGGAACCGGTCTCTCCCAAGGTTGTCGTCGAAGTCGCGTACGATCATTTCACCGGCGGCCGTTTTCGACACGGCACACGATTCCTTCGGTGGCGCCCAGACAAGGATCCGCGCCAGTGCACCATGAAACAGGTGGAGCAGCGCGAAGGGAAGGCGACGGCTCTCTTATACTCTACAATTCTCGCGCGCGCAGAAACTTTAGAACTGCTCGCTCGGCTGTGCGCAGATCAGGTTGCTTTAATGTTTTCGCGGAGCCGTTGAGACCCGCAATTCGCGTTCGGTTCAGGTAAGCTTCAACGATCATCGGATGTACGTAGCACTTGCGGCAAACGGCAGGCGTATTGCCGAGAAGTTCGGCTACCGCGCAAATGGCTGTTTTGATGTTCGATTTCGCCTGTTTCTTCGTTTGAAAATCTTCCTGCGTGCTTAGTGCCATTGCCGCTAACACCGTTCCACCCCAGGTGCGGAAATCTTTCGCGGTGAAATCTTCGCCGGCGATTTGGCGCAAATACTCGTTCACGTCCTGGGACGTAACATCCTGCACCTCTCCATCCTCATCGACGTATTGAAACAAATCCTGACCGGGCAAGTCCTGGCATTTTGCAATGACTTTTGCCATCCGGCTGTCGTTTACATCCACTTCGTGCGGCCGCTTGCTCTTGCCGCGAAATCGAAAACGCACCTCCGCGCCTCTGACTTTCACATGTCGATTTTTCAGAGTGGTCAGGCCAAATGACTTATTCTCGCGCGCGTATTCTTCGTTCCCAATACGTATGAACGTGCGTTCCAAAAGCCGCACGATTGTCGCGAGAACTTTTCTGCGCGGCAGCGCGGGCAACTTTAAATCTTGCGCAACTCGTCTGCGAATATCAGGCAAGGCCTTGGCAAACTGGGCCAGCCGGTCGAACTTGTTTTCATCGCGCACTTCGCGCCAGCGCTCGTGATAACGGTACTGCTTGCGCCCACGCGCGTCGCGACCAGTCGCCTGAACATGACCGTTTGGCGACGGGCAAATCCAGACGTTAGTCCACGCTGGCGGAATGGCGAGGCGTTTGATCCGTAGCAGACGCTGCTCGTCGCGAATCAGTTTTCCCTCGGTATCGAAGTACTGGAAATGTTTGCCCTTGGCGCGGCGACCATAACCGGGGCGTTGATCGCTGACATATTGCAACCCGGCTTGTTCCGCCGCGGTAACGAGCTCATCTGAAATCGCGCCATTTTGCTTTGGCTCGACAACCGTTCCCCCGGAAGCGCCCATTGAAATAATCACTCCCGGTCACCGGTGCCGTCGAACGCGCGCCGCGCCGCGCGCATCCGTTCAATTTCCGTGTGTTCAATCTGCTGGTCGGCTCGGCGTTGTAGCTCGCCGAAATCCCAGTTGGATGCGTTCGATAAATTCGCCGCAGCTAACGCGCGCCACATCATTTTTTTCCCGGTAATCCCCATGATTAACCCTTCCAACGTGAGCACCAATCCCAAGCTGCCGGGTTCGTCGCCTGCCATCATCAACCGCGCACGGCCAATCTTTTCGGCCGCCCATGCGCCCGCCTGGCGCAACTTACTTTCCTCGACGCCGACAGAACGCATCACATTGCGCAATGTGTCTTGATCCTCCTTGATCTCCCTTTCGGTTGCCACGAAGAAACTGCCGAGTGGCTCGCCTTTGTGCACCTCCGCCCAGTGGGCAATGAGTTCCAACGCGCTAATAGAACCTGCAAGATGATCATTTAAATATGAGTCCAAGTCTTTCATTGGGTGAATAGCATGCGCAAAATTCAGATGGGCGTCAGCGGTTCCTCGGCCGGACCGGCGATCACTTCACCAGTGGGTTTGAAACGTGAACCGTGACAGGGGCAATCCCACGTCGATTCGGCAGGATTCCACCCGACAAGACAGCCAAGGTGAGTGCAAACCGGTGAGAGCCGATGGAGCTTCCCGTTAGGGTCACGGAAAGCGGCAACTTTCTTCCCGCGCCGACCGATAATCATTCCGCCGCCCGGTTTTAAATCACGGACAGAATCAGCTTCGGGACGAGCAAGCCGATCTTTGATCATGTAATAGGGATAGTCCGTGTTCTCTCGGATATAATTCCAAGTCGCGCCTTTGATTTTTTTCCGGTCCACGGCAAACAGCTCCGTCCACGGGTTCTTTCGTCCCACGATCCAGTCGCGCGCCATCATTGCCCCTACTGTTCCGAATGTAATACCATTGCCGCAATAACCGGTAGCCACAAACTGGTGCTCGGCATTCTCTCCGATGTAGGGCAACCCATCTGGGGTACAGATAACCTGTCCCGACCAGCGATGGTCGATTTTTGCTTTCGGAATGATCTTTTTCAGTCGCGACAGCAACCGGGCATACGCCTTTGTGGTCTCCTTCTTTTGTCCGGTCTTGTGATCTTCACCGCCGTAAACGATGTAATCGAAGCCGTGATGTCGATCGACTCTCATGTAATCGTAAGGCTCGCGCGTGTCCCAGAAAAGTGCTTCCGGTAGCGTGTCGGAAGGCACTCGAGCCCCGAGTGCGTAGCTGGTATAGAGCGAGAGTTTCGTCTGCAGCAGTGTTGCACTGGTCATGCCGGCAAGGCCGACAAGCGGGTTATTCGTTGCCATCACCACGCGATCGAAACTGATCCAGTACCCGTTGACTTTCACGCGGCGCTTCTTCGCATTGAACCCGGTCGCAGCGCTCTTCTCGAAAACATGCGAGCCGTCGCCAGGAATTTTCTCAACCAAAGACCGAAGATATTTCCTCGGATGGAACTTCGCCTGATTGGCAAAACGCACGCCCGGCAAATTGAAATATGGGATCCCGCTTAAGTAAGCGGCGTCAAATCTCAGCTTCGTAGCGAGGTCAGCCTCTTTCTTGAGTGACGACGCTTCCGTTTTGGAAAACCGATCCATGCAGACATGCAAGAAGGCAGGGACGCGCGTGAATTCACACTCGACCTCTTCCCCTGCGACAATTCTCTCAATCTCCTCGATCGCGGCTTTGCCAGAGTCCCAGGCGGCTTGCGCGTGGTCCTCGCCGAAATTCCTTGCCAATTCGTGCAGCTGGACGTCGGTAACATAAGTGAGATGAGCAGTTGTATGGCCGGTATCGATTAAGGCGACGCGTTCACGCTCGATCATTGCTACTGTCGATCCCGTTTTCTTCAGCAGATACGCAGTCGTAATACCAGTGATACCAGCACCGACGACAAGAACGCCGACGTTTATGTTGCTCTGTAGCTTCGGGAATGTCGGAATGGGTGCGCTGTCGATCCAAAAAGGAACACTCTTCATCGCTCTGTTGTTCGCGCCGCATCGGCAGATTAGCCGTGCGGAGAGAATTTTTTCACGCGGCATTGGGTGGGCTCAGCGAAACCAAATATCGCGCCGGCGCGTCATAACGTTGGGCAATACTTGAACGTCAACGCAAGACCGTAACGCCGACGATGAGATCTAAAATCAAAATAGATCAGAACACGCTCACACTTTGACGCGCAAATGTTCACGTGACTGCGAATTAAATATGGCGAGGTGAAGCACCGCGCCGCAGCCCGGAGATTCAACGTGAATACGACAACTATCGTAATTTTTGCAGTAGTCTTGGCAGTCATATTAATCGCGCTCGGATTGATCGCCCTACTGTGGCGCCACCGCTCACGAAGGCTGCGGCAGCAATTCGGACCCGAGTACAAGTACGCCGTCCGGAAATATGGTGATGCGCGCAAAGCTGAGGCTGAACTCGCTGCGCGCGAGAAACGCGTTCGGAAGCTGGAGATTCGGCCGCTCGCGCAAGGAGAACAAAGCCGTTTCGCAGAAGGATGGAGAAACATCCAGGCACGCTTCGTGGACGAGCCGTCCAAAGCGCTTAGCGAAGCCGACGGGTTAATCAAAGAAGTCATGCAAACGCGTGGCTATCCGGTGGGCGACTTCGATCAACGCGCTGCCGACGTCTCTGTGGATCATCCGAACGTAGTAACTAATTACCGGGCCGGACGCGAAATCGCAGCGCGCAACAAAAGCGGAAAGGCGACAACGGAGGATTTGCGGCAGGCGATGATGCACTATCGCTCGCTAATCGAAGAACTGATGGAGGTAGGAGAACCAGTAACAGTCAAGGAGACAATTCGATGAAAATGGAAGATGAGGAAAAGGTTGAACAAGATGAAGAAAAAATGACCGCAGCGGATCAGGAGCAGCTCGACCAGGAGCCAGCTGAACGAGTAACATCGACCAGAGAACTGGCAAAGGACTTGGAACGCAAGCCATCAGGTAAGGCCGATCATCCCGCGAATGCAGCTCTGTTCCCAGAAAATGAGTCACGGGACTTTCACAAACGCTGGACGGACATTCAAACGGCGTTCGTGGACGAGCCGCGACAGGCGGTTGAGCGGGCGGATGAGTTGGTTGCAGAAGTAATTAAGCGCCTCGCAGACAGTTTCGCTCGGGAACGCTCCCAACTAGAGGGACAATGGGGTCGCGGTGATAATGTCTCAACGGAAGATCTACGTGTTGCCCTGCAGCGCTATCGAGCATTCTTCGATCGGCTATTGAACATCTAGATTAAGAAAAAAGACGCGCGCGGGGGCCGCGGCATGCGACTCACTTTTGTATGAAAAAGGAAAACACTGTTCTAAACAATCTAATTGAAACACTCAAAGACGGTCAGGAAGGTTTCAAGCAAGCCGCTGAGAGCGTTCGAAATCCAGCGTTGAAGTCACTCTTTAGCGAGTACTCGCAGCAGCGTTCGCGCTTCGCCACCTCGCTGCAGGCGGAAGCTCGCAAGTTAGGGGAAGAGAAACCTGAAACCAGCAGTAGCGCGACCGGCGCGTTGCATCGCGGCTGGATCAACCTGAAATCGGCGATCACAGGCGGCGATGAACATGCGATCCTCGCTGAATGCGAGCGGGGCGAGGATTCAGCAGTAGAAGAATACAAGAAGGCCCTGGACGACGGTTTATCTCCATCAGCACAGGAACTTGTTTCCCGTCAGTTCGCCGAGATCAAAGCAGCTCATGACCGGATCAGAAGCCTGCGCAACGCAATTAAAAGCTGATAGGAACGTGTTACTGGATGTACATGCTTGGATTGTAGTAAACCGACTCAGATCCCCCGAGCTCCTCCGGCCGCGGTTCCAGATCACCAGACCTCACAGACGGCAAACGGACACAGGATCGAACGGCCAATAGGGTTTTGTCTGATGAGACAACAATCCACCAATCTGAGTGTGTGTTTCAGTCCAAATCGTCGCCCACGCCGATTTGTTTAAAAAAGGTCGAGTCACTAACTACGAAGGACTCAAAACACCTAATTCAATAACAAAGAAAGGCATCATGGACCCACAACAAAATCCAAACGAACCGGGCAAATCAAACACCCCCGGACAGCAAGGCGGACAAGGCCAAGACCGCGAAACACAGGAACGCGAACGCCGTGAGCGTGAAAAGCAGGGCGGCGGCCAGCAGGGTGGCGGGCAACAAGGCGGCGGCCAGCAGGGCGGACGATAAGACTCCTTCTCTCGGAACCAAGCTAGCGGCGGGAGGTAACTCCCGCCGCTTTTTACGTCTAGATTACCGCCGGCGCAACAGCCGACGAATATCGCGCCCGCGGGAAAGAATTATAGGATGATGCAATACATTGTGTCCGCGGCTTTCAGGACGAGAGCACCAAGCCAACCCCGAGGGCTGTTCGGTTTAGTTGTCCGTCGCTAGAGGTTGTCGTCGGTAAGGTTGTGCTCGTTTGGTAGACGAGCCGATGGATTAATAGTTCCTTGCGCGCGAGAGCCAGCGTTATGGCGGGCCGCGATCCGCACAGCAGCGTGAGGAACAATAGCGCGAGTGTAAAAAACACGGCAATGGCGGACACTAGGAGGCGGCAATCAGCAAGGCGGACGATAGGCTTGGTCTTGTCAGTTCTGACTCCGTCCCGCCGTTTTGCTCAACCCTCTGCCGATCGCCTGAGCTTCAATCAGATTACAACCGCCGCCTCCATGACGCGCGATTTTGTTCTTATGAAATCGAGCACAAAGGATAAGATTAAAGGAGGATTGAGGGAAGCGAAAGGCAACGTGAAAGAAAAGGCCGGCAAGGCGACAGGGAATCCAGACTTACGTGATCGCGGGACGATCGAAAAAACAGGCGGAAAGGTGCAGCGCAAAGTCGGAGACATTAAGAAGGTGTTCGAACAATAATCGCGGCTTGAGGAAGTGCCACAAAAAGCGGGGACTCGGAGGCGAGAAGTTGAAGGCTCGCTAGGAGCGCGACGTCGGCTATTTATCTAATGAAAAGAATTACTTTAGTCGCTCTGCTATGTGCCCTCGCTGGTCGCTCTCACGGCAGGCTGCAATCGAAACGCACTTACCGGTTCGAAGTTAAACCTAAACAATTACAACCAAGTGACCACCGGCATGTCGAAGATGCAGGTGGAACGAATAATGGGCCTGCCCACTACCAGCGAGACTAAGGATATGTTGATTTTCAAAAAGACGAGTTATCGCTACGAAGAAGGTCCCAGATTTCCGCTTTTCACTTTTAAGAATGACGAACTCGACACCAAAGAAGGGAATCTGGCTACCCCATAAACTTTTGGAAGCGGCTTTTTGAAGACTGCATTCTAGCCGGAACATCGTTCAAGAAGTCCCGCGCCGAGTGCGTGAAGGGAGGCAAACGCTGCGGCGTGGGCTACGACTTAGCTGAATGCAATGGAAAAAGTTGTAGCCGTTAGCCTATTTAGCGGCGGCGTAAAAAGAAAAGAAGGGCCAACGAAAAATAGGCAATCGCAATTATCAGCATGACAATCGCCAGACGTCGAGTGGCAGCGGTGTCCCAAACAATGCCAATCATTACGAGCGCTGGAAAAAGCCCGCGAGCGGGACCAGCATTATTGTGCCGTGCTACGGGAAATTGTGCGTGACATTTGTACAATGCGCCAATTAAGTGAGAAATCATGCGTCCCATATTGTTAATAATTTTGATTGTGCTCTTGATCGCCGCCCTGCCGACATGGCCATATAGCACTGGCTGGGGATATTATCCGAGCGGAGGTTTGGGCCTTATTTTGGTAATCATCTTGCTTGTTGTCTTGCTTCGCTAGCGGCTAGCCTTTGCATTCTTCGACGCACGGTTCGTAATTGGGTCCCGGAAAACCTCAGAAATCCAGCGACCTGCTCCGACTCTTGGCCCACTGATGGCTCGCTGCTGTCAAACGAACAATCGTCATTGAACAATGCCACCCGACCTTGTTCCAAGTCCCTGATGCAATTCCCCTGCGTGAAAACAATGACACCTCAAGCCGAAGAAGCGTTTACGGAGTGAAAAGCTCGGTGCTGCCTAGTGCCTCGCTGTTTTGGTCGTAGCCTCCAGCCACCATTACTCTCCCATCAAGCAAGATGGCGGTTGCATGCTGCTCTCGACCCGTAACGAGGTGGCCTGCCGTGGTCCAGACAGATGTAGCCGGATCAAAGATTTCCGCCGAGGCGAGCGTTCCGCTTCCTTGGTAGTCTTATCCACCGGATTGACGCCCCGAAAGCAGGAAATCGATTGTGGTGAGGCCTCGCGCAAATCCCCTTTTCATTCTTAGTTAAAGTAGCGTCACTCCAAATTTCTTCGCGTCCGCGATACCTCAGATCCGCGCCAAAAGCCGCGGCCACGGGTGAAAAGCTGACTGGCTATTTCTGCTGTCGAGTACCGTTATTTATTACGTCCAAACGGGTGGCTAAAGGCGAAACCATGTTGTTATGCCAGAAGAAGAAACAATCGAACGCGCGCGCGAGGACGAGCGTGAAGGCAAATCGCCTTCCACTCAAGCTGGCGAGTTTGTGCGCGAAGAAATGGAACACATTCGGGAAGGCGAACACGGCGCCCGATCGCCAGAACAAGCGATCGCTATTGGTCTGTCCAAGGCGCGCCGAGCCGGAGTAAAGTTGCCGCCTCCAAAACGCGGCAAACAACGAACAAAGCGCCAGGCAAAGCGCGATCTCACAAAGGGCCGCGCCGGTGGTCGCAAGAAGCCGTCTCGAAAACGCTCTCGCGCGACCAAACGCGCGCTTAAACGCGAGAGCCGTCGCCCAGCATCAAGGCAGGCATTGTCGAGACACGCAAAGCGGGTGGCGAAACAACGCTCTGCACGTTCGCGTTCGGCCGCCGCCAAGAAAGCAGCGCGCACACGGAAGCAGCGGCGCTGAGATGCTAGTGTCACTCGCGTCGCGCGGAGGTCGCATGCCCAAAGAGAAAAAGCTTCAGCCGCGGCAGCACCAGCGACGGCAACCAGGCCGCGAACACAAGATGAAGCCGCGGCCGCAAGCCGAGGACGAAAAGCATCGCGGCAGCGGCAAATTGCAAGGCAAGGTGGCGATTATTACTGGCGGCGACAGTGGGATCGGCCGCGCTGTTGCCATCGCGTTCGCCAAGGAGGGCGCTCACATTTCAGTCGTTTATCTGGAAGAACAAAGGGATGCGAATGAAACGAAGCGTTTGGTGGAAGGACAAGGGCGCGAATGCCTATTGATCAAGGGCGATGTCGGCCAGGAAGAATTTTGCCGAAAAGCTGTTGCCCAAACCGTAGAGGAATTTGGCGGAGTCGACGTCGTTGTAAACAACGCGGCCGAACAGCATCCACAGGATTCGATTGAAAGAATTACCGAAAAGCAACTTGAGCGGACATTTCGGACAAACATTTTCTCGTTCTTTTTCATGGTGAAGGCAGCCATGAAGCATTTGAAAAAAGGGGCTGTAATTATCAACACGTCGTCAGTCACTGCCTACAAAGGCAGCGCGCATCTGCTCGATTACTCTTCAACTAAAGGCGCCATAACTTCTTTTACACGCTCGCTGTCGCAGGCGCTCGCCGACAAATGCATTCGCGTCAATGGCGTCGCGCCGGGGCCTGTCTGGACGCCACTCATTCCATCGACGTTTCCAGCCAAAGAGGTTGAAACGTTTGGCTCGGATGTTCCGCTCGGTCGAGCTGGACAACCGGAAGAAATCGCACCGAGCTATGTGTTTCTTGCGTCCGATGATTCTTCGTACATGACAGGGCAAATTTTACATCCAAATGGTGGCACCATAGTCAATGGCTAGGAGCGAGCTATGCGAAGGCCTTTGGTCGACTGACCTGTTCGCTTGAAGAATATGACAACAAAAAAACAACGTTCCGCTGCGAAGCGGAACATTAAGAAAGCAGCCAAAACTGCACGGCGAAAGAGAACGATTGCGCATTTGTCGAAAAAGACGCGCACAGCTCTCGGCAAAGAGGGAGCCAAGGCTGCACGAAAGAAACGGGCCAAATCAAACTAAAGGTCGGTATCCTTCCAATTCTCACCAGCCCGGAAAGATAGGCCGATCGAAACTCCGCCGGTGTTTATTTCCGGCCACCCTTTCTGCCCCCCTTACGAGAACTCGATTTACTTCGCTTTTTCCCGCGACCTCCTCCGCCTTTTTTCCGGCCACCTTTATCCGATTTGTTTACGGTCGCCCATGCGCGGCGTTCCGCTTCTTTGCTGCTGACGCCACGTTTTTTGTAACCTCTCTCAATCTTCGATGCCTTCCGTTTCTGCTTCGATGTGTATTTCCTTTTGCTTCCTTGTGCCATAGATCCTCCATGTAAAGTGTTCGATAAAACCAACGCATTTCCTCGACCGATCGGATTTATTATTTCGCAAGATTAATATGCCTGCTTGGAGGTTTTGCCCGGTAATGGAACCTTCAAACATGAATACGTCCTCAGAATTGCTTCATACATTGCTTGGAATCGGCACTGAACCGAAAGAATTAACATTCCTTCAAGTTTCAGTCCGCGGGGTAATTGTTTTCATCGCGACTCTGATAATGGTGAGACTGGGCAGTAAACGTTCGCTTGCTGAGAAGACCGCGTTCGATGCTGTTTTCATAGTCATCATCGGTTCCATGCTGGCACGCGCTATTAATGGATCAGAGGCCTTTTTTCCGACGCTGGGCACTGGATTCGTTCTGGTGTTACTGCACCGGCTCTTCGGTTTCGCAGCCTACTATTCACATGCTGTCGGAATCTTGGTTAAGGGAAAACCAGTAATGCTTGTCCAGGGCGGCAGGCTGCAGCGGAAGAACATGCTCTGGGAACACATCACTCAACATGATCTCGAAGAAGATATGCGGCTCGAAGCGGAAACCGACGACCTGTCAACAATACAAGCGGCACGGCTC
>QHPE01000157.1 GCA_003218945.1 Verrucomicrobiota bacterium | reverse complement strand
TTTCGGGGCGAGGCCAGGCTTTCAACCCCGTGGCATAATCCTAAGCTAACTTCGCGGGATATCTCGACTTCGCTCGACATGACAGACACCGTATTGGGAGATCGTCGGACCGTCTGGATTGTCGCGGTACTGATTATCGTTTTATTCGCTACTGCCAATTTGCCCTGGCAACTCGACGACTATGACCAAGCCAAGCAGGCCTTTAGCTCCTTCGAAATGGTTAAGGAAGGTCATTGGCTTTATCAACACACGCCGCATGAACACGTCGCGACAAAACCGCCGCTGGTCGCCTGGATTTCAGCCGCCATTTTTGCGGTGACGCGGTCATGGGAAGTCGCGCGGCGATTGCCGTCCCTTTTGGCCGCGCTTGTCTTCGCGGTCGTGTTATTCCGCTTGGCAAAGGAAGATTATGGATCCAGCACTGCGTTAATCGCGCTCGGCGCATTTGGATTGAATCTGCTCAGTCCGCGGCTGGCCACGCTCGTGCGCACGGATATGCCACTCGCGTTTGTGATTTTTTTGATCGGCGCGCTGATCTGGCAAAAGGTCCGCGCCGGAAATGGCTGGACACTACGCGATCAGGTTTACGTGTTTGCGCTGCTTACGGCGGCGATGTTGATCAAAGGCCCGATCGTTTACGCGTTTCTACTACCGGGCATTGCTCTCTATCAGGTGCATCATGGGAGGACGCGACCGGAGGGCGTGCCGTCGAACAGTGCGTGGTCTGGCTGGTGGCCGTGGGTCGCTTCTTTCGCCATTTTTCTCGCCTGGGTAGTCGGCGGGATCCGGTCTCAACCTGGCTTTTATCACGAGGTTGTGGTGCGCGAGTTCATAGGGCGCTTTGGCGAGACAATTCATCGGCCGCAGCCGCTCCTTTTTTATTTGCCGCACCTCTTGCACAAATTCGCGCCGTGGAGTGTGTTGATGATCGCGGTTGCACTTGTCGATCTTCGTTCGCGAAACTGGCGGTTCCGCTCGCTTTTTCGTGAAATGTCTCCAGGGACCTTCTGGCTGCTTTGCTGGAGCTTTGGCGGCCTGATTGCGATGTCGCTGATTCCATCAAAGCGCGTGGATAGAATCTTCCCGCTTATTCCGCCTTTCTGTTTGCTGCTGGCCGCGCAGATTGCGTCGCGTAATTTTAGCCACGGCTCTGCGGGCGCTTCTTCGAGAAGCTGTGAATCAGATGAGATCGCCCATAGGCCGGTGACTACAACGACTGCGCTGACGCAGATCTATCGGTGGAGTGCTCTTGCACTCGCTTTGGCAATCCTTTTTACAACCGGCTACACAGGTTGGAAGATCGTCACCGGCTATCGCCATCAACGTGACGCGCTCGCGGTCTTTGGACGGAACGTTCGGCGCGAAGCGGAATCACACCACTGGCGTTACGAGGTCGTTTCCGCCAGGGACGAAGGCCTTCTGCTCTACCTGCAAAAGATGCATTTCATCGACCCGCAGCTTGCAGTCACTGAATGGAACAACGGAAGTCTCGATGCGGTGGTAGTATCGGCAGAGAAAGCGACGATGCTGATCCCGAGGTTTGAAGGCGCTGCTGTATCTGAACAAACAAGAGCACAGCAAGGAGATTACGTTTTGATCACGCACCGGTCAGTCGAGTCGGGGGAACTGCATGAAGCAGGGACGGTAAAAAGCTTAGTGGAAATCGCGCGACCGCTACAGTCGCGGCCGTGATTGTAAAAAACGTCGCCATCCCGATCCTGCTACGAGCTCTATTAGCTGCCGCTCCCGCACGCGGGCAAGGGAACATTCAAGCGATTGTTACACACAATGTTTAACCACTACTATCGGAGAGTGGTGCGGGAGGGGTTGCGGTCGCGGTGCGGACGAATGGAAGAACTGAGTTTTTCAATTATGGCTTTGCTAACCTCGCGAGAAACGAACGAGTAACCGCCGACTCGCCTTTCAATCTTGGTTCAGTGGGCAAATTGTTCGCGCCGACACTCCTCGCGGAAGCGGTAAAGCGCGGCGAGCTCAGCCTCGATGATTCAGTCGCCAAATACGTGACCGAGTTGCAAAAAGGCGGCGATATCCGGCGAGTGACGCTCGGGCAGCTTGCCAGTCATACGTCCGGATTGCCGCGCGTGCCGCAGCAATACGAAGGCTGGCATCGAGGAAATACACGTGGCCGGACTTTGTTCGCTTCCTATGAATTCGTGGAAGGCTGGTCCGAACTGCGAGCCTGGGAAACAGTATCTCTAATCCAACGCTGCCATGGTTTTGTTGCGCGTGGCGCTCGAACGCCGATTCAACACTCGATTTGCGGCGTTAATGCGAGAACGGATCACCGCACCGCTTGGAATGAACTCTACCGCGCTGCCGTTGCCACGTGGCTTACTTGGGCGCGCCGTGCAGGATTAAGGCCCGGCCGGAAACCCTGTCGGCAGGCCGGGTGAAGAATCGGGGATGTTCAGATGGCCAGGCGCCGGTCAGATTTATTCATCGTCGCGGGACATGGCGACGTTCCTCGCTGCGAACATGGGCGAAGCTCACCGACCATGGCCCGATGGGAGAATGCGATGGGCTTCGCGCAGCAGCCCGTGTTCACCGTGAATTCCCACTTCAAGCAAGGCCTCCTCGCCTGGCAGGACGTCAGATCCGGAACCCTCCTGATCATCGACAAGAACGGCGGGCTGAACAACACTTCGACCTATATCGGGTTCGCGCCAGAACGAAAGCTCGGCGTCGTGATTCTTGTAAATCGCGGGAAACAACACGCCACCGGGATCGGGCGACGGATTCTGCACGCGCTTGCACAAGATCAATCAGTGCCATCAACGGAAGGCGAACCAGAGCGGGATGGGGACTGAGGATTTTGCCTTAGCTTTTTTGTTAGTTAGCTGGAGCTGATTGGTTGGAGGGGTGTGGCGGCCGACGTCCGCTTTTTAAAAAATGGTTGAGCTGCCTTTCCCAGTCCTGCATGAATTTCTGATAATGATCGGCGGTGAATCTGGCTACGAACTCGTCGCCTGCTGGCCCGATACTGGTGTGGCTGTAGGTCACGTCGGCAAAACATTCGTCCCCATTTGCGGTAAGCTGAATTTCCAAGCGACAGGCCGTGACTCCAGGCACGATCTTTAACATCTCAATAAACCAGTTTTGTGGCTCATGGTGCGTGACATACCAAATCGCTTTACCGGGTTTGTCCGGCGTAATGAAAATGCAATCGCGCTCGGCAATTCCCGAGGAGCTGATGACCAGGTCGGGTAGCCAACCGTCAGCCCACTCGGTCTCTCGTACTGGGCACAAGAGTGGAAAGACTTGCGCAGGTGGTGCCCACAGTTTTTGCCTGTAGGTGTGCGTTGCCCGATTTGGTTTGGCGATGCGCATGGTCACCTAACGAATGTCAGCCGAGCAGAGAAATACCTGCATCAGTCGCAGCCGGCGATTGGGTCTAACGAGAAAAAGATTGGTCATGGCTTGTCTGCCGCAGTGGATAGACTAAAGCGAAAGTTTCTTCCTCCTTCAGGTTTGAAACGCTCTTAGTAACGGCGTTTGACCATCCCCCAATACGCCAGAAGCGCTGTTAAGACCAGCAGTGGTCCAAGGACTAAAAAGAAACCGTACCTATGTTGGGCCAGAGGGATACCGCCTACATTCATGCCAAACAGGCCCGCCACCAGGTTGATCGGCAAGGCCAGCACAGTTACTACCGTCAACAGAAACAAGGTGCGATTTGTCTGTTCATTGACAAGGGCGGCCAATTCTTCCTGAAGCTGTTTGAGGCGTTCAACCAGGGCCGTTGTGTCGCTGATAGCGGCGGAGAACTTCTCGGCCGCTTGCTGCAGGTTGTGAAGCTCGTCTTCTGTAATCCAATCAGGAGGCCGACTCAGAAGGCGAAAGAATGCAGCCGGTTCCGGGGCCAGAAGTCGTTGGAGTCGAACCAATATCCGCCGCAGAGAACCTAATTCGCTGCGACTAACGGAAATCCGCTTGGCCAGCAGTCTCTCTTCCATTGGATCTATGCGCTTGGTGGACTTGCGTACAATGTCAACCAACACACTGGCCTGATCTCGTAACAAGCGCGACAGAACTTCAATCGGCGACCGAAACATCTGGCCCGCTTGCACTGCAGCCCGGAGTTTGTCAATGGAGCGCCAGGGCCGAACATGCGCGCTTATGAGCACGCGAGACTTTATGCAAAGACTGGTGCTCGCAATCGGAGCATTAAATGTGAAATCAAAAAGCACATCATGGATGCGCGCCACCAGTGAGTCTGCGTCCTGCTGCAAATGAGTGGAGTCTGCATCGCTATGCAACGATTCGTAAAAGCTATCGGGCAAGGTTAGATACCGCCGTAGCCAGGGCTCAGACCGCAGATTGGAAAGCGAAAAATGCAACCAGAGGAATTCATCCGGCAAGCTGGGACCCGGCGCGGTCAAAAACTCAACGGCCTCCTCCGAAGTGATCGGCCGCGCTGGCTGGTTGGGGACGAAACGGTAGCTCCAGATCGGCCCATCCGGGGTTGAATCCGAAGCAGGATCACTACTTTGGCTCATTGTTTGAGCGGCCACGAGATGATTGGTCCGCTTTTTTTCTACGAGCGCAAGCCCATTTGCTCCGGGCGACACTGGAAAACGACAGAAATGCTGGCTCGACTTTGCGGCGGATGAAACTACTCTCGCGAAACGGAAGGTATCAGCTTTCCCTACGGTGGAAGCGATTCGGGAATGGCGAACGAACAATTTCCAAAGAAGGAACTTGAGACTCTCTGGGCTCCATGGCGAGTGGAGTATTTCGAGAAGGAGCCGCGCGACCGCAACTTTCTCGAAACGGCGGCGCGGGCGAGCGATGACGCGGAGCACCTGGTCATCGCGCGTCGCAAGAATGCATTTCTCATGATGAACCGATACCCTTACACGGTCGGACATTTAATGGTGGTGCCGTATCGGAAAGTTGCTGAGCTTTCTGCGTTCGGCGAGAATGAGCTCGTCGAGTTGTGGAATTTGGTCGTGCACGCGCAGGCGCTTTTGCGCGCGGCGGTGAAGGCGCAGGGGTTTAACATTGGTTTGAATCTAGGCGAATGCGCGGGCGCAGGTGTTACCGATCACTTGCATATTCACATCGTCCCGCGGTGGAGCGGCGATACGAATTTCATGCCGATCATCGGCGGCGCGCGCGTGCTCTCGGATGGGTTACGCGCGTTGTACGGCAAGTTGATGGAAGCGCAGGAGAAGATGGCTTTGCCACGTTGAATCGTAAATCGTGCATCGTGCAACGATGTAACGAATCGCTCTACAGATGAACACCTGGGTTGAAGCGCCCCCGAGGAGAAAGGGCCTGGGCTGTTTCGCCCGGGGTTGCCTCATTTTTTTGATATTTGCCATTGTGCTGGCGATAGCTTGCTTTGCCGGAATGTCTTGGGGACTTCATCGTCACTCGGCTTTGTTTTACGGCAGTTATTGGCTGGCCAAATCACATTCCATCGCAGAAGCGCCAACGCCGGTGCCTGAATTTACCGGTTCCGATCGACAGATCCAAACAGCGCGGGAACGTTGGCAGGATTTCGAACAGAAAACGCGCGGAGGTCAGCCGACGGAGATCGAGCTGAGCGCGGATGATATCAATGGGTTGATTGCCGCAAACGAGAACATGCGCGGCAAAGTTTTTGCATCGATTGAAGGCAATCGCCTTCACCTCCAGACGAGTGCGCCGATCGGAGGATTTTTCGGCAGGCCCGGATATTACTTTAACGGTGATGTCACCGTCGAACTGAACGGGCCGCAATCACTGGAGAACCCGCAGTTTAGTCAGATTACCGTAAACGGCGAGCAAGTACCGACTGATTTCCTAAATTGGAAATATCGTTCTCGGCAGCTCCGCGAGTACCTATTGGATCAGCGGAATGCGTACGATCTTGGTACGATCGAGATCCGGGACGGCAAAGTAATCCTTCGCTCGCGTAACGACTAAGTGCCATGGTAGGGACATCGCGCTGCGATGTCCGGACGGCGCAACGCACCGTCCCTGTCTAATTCGATTGCATGATTTCGCGGACAAAGACGTTGAGTTGTCCGTCTTCTTGCTTGCGCACTTCGGTGATCTCATACGGCCGCATCTCATCGCGGTTCACTACGGCGCCCTGAGGGGGAGGCGTATAACCGCGCGGAAACTCTACAACGATGCGTGTCGATGAGCCGCCGCCGAAATGCAGCATCTTGCTTGTTAGCGTCGTGCGCGGCCGCAGCACGGCCTTGTTCGCGTCGGAAAAATTCACAACGAACTGGCCTTTCAAATAAACGCGTTCCCCGGCGAGCCCGCGGTCCGCTACCTCGTTCAAGTCGCTGGTTCCAATTAGTCTTCCAAGCGGCATTTTTCCTGCCGCAAAGGTTTTCCAACTGCCACCGCCCGCGTTTGAGGCCAGAGCCACGTTAGAGGAATCAGGCGGAGCAGGTTGAGCGGACAGAACCGGAACCGGCGTAGCCATCGCAAGTGGCGAACGCTGTGCGATCGCGCCAGTGGCAACATCAGGAACTTTAGACGCAGCCGCCGGCGTGGCGACAGGAACATTAAGCGCGCTGGGAGGAGTGAGTCCAGATGCAACGGTAGTCGGCGTAGCAGCTAACACCGGTTTATTCTGAGCGATCACTGCTTGTGCAGGAGTCGATTGAGGCGCGGGAGATTCAAGTTTTTGTTTCCTGCCCTTTTTACCTCTCGGCGTCGGTTTCGCGAGCTTCTCATTGCTGGCAACAACGGGCGGGGTCGTCGACACCGGCGCCACGGGTCTGGCTTGTTCGATGCGGACCAATTCGTTTTTGGCAGGCGGCGGACTTACACTTGCGCCAGGAATCGGAACCGACCCGGCTTGAGAGACTGCCATTTTTTCCCGATATTCGGCCAGTCGTTGTTCGATGGACGCGCGTTCCTGTGATTTAAACAACGGCCAACCGGCAGCGAGGTTGAGACTGAGCGGCGGCTCCAGTCGGAACGTGCCCAAGCCGCGCGTCACTGTATAACTTCCGTAAAGCAGCGGAACAGTCGTGATCAGAATTCGTCCATCAATCAATCGCTCAGCATGAATCACGGCAGAAATATCGTGACTGCGCTCCAGTTTCACTTGCAATCCGACGGTCAGCGTCTGCTTCATGAGCGGGAGGGCTTCGGGGTTCGCTGGATAGACGTGTTCCATGAGCAGCTCGCCGCTATCAACGGCACCAGTGAGCGCTGCCATGCCGGACGGAAAAACATCTTCAGGCCCGAGCTCGCGCACTGCGATGACCGTGTATCGACCTACCACGTAGGGGACCAGACCGCGGACCTGCTGATAATTTCGGATATAATTGCGCAGCAGCTCGGCGTTGGTCTTCGCCAACTCAGCAGCGCCCATCCCCACGTAGTGCTCGTAAAGTTGACTTGCGTTAAGGAATTCGCCTGCTGGCGCGGCTGTGAGTTCGAACCGCTTCGGAGGTTCGACCTTGTGCAGCCGTTGCAGGATTCGATAGCTGTCAGGCCGCTCTGGTTGGTTGAAGATATAGAAACTGCCGAGCCACGCTGCCAGCGCGAAACCGGTCAAAAGCAAAATCGCGACAGTCCAGGCAAAATAATTGATTCGCTGCCGGCGGCGGGTGAGCGCCTCGTCTTGGTACGGATCGTATGGATTCGTGCCATAGTCCATCAGTTCAGCGCGCTAAAGTTTTCGGTCTCAACCTGACTGTGCCGCCTCAAAGGACGAACCGCATCCGCACGTTCGCGATGCGTTTGGATTGACGATTCGAAAACCAGTGCCGGTCAGACCATCGGTAAAATCCAATGTCGCGCCGCGCAGGTATGGAACGCTCTCCTCGTCGATAAAAAAATGTACGCCATCGCACTCGACTATCGCATCGCCGTCTTTGCATTGGGCGAGCGTCATCTCGTAATGCAAACCGGAACAGCCGCCTTTGCCCACTTGTACTCTCAAGCCCCGGCCCGACTCTTCCGGTCGCTGCGAGAGCAAATTCCGGAGCTGCCGAACAGCGTTGTCCGTGACGTTAATCATTACCTCAAAATACGACTGCGACATACCAAGTCAAAAGGTAGGGAAGGCGCGCTGCGCCGTCTGGACGCCGCAGCGCGGCGTCGCTACCATCGGATTTTCTTCGCAATCCCTGATCCGGAATTTACAATCAGACACAAAATGGGCCGGATTCGATTGCTTTCCGAAACCGTCGCAAGCCAGGTGGCAGCTGGCGAAGTCGTGGAGCGTCCCGCATCGGTGGTGAAAGAATTGGTCGAAAACAGTCTCGACGCGAGCGCTCGCAAGATTGACATCGTCATTCGTCGCGGAGGAATTTCTCTCGTTCGCGTCATAGATGACGGCTGCGGCATGGACCGCGACGACGCGCTGCTTTCGCTGGAGAGACACGCCACCAGCAAAATTCGCTCTGCTGCTGATCTTCAAGCGGTGGCGACACTCGGATTTCGTGGCGAAGCTCTACCCAGCATCGCTAGTGTATCGCGATTTCGCCTCACAACACGCGAAGCGCGCGCCATCGCAGGAACTGAGATTATCGTTAACGGCGGCAAGATTGAAATTGTGCGAGACGGCGGTGAAGCCCCTGGAACCCAGGTCGAAGTTCGCTCGCTTTTTTACAATCTACCGGCGCGCCGGAAATTTCTGCGCTCCGAGAGCACGGAAAGCCGCAACATCGAACATCAGCTTCATCTGCAAGCCATCGGGCATCCTCAGATCGCTTTCTCGTTGTTGCGCGACGACCGCATGTTGCTCCAGTTGCCGGCGACGGTAAGGCTCAGCGATCGCATCCGGGATTTGTATGGTGCTGAGTTGTTGCAACGCCTCGTCGAAGTTAGTGATCTTGCTTCGTCCAAAATTCGAATCAGTGGTTTTATCGGGCAGGCAGGTCTGAGCCGACAGACCCGTAGTCAGCAACTTGTGTTCGTAAACGGCCGCGCGATTGAAAGTAGTCTAATTACCGGGGCTATTCGCGAGGGATACCACACTGCTCTGATGAAAGGACAATACCCGGTTACGTTCCTGTTTCTTGAGCTTGATCCCAAGGCGGTGGATGTAAATGCGCACCCGGCAAAACGCGAAGTCCGTTTTCATGATCCGAACGGTGTCCGTGAGACGATTGTTCGCTGCATTCAACAAACATTGGAAACGGCTCGAGCCGAATGGCAGGAAAAATTTCGGGCACCCGTTCGGCCATCCACTGACGTTCCCGCGAAACCCGCTCCAGATTTAACACTGCGCCCCGAGGTATCTGCTTCGCAGTACACGCATCGTGAGTTGCCACATCTTGGCACTAGCGCATCCGGAGGCGTCGACTTTATGCGGGCACCAGGCCCAGAGATTGTAGGGCAGGCGCACCGCCTGCCACGCCCGGATCCCGGTTCGGCAAACAAAGCGCTTGCTCTACAGCGGAATTCCAGGAAAGCCGCCCAGCAGCAATTCGAGATCATCGGCGTTCTCAGTAAGCTTTATGTCTTGATGGAAAGTGCAGATGGCCTCGTCCTGGTCGATCAACATGCGGCGCACGAGCGCATCCTGTTCGAAGAATTGCGGCGCAGAATGGAAGAGCAGGGCGTTCCGACGCAGAAGCTGCTTCTGCCGCAAACTTTCGATGTGCCGCCGCGTGACGCCGATTGGATCGAGCGCAACCTCTCAACGCTGCAAAGGATGGGAATCGGAATCGAGAGCTTCGGGCCGGACAACTTTAAAATTGATAGTCTTCCCAGTTTTTTGAGCGTGTCCGATGCGGCGCAATTCATGCGCAAAGTAATTGACGATCTGAAAGGCACCGGTAACAGCGCTTCAGCGATGCGTTTGGGCGAAGAAATGATCGCAAAAACCGTTTGTCGTCATGCTGTCAAAGCGAATGATCCATTGCGCTATCCCGAAGTGGAAAAGTTGATCCGGGATTTGCTCGATTGCGATCTGCCCTACTGCTGTCCGCACGGCCGCCCAACGATGATCCAGATTTCGCTGGCCGAATTAGAGAAAAAATTCGGCCGCAAACTTTGATGGCGCGGCCTAGGCCCGGCCTAGAATTGTGACCGGTCATTTTGATCTCGATTTAATCCCGCGCGCTTGCCATTTCGGACGCAGGCAGGTTTAATTTGGCGCCGTGAAGAAAATCGAGGCGATTATTAAGCCCTTCAAAGCTGAGCCGGTGCGGGAAGCGCTAATGGCCGTAGGTGTCGAAGGAATGACTCTGAGCGAGGTGAAAGGATTTGGTCGCCAGAAGGGTCACAGCGAAATTTATCGCGGCACCGAGTACACGGTGGATTTCCTTCCTAAAATCAAATTCGAGATCGTCATCGCCGATGATCGCGCGCAACGCGCGGTTGAGGCAATTCTGGAAAAAGCGAAGACTGGGAAAATTGGCGATGGCAAAATCTTTGTGACCGAAGTCGAAGAAGCGGTGCGCATTCGGACCGGTGAACGGGGGATGGAGGCGTTATGAGCGCGGAACGCTGATACTGTTAAAATAGTTGAAAAGTTAAACAGTTAAAAAGTACAACGAAGGGATATCGCGCGCTGTGGCAGATCAATTTTTTAAACATTCGCCCATTTTAGCCTTTTAACCTTTTAACTGTTCAACCATCCAGCGAATGCACGACTACTTGCTTTCTGCCTTTCTCGGGATCGTCGAAGGACTAACCGAATTTCTTCCTGTGAGCTCGACCGCGCATTTGCGCATTTGCGAAGCGTTCCTGCACATCGACCTGCAAGATGGCTTCTGGAAGATGTACACGATTGTGATCCAGCTCGGAGCCATCCTCGCTTTACCAGTGTATTTTTGGCACCGCATCGTGAAGTTTGTTCGTACCTTTCCGGAGGGAGAACGCGGGGATCGCACCATCGTCACGCATCCATTGAGTCTTACGATCATCGCATTTGTCGTGACCGCGATTCCGGCGTGGGCGCTGGCTAAAATCATCGGCAAAAACTTGGAAAGTCTGTGGGTGATGGCCCTGGCGCTGCTGATTGGCGGAATCATCATGTGGATTGTTGACGCCGTTTTTACGCGGCCGCGAACAACGCACATGGAGGAGATGACCCTGCCGCAGGCGATCTGGATCGGAGCGGCGCAAATTCTCTCCGCTGTTTTCCCGGGAACGTCGCGTTCAATGTCCACGATCGCAGCCGGTCAAATTGCCGGCATGTCGCGTTCGGCGGCGCTCGAGTTTTCGTTTTTTCTTTCAATGCCGACGATGGCCGTGGCCACCGGCTACGATTTTCTAAAGTCCGTTATATCGCATCATCACGAAGCCGAGATTGCGCCTCTCACGATCACGCCGCATGAATGGATCGTGCTCGCAATTGGATTTGTCATTTCATTTTTCATCGCGTTGGCAGTGGTCGCATGGTTCATGAACTGGGTGCGCGCGCGGGGATTTGCGCCATTCGCGGTTTACCGGATTGTGCTTGGTCTTGGATTGTTGGCGCTGTTGATGCGCGGAATGATATGATCAGTTGACGATGGAAACGGATGCTATTCTTCCAGACCTGCAAAGCGCAGTCATTTGCGAGGATATCCGATGCGAAGTCAATGGCATGCAAAGCCTCATCGGCGTGTTGAGCGTGATCCCGGCTCCAGCGTTACCAATCAATTATTTTCGGCTTTGTATTTGGACGCGCTGGTGCAGCGGCTCCGGCAAGTTTCGCCAAAGAGCCCGCATCGTCGGGATTGATGAACAGCAGGTCATCGCCCAGGCGGAAGTCGAATTCGTATTGAAAGAGATGGAAGGCCACGCCACCAACGTCCATTATTTTGGCGGCGTGCAATTTCAGCAATACGGGATGCATCACGTTGAAATTTATTTGGAAAACGAATTGCGGCTGCGTTTTCCCTTGCCGGTAATTCAGGTACAGCGTCCAGCTGGTTAATTCGGCAACGTTAATGAGCGAGGGCTAGTGAATGGGTTCATTCGTTTGCCAGGCGGCATCATGCTGAGACGATTTTTCCCCTTATTGCTCTGCAGTGTCATTATCATCGGGAAATTACATGCGCAGGAAGTAATCGTTGCTCGCGAAAAAAAACCCGAACCTCTGAGGCAACCACCGGAAGCTCCAAAGCAAACAGTCCAGCCTTCCGAGGAACTGCCCTTCGAGACGCCTGCGGCGAAGCCACGAAAATCCAAGTCGCGCGAGAAGAAGTCTACCCCTGGAGCGCTTACGCTTGAAGAAATGCGAGCCGCTGGGGCGCGCGCTGCGGGAGGATCGAACGACCAATCCGTTTCGAAGCCGACGAAAGCGCGCGAAGCTGATGTCGAAAGCGCTCCAGCGCTGAATCCGACTGTCGCTGAAACTGCCAGGCCGGTGAAAAGACAAATACCGGTCGAGCAAAGGAGCTCATCGGGTTCGACGAAATCGCGAAGCACAACTCTCGAGGGGATCGGCCCAGTTCGGCCGACGATGATGGAATCGGGAAGAGAGCCGCCAAGCCCCTCTCCGTCGGGAAGGTGAGTGGCGGGGACGCCGCGTTGCCCCGAAAACTTTCGGGGAAAAAGACAGCGCGCTGTCCGTAGCATTCAACGGCCGGAGCTGTCACAGGACGCAAAATTTCTTGCGTGGGGATTCCACTAACTTATTATCTGTGGGCAAGTCCCGACTGCGTCCCGCAGGATGCGTCGGGAAAATTTTTTGCCTATTTCTGATTTCATATGGCCAACACAATTTTGATCGGGATGCAGTGGGGCGATGAAGGCAAGGGCAAGATTATCGACGTGCTGACTGCTCGCGCAGATATCGTTGTTCGCAGCCAGGGCGGGAATAATGCCGGGCACACGGTCATCCACGGCGGCGTGAAATACGTGCTACATTTAATTCCGTCCGGAATTCTCCGGCGCGGCAAAGTGTGCGTGATCGGAAACGGCGTCGTGATCGATCCGGTCGCGCTCGTGGCCGAACTGGATGGTTTGCGTCAATTGGGAATCACGATACACAGCAATTTGCTCATCAGCGATTGCGCGCATCTCGTTCTGCCGTATCACCGGTTGCTCGATGAGCAACGCGAGCTGCGGCGCGGCCGCATTGGAACCACGAAACGGGGAATTGGCCCGGCCTACGGCGATAAAGCAGCGCGCACAGGACTGCGCGTATCCGACCTGATGCAGCCGATTGTTTTCTCGAAAAAATTGCAAGCTAAAATCATTGAGAACAACAGAATCCTTCAGGCGTTAGGTGCGAAGCCGATCAGTTTTCGCGATGTGAACAAACTTTATCTTGCAGCCGGCGAAAAATTGCGGCCCTACGTTACGAACACGGTGGTTTACCTGCATCGAGCGATGGAGCGCGGCAAAAAAATATTGTTTGAAGGCGCGCAAGGAACGTTCCTCGATATCGACCATGGCACCTATCCGTATGTGACTTCCTCAAACACGACAGCGGGCGGCGCGTGCACAGGCACCGGGGTGCCGCCGCATCGCATGGATCGCGTTGTGGGCGTGATGAAAGCGTACTCGACCCGGGTAGGCGACGGCGCATTGCCTACTGAGGACGCGCAATTAGCGCAGATGCTCCACAATTTGGGACGCGAATTTGGCGCGACGACCGGGCGCAAGCGCCGATGCGGCTGGTTCGATACCGTAGCCACTCGTTACGCAGGCATGATCAACGGTATTGACGAAATCGCCATCACGAATCTCGATGGACTGGATAAAGTCGATCCCATTCGCGTTTGCGTTGCGTATCAGCTACACGGCAAACGCTTGGCTGTTCCGCCGTGTGACGCGAGTCAGTTGGGAAACTGTGAACCGGTCTACGAAGAAATCCCCGGCTGGAAAACATCAATTCACGCGGCACGAAAGTTTTCGCAGCTTCCTTCGGCTGCCAGAAAGTATGTGAGATATATCTCTGAATTGACCGGGGCAAAGTTGTCGCTGGTCAGCGTTGGACCCGCGCGCGGTCAGACGATCATTCTTTGAACGCATGCCTTGGGCGACCGACGCGACGCATTTGAAAAAAACTGAACCCACTTCGCGTTCACGAAATGACGAAGCACCAATGTCGAATGTGGAAACAATCACGAATTGCGAAAATGAAACCTTCATCATTTGATCATTCGGCATTCCTTTTGGCTTCGTCATTCGGATTTCGTCATTAGCGACCCACGCTACTTGCCTCTCGGCAACAAATTGCAGATATAAGGCTGCTAAATGTCTGCCAGAATCAAAACAGTTCCCCGCCACATCGCCATCATCATGGACGGCAACGGACGTTGGGCGAAGTTGCGCGGATTTTCCCGCATTAAAGGCCACGAAGCCGGTGCGCAGGCAGTTCGGGAATGCGTTGAAGGCTGCGGCGAATTGAAAGTGGAATATCTGACTCTCTATGCTTTTTCTGCTGAAAACTGGCAGCGTCCGAAAACTGAGATCATTGCGCTGATGCGTTTGTTGGAAAAATTTCTGAAGGAGAAAACACCGGAATTGCTTGAGAAAAATGTGCGCCTTCAAGCGATTGGCCGGTTAACCGATCTGCCGCAGAGTGCGCAGGAGCGACTTCACACCACGATCGAGCAGACCGCCGGAAACACCGGTCTCACCCTCATTTTGGCGCTCAGCTACGGCGGACGCCTAGAGATAATCGACGGCATCAAGAGTTTGCTGCGTGCGATCGAACTCGGTCACATCGACAAGGCGATGGTCGATGTCGAAATGTTCAGCAAACATCTTTACACCCGCTACTATCCTGATCCCGACCTCCTAATCCGCACCTCCGGCGAAATGCGTCTGTCAAATTTTCTACTCTGGCAAACTTCATACACTGAGTTGTACATCACGCCGAAGTTGTGGCCCGATTTTACGAAAGAGGATCTATTTGCTGCCGTGGAAGAATTCGGGAGACGGCAGCGCCGTTATGGAGCGGTGGAATAGGTTTCCTCGCCTTGCGTGGCGACCCACCGCTGATGGAATCTGCTTCGGCACACGAGAAACGGCAAATTCGTGTTTATTCGTGGGCATTAGTGATTACAAGTGCACAACGACATGAGATTTGAAGGTCAAGTTGCCATCGTCACTGGCGCAGGCCGGGGCATCGGGCGAACAATTGCTTTGCGCTTGGCGAGCGAAGGCGCGCGTGTGGCGTGTGTGAGCCGAAGCGAAGAAAATGCGACGAAGACTAAGAATGAAATCAACGACACACGGAGCGACGCGGCGAAAGCGTACGCCGTCGATGTCGCAGATCACGCGGCCGTCCAAAAAATCGGTGCCCGAATTTTGGAGGATTTTGGCCGCTCAGACATTCTGGTCAACAACGCCGGCGTTACGCGTGACGCGCTCGCGATGCGCATGTCGCTGGAAGATTGGGACGATGTTATCAACACTAACTTGCGCGGCGCGTTTAGTTTTACCCATGCGCTTGTTCGTGCGATGACCAAACAACGCAATGGCCGCATCATCAATATCAGCTCTGTGATTGGTTTGATGGGCAATGCCGGGCAGACAAACTACGGCGCGAGCAAGGCAGGGTTGATCGGCTTTACCAAATCGCTCGCACGCGAACTAGCCAGCCGCAACATCACCGTGAATGCGGTGGCGCCGGGTTTTGTTATCACCGACATGACAGCCGGGCTGTCCGAAAAAATAAAGGATGCGATTCACAGCAAAATCCCGCTCGGGAGAACCGGGACACCAGAGGACATTGCCGCTGCGGTGGCCTTCCTCGCATCGCCGGAAGCTGCTTACATAACCGGGCAGGTGTTGTGCGTCGATGGTGGCATCGTAATGTGATCTGTAGCCAGCCGTAATTGCCTAACTCGTTGGACCGCCCACAGGGCGGTGGCCACAGATAATGCTCAGCTCTGCGTTACGCAGTCTTACGCGCGTTCGACGATCGTGACTCGGGCTTCGGCTACGAGAACAGTGGCCGCCGATACAATAAATTCGTAAACCGTGTTTGCGCCCTCGCCGAACAGATGCCTGGCGCAAATCCGAAGTGGCAGATGGATGTAATCCAGTCGTGTAACGTATAACCGTCCGTCCCGCAGCGCAGCCAAATATCCCGGTGGCGCGATCGTGCCCGCTGCACGTGCTCGCAAACCGCCGTGAACAGCTGCCGCTTGCGCGCCGTATTCGAAAGCGTGCACGGCCGATAAGCGCCCTTGGCGGCGCAAAGGGTTCGCTGGATCGCGATGCGTGTTAGTGATGGACACAATCGATCTATCGTCCCACTGCGTGACTTCATCCAGCAGGCACATCAAACCAGAGTGGGGGATCAGCGTGCGAATCTCCGATTTTGGGATGGACATGAGGTTAAAGTGACTGTGAGAACCTTCGCTTCGCTCCGCTCAGAATGACCAATCGACGCTTTAACGCTTTGACTTTTCAACGAGGGGCAGCCCTATCCCAAAATGGATAGAAGTTAAACCAATTGTAAGGCGCAAGAGCTGAGTAGTGCTCGAGCCGCGTGACATAGCGCTGCATCCAGGACTGGATCTCTTCGGCGCGCCGCTCCCGATCCAGGCGAATTTCGTCGGCGAAATGTTCGAAATAAATTTCGTAGCGGTTGCCGCCGCGGTACAAGCCGAAGAACAAAACCACAGGACAATGCATCATGGCTGCAAGCACGATCGGACCAGCCGGGAAAGTGGCAGGCGCGCTAAGGAATTGACAGCGGCTTGTCTTATCGGCGCCGAAAACGCGATCGCCTAACATCCCGACAAAGCAGCCGGCATCGAGGCTCTCTCTGATCTTGATCAATGTATCCGGCCGATCAGGTGCGATAACTGTGCCCGCAATCGTGGGATTTAGCGCGTCGAAAAACCGGCTGATATTCTGGTTATGCCTGGTGTCCATCAGCACCTTGAGTGGAAAACCTCCCTGCATCACTCCAAGTGCGCGTAACACTTCGAAGCTGCCGAGGTGAGAGCCTAGCAAGATGCCGCCCCTGCTGGCTTCCTTCTGGCGCTGCAACATTTCTTTTCCGTGAATTGGGATAGAGAACCGGTCGAATTCACCGCGCAGCAAATAAACGCGGTCCAGAATCGTGGCAGCAAAGTAAAAAAAATGGTGCAACACGTGCCACCAACGGACTGAACGTCCTCGCGCCCGCTTCAGGAATTCGTAAGAAGCCCGACGCGCTGCGTGCGCCGTCGTCATAAAGTAAAGCGTGATCGGATACAACAAGAGTCTCGCTACCCGCCGACCGACCCGCTCTGCTATCCATGCGATCACTTCCAGCGAAGCCGGCGTGCCGCGCTCCTGCAAACCCACCCAGCGATTTGCCTCCGATCGTTTCGTTCCAACAACTTGTGGCGTCATGCTGCGGTCGCCGTTTTCTGTCCACAGATGGCGCCGGTGAAAAAATGCGGATAAATCTCGCGGATCGCCTCGACGTTCGGGGCTACCTTCGGATGCCTCAGGTCCGCCCGCACAAAAGCGCGCCGCCATTGTTCTGCAGTCAAAAAACCCGGATTCGGGCGAAACTCCGGATTTGTTTCGACGCTACTAAAACTGTCCAGGATCTGGAACATTAATTCCGGATAGATCGGCTGATTTTCGTACGGTCGCAGGCATTCCCCAAGCACGAGCCAGCCACCAACACCCAGGGCCAAGCGCGCTTGATTCAGGCTAAAAAGGAGGTTTTTCGAAATGTGCATCACGTTAACGGCATAGACGAGGTCGAATCCTGCTGAAGCGATTTCTTGAGTGTTCCACGGCACATTGAGGTCCAGCGGCGCCCATTCCAAGGGGAGGTTCGGGTATTGCGCTGCCAACTTGCGTTGATTGCAGCGCCGGAAGTACGCGTTCGGTTCGGTGATGAGATAACGCTCAAGTCGCGGCAAAAGGCCCCGTTCATCGAGTAGGTGCAGTAGAATTTCTGTGGCGCTGCCTGTGCCCGCCCCGACTTCCAGGATTTGCAATCGTGGCTGTGAGGCAAGATGATTGGCGGCTGCAGCCGCACCTACCCAGTTGTTTACTGCATAGGTCAAATTGTCGTTGTTAAAATAGTTGAGCCAAAACGGTATGCCTTGTGGCCCGAACAGGTTCTCATCGCCGTTTTGCTGACCAGTCGCAACGGCGGGATAAAGGCTTGCTGCGAGATCCAAAAGATCAAATGTCGCCGCGTTACCGGGATCAATGTTGAGTCCGAGTACCCGGAGGTGTGTAAGATCAGGTTCGGATGGCATCTTCCGCAAACGGTACGCGCGGCTTTCACCATCAACTTTGACCTCGAGGCACCCCGTTTCGACCAGGCGTGCCAGGATCCACTGTAGCGCAAGTCTGAAACGCGGCTGAAAACGACACAGCCTGCAAAGCTCGTCGGCTGAGCGCCACCCGCCGAGCTGTTCCGTCAGGTTTAATTGGCCTAACAAGTTTACAGCTACTTCGATGCTGTAACGCTCCATCAGTTCAATGCTCTGGTACAAATGCTCACTGAATATCGCGGGGGGAAATTCCTTGAGATAGTCGGCAAGGCGCGGGTGGCTCGGCCCGGTCTCAAATTTATGCGCTCCGAATGCGGCCGCGTTCACCAAGTCATGTTGCTTCCCAAACAACTTCAAGTCGACCTTCGACTATTACGCGGTCTTCTGCGCGACAGCAAAAATTCACTTCCCCGGGGCGCGGATCGTCTGCCGACAGACAAATCGTGAATGGATGCTCCGGTTTCAGAGGCGCAAGAAACTTCACTGTTCGTATGCCGGTGAGCTTGGAGTTCTGACGCCACTCAATCAGCGCTTCGAGCACTTCATCGAGAATTACGACTCCCGGGACAAGAGGCGCGCCGGGAAAATGACCCGGCAAACTCGGATGATCGGCGCGAATTACACGGCAAACCTCGAAGATCATTCCCGAAGAGTTGCTCCTCGATTGGATCACGCAATCGAGCGAGCTGGTTGCTTCTGCTGCGCACGAGCGGAATGCCAAAAACCAAACCGCTGGCAATACGGTGCGAAGGCATGGAGCACTTCAGCCGCGGTGAAACCAAACTGCGACAAATCGTATCGGTGGTTGGCGGATAATCTGTCGGCCTGGATTGCAACCAGAGAGCGCATGCGCTGCTCTGCTTCGCGTGATAGTGACCAGCCGAAATATTCGTAAATTCGCCCGGCCGCGCTGATGGGGTCGCAACGAATCTCGTCATATTTGATGTCGCAAATGCGGTTGTCGGCCAGTCGATCGCGTTCAGGCAAAAATTTCCCGATGGCGTCGGACCAGTAATCGATTGCTTCACGGCACAAAGTGACCGGGTCAACGGCGTCGCTGAACGCACTGCGAAGGATCGTCATCAGACTCGACACCGATGCCATGGAATCGAGCGGCGTCCGGTGCGTCTGCACGAACAGCGCATCCGGATAGACCGACAGCAACGCCGGCATGGCAGACATGTGAGTGGGCGCTTTCAGTATCCAACGACGGCGGGCCGCCCGCCGGAACTGTAGATGTTGCAGGAACCGGCGGTGAAATTCGTATGCTGGCCGCAAATCCTGCTGAAAAAACCAGGCGCGGTACGATGGCACATAATACATTGCATCGAACTGATCGCTCAAAAATGTCGGCGTCATAAGGCTCACGCACTCCTGTGGGACTTCTGGACCTATTGCGTGCACGTAGCGGAACGTAGGCACGATCCAGTTAAAGAAGTTAGAACTCTGCGCCGCCTGCTGAATCCGGCGCTTCTCACGCACGCGATTAGGTGGCGATGGCGACCTCACTTCCCACATCAGAGGAGCTCGATGTTCCGGGTCCGCGGCCAGCAGTCTGTGCAGCACGCTGGTGCCGCTGCGAGGCAATCCGACAATAAACAGCGGCTTGCGGATTTCCTGGCGCGAAATGTTTGGGTGAAGCTGACGGTCCCGCTCCATTTTGAGACGCGCGCATAACGCCTGCAAAACATCGACCTTCAGAGCAATTTTTCCGATCAGATTAAGCCGTGCCTCATCCCGGCAGGAATCAAGCAAGCGCGACAGCGCTTCAAAAAGCTCGCCCTCACCAAAATCATCGAGTCCACAGCGTCGTTTGGCAGTCCCGATCAAGTCCGCCGCGATGATCGGAGTTGATCGAATTCGCGCCTTTTCCAGCAGTGCGCCAAATCCATTGAAAAGTCGAACCGGCAGGAGCGGACGAACCTGCTGTATGGTAGTGGCGGAGTTGTTCATTACGGTTAAGGCATTTGCGATAGCAGCGATCGTAACTGGGCGCTATTGGACTTAAGTGCCATGAAAATGAGACCAGTGCAGGCAAGTCAAGTCGCGAATGGCGGCAAGCATTTGGTTGCGCATGTGATGTAATGGTCTCATCGTCTTCGCATGCAAACGGAGAAAGCGACATTCGGCGCGGGATGTTTCTGGGGCGTGGAGGAAATTTTCCGTAATGTGAAAGGTGTTTTGTCCACGAGCGTGGGGTATGCGGGTGGAACACAAGAAAATCCCACATACCAGGACGTTTGCACCGACAAGACTGGACACGCCGAGGTTCTGGAACTGCAATTTGACCCGTCACAAGTCAGCTATGACCAACTCCTGGAAGTTTTCTGGTCGAATCATAACCCCACTACGTTGAACCGGCAGGGCCCGGATGTGGGAGCGCAATATCGCTCCGTGATTTTTTATCATTCACCCGAGCAAGAATCGGCGGCGGCTGCTTCGAAAGAAAAAGTGAAAAAAAGCGGCCGTTTCAATCGTCCAATCGTGACGCAGATCGAGCCGGCATCGAAATTCTGGCGCGCGGAGGAATATCATCAGCGTTACTTGCAAAAGCGCGGCCAGTCGCACTGTGCCATTTGAGGTAGCGACGCCGCGCTCCGGCGTTCGGTCGGCGCCGCGCGCCCACGCTACGATCCAATGCAACGCGTGAGAGTTCTTTGACTATGGCTATTGTTAAAATCACTCGCACCAAGGATTTCGTCGTTGATGCCGCGGCGTTCATTCTCGAGCAAGCGCGCAAAGCCATCGCTGAGCGCAACGAGTTTCGGATCGCGCTCTCGGGCGGACATACGCCCGCACCTGTTTACGCTCATATTGCATCGGGGACGCGTGATTTTCGTTGGGAGTCGGTTCGCTTCACATTCGGGGACGAGCGTTGCGTGCCGCCGGATGATCCGCAAAGCAATTTCAGTATGGCGCGCGAAAATCTTTTTGTGCCTGCCGCCGTTCCCCAGAAATCGATAATGCGCATGCGCGGAGAAATCGATCCGCAAATCGCCGCACAGCAGTACACACAGCAACTCGACGCCATCGCTGCCGGGCGCGGTGAATCAATATATCAGCACGACCTCATTCTTCTGGGCCTCGGCGACGATGGCCACACTGCATCGCTTTTTCCGGGGACCGCTGCGCTGGAAGAGACTTCCTGTCAAGTCGTGGCAAACTTTGTTCCCAGATTGAACGCCTGGCGGTTGACGTTCACATTCCCGCTCATCAATCATGCGCGGCAGATTTTGTTTCTCGTCGGCGCGTCAAAAGATCCTCAGCTAATCGAGCGCGTGCTCGAACGCGACCAACAATTTCCCGCGGCGCGAGTGGACCCTTCCGCAGGCGAAGTGACATGGATCATCGAAGAGTAAGACCGCGCTATCGTTAAACGGGTCATCGTGCGCACGATCATCGTCACAGGTTCTGCGGGATTGATTGGCTCGGAGAGCGTAAAGCGCTTCGCTAGAGACGGCGCGCGCGTGGTTGGGATCGACAACGATATGCGGGCGGAATTCTTCGGCGTCGAAGCCTCTACCAGGAAAACGCGCGACGATCTGATTGCGAATATTCGCGGTTACGAACATCACGACATCGACGTTCGCGATGCCAACGCAGTGCTGGATCTGTTCAAGCAGCATCGCGGCGGCATTGGAGCCGTCGTGCATACCGCGTCGCAACCGTCACACGACTGGGCTGTGCGCGATCCGCAGACTGATTTCACCGTGAACGCCAATGGCACCCTGAATCTGCTCGAGGCAGCGCGAAAGTTTTCTCCAGAGGCTCCGTTCATTTTTACTTCCACGAACAAGGTCTATGGCGACACACCGAACCACTTGCCGTTGCGCGAACTGGAGAAACGCTGGGAAATCGAGCCCGGTCACGAGTACGGGGCTGGTATTTCCGAGACAATGAGCATCGATAACACGAAACATTCGCTCTTTGGCGCATCCAAAGTCGCCGCAGATATTCTGGTTCAGGAATATGGGAGATATTTCGGAATGCCGACGATATCGTTTCGGGGCGGTTGTCTCACCGGCCCGGCGCACGCCGGCACCGAGCTACATGGGTTTCTCTCTTACCTGATGATCTGCGCCGTGAGCGGCAGACCGTATCGTGTTTTCGGCTACAAAGGCAAACAGGTGCGCGACAACATCCACAGCTTCGATTTGGTCGAAGCCTTCGCCGAATTCATCGGATCGCCGCGACCGGGCGAAGTTTACAACATCGGCGGTAGCCGGCACAGCAACTGTTCAATGCTCGAAGCCATCGCGATGTGCGAACAGATCAGCGGAAAAAAATTAAGATGGAGCTACGAAGAAGCGAACCGGATCGGCGACCACATCTGGTGGATCAGCGACGTGCGAAAGTTCCAGGCGCATTATCCAAACTGGAAATTCCGCTACGGCATGCGCGAAATCCTGGAAGAAATTCACGCTGCACTTACGCAGAATTCGTAATTCGAGCTGCAACGGCCAGGCTTTCAATCGAAATTCGTGAACCGACTTGCGATTCACGATGCAAGGATGGGACGCTGCTAATACTCTTCGCCTTCGTCTTCCTTCGGCGGCACGACCCGGTCCTCAATCCCGTAGGCATGAAGCATCGCTGCGGCGAGATAGAAGAAAAACAGGCCAAGACCCCAGCCGGCGGAAGCAAACGCAGCGAGGAAAACAAAAATTCCGACAGGGATCGCGCCAATCATCCAGAGAAGACCTGCCAGGATGTGTCCCTTATAGATGTGTCCCAGGCCTGGAACGATGCTGAACATAACCGCGACCGCGTCGCTCGCTTTGGCTTCAGCCGTTTGTGTTGCGCCGCGCACCCAATCACAGCGGTCGCAGCGTTCCGCCTCTTTCGGCAGGAGATGCCCGCAATACGGGCAGGGCATGTTATCGCCCGTGGTCGCTTCAAGCGCAGCTGTCGGGGCATCCGTATATTCCACATTCATACTAATCGAAGGTCACCAGCCGCGCGGAATTCGTCAAGCACAGAGACGCCCGTGATTATTCCGTATGCGCGAATCGGCGGCAGAGGACTCGCTGACGAGACAGGGCCGCCACGATGAATCTGTTATCAGGCTCGAAACCTGACTTACATTTGTTGTGTAGAAAATCTGCTCTGTTATTCATGGCAAGTGCGTCTTGTGCTGTTGTTCCTGTTATCGGCGCAAGCATTCGCCGGAGGTCTCGATCGTTATGCTCAACTCGTTGTGAGCGATTCGAGCAGAACTGCTCGCAACGGCGTGCGCGTGACTTACCTCGGTACCAACGGTTACCAGTTCGAATTCAAAGGACGCGCGTTGCTTGTCGATCCTTACTTCTCGCGCGTGGACTTGTTGAGTGTCGCGGTCGATTCGCGCATTCAACCGAACGTCTCTTGCATCAACGATGGACTGCGCCATCTCGCGTCATACCCTGACGCGGTTCTGGTCACGCACGGACATTTCGATCATCTGCTCGATGTCCCTCTCATAATGGCAAGGACAAGGGCGCGGCTCATTGCATCCGCATCCAGCGTCGATCTTGCGAAGCGCGCTGGTGCATCTTCCGGTGACCCGGTA
Source organism: Verrucomicrobiota bacterium (assembly GCA_003218945.1). GTDB lineage: Bacteria > Verrucomicrobiota > Verrucomicrobiia > Chthoniobacterales > UBA10450 > Udaeobacter. The sequence continues at coordinate 11,559 of QHPE01000157.1, read as the reverse complement.
AAACCTGGAGATGTGCGACGAATCGGTCCGTGGACAATTCGCGTGCTACCTGCGAAGCACGATCGGCTCTTCGGTAAAGTGCCTTTTGATCGACCAGCCGCGCGGGTAAATATGCCGCATCGCGCCGCCGATTGGAATTGTGGCGAACCGCTCGCGTTTCTGATCGAAGTGAACGGCCAGCGCATTTACATTGATTCTGGAGGAACACCGGAGCAGTTGCCACCTAACCAGTCGGGTAATCACCGCATGGATCTGGCCATTCTCGGGGTGGCATTGCCGGATTCACGGGCACGATTGCACGCCGCACTAGAGCGCTTACAACCGCGTTATATCTTGCCGAGTCACCAGGACAATTTCTTCCGGCCGTTGAACGCCGGATTTCAGTTCGGGCCGCTCACGGATTTTTCTCGGGTGCAACGCGAATGCGCACAACAGAATCGCAGTCGGTTAATTCTCCTGGATTATTTTAAGCCATGGACGCTGCTGAAGGCAGCAGGCTCCAAATCGCAAAACCCAAAACCCGAAACGGATTGACGACGGATTTGGAACTTGGGATTTGAGATTTGCGCGACAAGTTAGGTGAAGATCAAACGACCTCAATCTTGTGGCCAGCGAAATTGAGAGCAGCACCGCACGCTCACGTTACGGCCTTGTGCTGACCGCTCTGGCGCCCGTGATTCCACAGATTCTCGGGAGCGCGTTTAACATTTGGTACAACGCAACCGTTATAGAGCCAATGCTCACAGCTGCGCTCCGACAGCGTTTCTTCGACACGGTCGTCGTTTACAACGCGGTGGTTTACCCCGTTGGAGTCTATCTGTGGTTGAAACGAATTTTTTCATTCCGCGGTCTACTTGATCGCCTTCAGCCCGATGTCGGCGGCCAAACAGTCCCGCTCCAGGAACTGACGCAGGCGCGCCGGCGTTTGATTCATTTGCCGTGGTTTGCAGCGGCGATTTGCGGCGTCGCCTGGTACCTGTGCATACCGGTCTTTATTGGCGCGCTGCTTCAAGTCCAAAATCCGTTGGAACCGGGTTTGCTCTGGCATCTGCCGATTTCGTTCTGTGTTTCGGGTTTCATTGCGGTCACACATTCCTTTTTTTTGGTCGAGCTTGCCAGTCAGTGGGGAACGTTTCCCTTTTTCTTCCGCGACGCGCGCGCCGATCGCACGCCGAACATCTTCACTCTCTCGCTGCGCGGTCGCGGGATCGTATGGGCGGTTTCCGCGTCCATTTGTCCAATCGCTTCGCTGTTGTTGCTGTTGGTGGCACCGCGGTCACCGGCAACGAACGAGGCATGGCTGGCCGTGTTCGTGGGCGTAATCGGAATCGCGTTCGGAATGTTCACTGCGGTGATGATGAGCCGGCTCGTGGCAAAACCAATTGATAAACTGCGCGCCGCCGCCGACGCGGTCTCGCGCGGAAACCTGAGTGTCGATCTTGGCCGCGCGGGCGCCCGACGCGCGGACGAATTTGGCCAGTTGCTCTGTGAGTTCGATCAGATGGTGCAAGAGCTCCGGGAGAAGGAAAAATTGCGCCAGACGTTCGGCCTCCATGTCGGCAGACGCGCGGCGGAACGAATCCTGGCGCGCGACCCGGGATTAAGCGGCGTCGAAGAGGAAATTACAGTCATGTTCGTTGATATGCGTTCGTGGACCGCCCGCGCGAATGCATCACCACCTGCTGAAATCGTGGAAATCATGAACCATTTTTTCCGGGTGAGTGTGCGCGCAGTTGAGGAAGAACATCGCGGGATGGTCAATAAATATTTGGGCGACGGTTTCATGGCAATCTTCGGCGCAGGCGACTCGGATTCGAATCACGCCCGCGATGCTGTGTCGGCCGGACGCGGAATTTTGGCGGCAGTGAACGAGTTAAATGAGAAACTTTCAGTGCAGGGGCGCGCGCCGATTCAAATTGGAATTGGAATTCATTCAGGTCCGGCAATTGTGGGCAGCATCGGTTCGCCCCAACGGCTGGAGTTCACTGCCATTGGCAACACTGTGAACGTCGCATCGCGCGTGCAAGGCCTGACCAAGAGGGTCGGCAGACCTCTGCTCGTCACCGCCGCAGTGCGCGATCAGTTACGTGATTGGTTCACGTTCGAGGAACTGCCTCCGCAGGAAGTCAGCGGCATCGAAGGCCGCGTGATGATTTTTGCGGTAACTGCGTAGAGACATTCGCAGCACCGAGGATGTGTGTTTTGCCTCGGCGTTTGAAACAAACCCGCTACACTCGCGCCATGCCGGCACTCTCTGACGTGGTCAATTATACCGACGACTTTTTGCGCATTGGAGAAATAGGCGATTGGGATAACGCGCTTAACGGGCTCCAGATCGAAAATTCGGGCCGGGTCACGCTGATCGGCGCGGCGGTTGATGTTTCGACCCGCGTATTGACCGAAGCTCAAAAGCGACAGGTCGATCTGTTGATTGTGCACCACGGCTTGTTCTGGCCTGGACTGCAGGCGATTCGAGGCGCGTTGCGCCGGCAACTGCGGTTTGCATTCGAAAATGACATCGCGCTCTACAGCGCGCATCTCCCTCTCGATATCCATCCAAAGGTCGGAAATAATGCACAGCTTTCGGCTGCGCTTGGCTTAAAAGCCCCGCAGCCGTTCCTGGAAGACAAAGGTCAGCCGGTCGGTCTGAGACTGCGCGGCTCAATGTCGCGGCGTGAACTTGTTCGGAAATTGCAAAAGGCGTTGAATGGTTCGGTAAAAGTTTTCGATTTCGGGCCGAAAAAGGCGCGAGCCATCGGGATTGTAACCGGAGCCGCCGGATCGGAGATTTATCGGGTGGCAGAGGAAAACATCGACACGTTCGTTACCGGTGAAGCGCCGCACTGGGCCGCAGTTGCTGCCGAAGAACTTGGGATCAATCTTCTTTTGGGCGGACATTACGCGACGGAAGTGTTTGGCGTAAAAGCGCTCGCTGCACATCTGTCGAAACGATTCAGCGTGCCATGGGAATTTATCGACTGTCCGACAGGCTTGTGAGGTTGGAGACGGCCCGTCCCGGGGCCACTGAAGACACGATCGCGCATCGCCTCCATCCGAGCGCCACGTGCCGCGCAGCCAAGATAGCTATATTACTAGCCTATATCGCGCCGCTATCGGTTTTTGGCGCAGCGAGAGACGGTTCTCCGATGCATCTACCCAGCTACAAGGCCGTGCCGGTCTACTACGAGCCACTGAATAAAATGATCATGCCCGTTCGAATAAACGGACAGCCGGCGCCTGATCGATGTGCGCAATCAGAATTGGCTGCCGAAAATCGACAGCTATCTTCGCAGCGGCCAAACATGTTTCGTCGTCGTCGGTGCAGGCCACATCGGTGGACCAACCGGACTTCTCGCATTGCTGAAAACCCGCGGCTGCAAGGTCGAGCAACTCTGACGCAAGTCATTTCACCGCAGAACCAGGAACGAGAAGTACGGAATTAGACGCGGAATTCGTCGTAAATCCGCTACGGACTTTAGAATTGGCGTTTCACAGAAACGCCCTAAAAGTGTTCGCCGATGGCTGAGACAGCTGATCGGCGAATGAGCACCCGCGCAACGGGTGTTGTCGGCGTTGCCATTCTATCGAGTCGCCTGCTCGGTCTGGTTCGTGAGATGGTGTTTGCCGGCCTGTTTGGGGCCGGCAGAAATCTGGACGCATTTCTCATGGCGTTTCGGTTGCCGAATTTGTTGCGCGATCTTTTTGCCGAGGGCGCGCTTTCAACGGCGTTCATCACGACGTTCTCGAAAAAGATCGCAATCGAAGGCGATGAATCAGCGTGGCGCCTGGCGAACAAGGTCGCGACGCTCACGGCCGTTTTCATGAGCGCGGTGACGTTGCTCGGCATCGTATTCGCTCCGCAACTGGTGGAGCTCTTGACATGGGGAAGTTGGTCGCCGGACAAAACGGAACTCACGATTTTGCTCACCCGTATCATGTGGCCGTTCATGCTACTGGTGTCGCTCGCGGCGCTGGTGATTCGGTCCGCCAGCCATGGCGTCGAGTTACTTCAATCTCGGCTCCATCATCGCCGGAGTGGCGATCGGGTATTGGCTCGATCCGCATTTCGGTGCGCGCTCACTCGTGGGTCTGGCTATCGGCACGCTCATCGGCGGCGCATGGCAAATGATAGGACAATTTCCATCGCTGTGGAAGGTCGGCTACAGATTTCACCCCGATCTTCGTTGGCGCGACGAAGGTGTGCGCACGGTGCTGACGTTGATGGGACCTGCGGTCGTCGCGGCGAGCGCAGTGCAGGTGAACGTTTTGATCAACAGCGGATTCGCCGCGGGCCTTGGGAACGGACCGGTGAGCTGGCTCAACATTGCGTTTCGGCTGATGCAATTGCCGCTGGGAATTTTCGGCGTCGCCATCGGCACCGTTACCTTGCCGTTGGTATCAAAGCACGCTGCGCTAGGGAACACCGCAGAGTTCCGCGCGATTCTTGCGCGCGGAATGCGGCTGGCCTTTTTGCTCACGATTCCGTCGGCGATCGGACTCGCCATGCTGGCGTCGCCGATCATTAGCGTGATTTATCAGCACGGGCGGTTTACAGCGGAAATGACGCGGCAGACTGCCGGTGCATTGCAATTTTACGCGATTGGTCTCGTTGCGTATTCGGCCCTGAAAGTGTTGACGCCGGCGTTTTACGCCGTCGGCAAACGCAATACACCGATGTTGGTGAGCTTTCTCGCGATCGCCGCGAATCTGTTTCTCAACTGGCTCTTCACGTTTCGGCTCGGGTGGGGACATCGCGGTCTTGCGTTTTCCACGAGTCTCGTAGCGACAATTAATTTTCTTTCGCTTTACGCGTTGATGCGCCGACACATCCGCCGGCTCGAGACACGCCAAATGCTGACTGCGCTCGGAAAAATTAGTCTCGCGGGCGCGCTGCTGGCGCTGATCTGCTGGGCTGCAAATTACTGGTGGCTGGATGCATGGTCGGACATGCGGTTCTTCCAGAAATTGACGATACTGCTCGCGACGATTGCGTGCGCCGGCGGGGCGTTTTTCGGCGCGGCGTTTCTTCTGCGCGTGAGCGAAGTGCAGGACATCGTTGATGTATTCCGGCGAAAAGTCGGCCGGTCGTTGTAAAGGCATTCGCGTCAAACGTCCGGCGAATCCCACAAAAAAGCGTTTGGCATGAGCGGCTCTAACCCAGCGCGCGATCGAGGTCCTCGATCAGGTCGTCGGCGTTTTCGAGGCCGATGGATAAACGCAATAAGCCTTGCGGCGAGATCGTGCCCGGTCCTTCAATTGAGGCGCGATGCTCGATCAAGCTTTCCACGCCGCCCAGGCTGGTAGCGCGAATGAAAACCTTTGTTTTCGCCGCGACCTGCATCGCCGCATCGTAACCGTCTTTTACTTCGAGCGAAAGCATTCCGCCTGACGCGGACATCTGCTTGAGCGCGGTCTTGTGTCGGGGGTGCGACTCTAATCCTGGATAATGCACGCGTTTTACTTTCGGATGTCGGGCGAGGAACTCGGCGATTTTCAATGCATTTTCAGAGTGAGCGCGCATTCGCCACGGTAAGGTGCGCATGCCGCGCAGGATCAGCCAGCAATCGAAAGGCGACGGGACCGCGCCACCCTCGTATTGAATGCTGCGAATCCGCTGAAAAAATTCGCTCTCTGTTTTGGCAACCACAATTCCGCCGAGAACATCGCAATGTCCGCCAAAATATTTTGTCGTGGAATGCAGGACTAAATCGGCGCCGAGATCGAATGGCCGTTGCAGCACCGGTGCCCATGTGTTGTCGCAAACGAAAATGGCGCCGGGGCCGCGCACGATTTCCGCAACCGCTGCAAGATCCACAATTTTCAGCAACGGATTGGATGGCGTCTCGGCCCAGGCCAATTTTGTGTTTGGTCGTAGCGCTTTTCTGACTGCATCGGGATCGCTCATGTCCACGAAATCGGCTTCGAGTCCCCAGCGGAGGAAAATTTCGTGGATCAATCGCGACGTGCCGTAGTAGGCATCGACGTGTGCAAGGACGTGATCGCCAGGCGAGAGCGCCTGTAAAATCGACATGGTCGCGCCGGTGCCAGATGCGAATGCGGCAGCAGCTTCACCGCCTTCGAGCATGCTCACACCGCGCTCCAGCGCCTGGCGATTCGGGTTATCATTGCGTGTGTACATGAATCCGCGCGAATACGTGCCTTCGATGTCGCGTTCGAACGTGGTGGAAAGATAAATGGGGGAAGCCACCGCCCCCGTTGCGGGATCAACCGCGTGCCCCGCGTGAACGGCTATCGTTTCAATTTTCATTTGCGGACATTAACGAATGGCAGCTGCGCTTGTCGATCCTTGGAGTGCGCGGCCCCCGAAGCAGGGATCCTGGCATCGCGGAACCGCAGTTCAAAGTTTACCAGTTGACGACGTCACCCGCCAAGCGCAAATAGCAGCTTTCCCATGGAAACCCGGAGTTGCCCTGATGCAGCGATACACACGATTTACGATGACGAAGTTTTCCAGATGGCTTGCGAGCAGTTTCGCGTCATCGCCGATTATCTGAACATCGACAAGAGCGACCGCGAATGGGCCACATACCCCAAACGCGCGATGGCGGTCACGCTGCCGGTGCACATGGACGACGGGAGCACGAGAGCTTTCCAAGGCTACCGCGTGCAACATCACATTGCGCTCGGCCCAACCAAAGGCGGCACACGATTCGCGCCTTCACTTTCGATGGGCGAAACCGCGGCGCTGGCAATGTGGATGAGTTGGAAATGCGCATTGGCACAGTTGCCCTACGGCGGCGCTAAGGGCGGTGTAGCCGTTGATCCGAACAAATTATCCCGCACCGAATTGGAAGCGGTGTCCCGCCGTTACATGCAGGAAATGATTCCGTTTGTCGGTCCACACACCGATATCATGGGCCCGGACATGGGCACGAACGAACAAATCATGGCGTGGTTCATGGATACCTATTCGGTTTACATGGGCTACGCCGTCAACGAAATCGTTACCGGGAAACCCGTCGCCATTGGGGGGACCGAAGGCCGCCGTGAAGCCACCGGGCGCGGCGTAGTGTATCTCGTCGAGCGCGCAATGAACATGTTGAAGATGGATCCGGAAAAATGCACCGCGATCGTGCAAGGGTTCGGCAACGTCGGTTCAGTCGCGGCTTTATCGCTCGCCTACAAAAGCGGCGTCAAAGTCGTTGGGATCAGCGATCATACCGCAGCGATTTACAATCCCAAGGGAATCGACGTGAAAGCGGCCGAACAACACATGCTTAAGAAAGGTAACTTGCGTGCATTCGCTCAGGATGATCATGTAAATCCTAACGAGTTTCTCACGCTACCGTGCGACATTCTTGTTCCGGCCGCGGTTGACCGCGTCATTACGGGAAAAAACGCCGGTCAACTCAAATGCCGCATCCTCGCCGAAGGCGCAAACGGCCCCACAACGCCTGATGCAGATCTGATTCTTGACCAGCGCTGGGATGAAGTCTTTGTAATCCCCGACATTCTGTGCAACGCCGGCGGTGTTATTGTTTCGTACTTTGAATGGGTGCAAGGCCTGCAGGCGTTTTTGTGGTCGGAGTCAGAAGTGACCGACAAACTTTTCCGGATTCTAGAGCATTCGTTTGCGCAGGTAATCAGACGCGCGAAGGAGCACAGAGTGTCGCATCGCACAGCCGCGATGGCCACCGGCGTTGAGCGTGTCATCAAGGCCAAACAGGTGCGCGGCTTGTTCCCATGATTTCTTGTCGTAGCCACGCCCCTGTGGGGCGTTGATCGTTTGGATCCAAAGTATTCCAAACGGCGCACAGCGCGGTGGCTACAGCGGCATGCCATGTTTATACGACGCTAATGAAGTTTTCGCACTCTGAAGAAAAGCGTGACGGACGGCATCTCGACGTTTTAACCGATCAAGAGAATGGACTTCGGATCATCGTCTCGCGTCTCGGTGCGGAATTAATCAGTCTGGCGCGAATGGATGAAGCCGGGAATTGGATCGGCTTCCTTTACCGTGACGACAATGTATCTGTGCCTTCTCAAGGCTGGGCAAACCACGCCACTGTGATGGGCTACTATATTCATCGGCTGAAAAGTGGTCGCAGCCTGTATCGCGGACTCGAAATTAAAGGCGGCACCCACGGATTTCTTCGCTCGAAAGAGTGGCATCTCATCGGTTCTGCCATCGAGGGGAGCGGCGCCTCGCTGACATACCAGATGACACCTGCGGATTTTTGTCCGAGCGAATATCCGCTGAAGGTGAGCGTGGAATTAACTTACGGGTTCGATGCGAACAAAGTCGGTGTGCTTTTCGCGTTTCGAAACCACGAATCGGAGCTGGCGGCGCACCTGTCATTCGGGTTGCATCCCGGCTTCGACGCCACTTCATTCGAAAGCTTTCGCCTGCAAATGCCGCGGGGTTGTTATCGGCGATACTTTGCGCCGGGCAATTTTCTCTCCGGGCAGACGCGCGACATTGAGTTTCCCGGTGGCGAAATGCCATTCGAAAAAACGGAGTTACCCGGTGCCATCCTTCTCGAGCTGGTCGATGTTCAGCGACCGCAATTTTCGTACGTCGACCCACCGAGTGGGCGCTGGGTGATGCTGGATCTGAACGGTGTTCCCTACCTGACGTTATGGTCCAACGGAGACCCGTTTCTGTGCGTCGAGCCGTGCTGGGGTTTGCCCGATCACGATGAACAACGCGCATTCGAGCACAAGGAAGGGATTCAAATCATTCCCCCTGGTGGCGAACTGCGCGCTTCCTTCAGCATGAGTCCGCAGCTTGCTTCGTGCGATTAACGAGGTCGACAAATAACGGGGCACCGGTTTCGGCGGACCGGAGACCGCCAGTTCTTCGTTTCATCCTCAGCATTCAGAGCACAAAAGGGATAATACGTTTGACGCGTTGCTGGTAGGCGGCATATCGCTCCGGGAATTGCTGGAGCATCAATCCTTCCTCGCGGCCGAGTTTAATCCAGAAACTCGCAAACATCAGCAGCACTCCTGCAAACCCAGCCAGGTGCGATTGCACGAGCGCTGTTGCAAAAAACATGATGAGCACGCCAGTGTAGATGGGATGCCGCACCAAGCGGTACGGGCCGCGCTGAACCAGTTCGTGTCCTTCTTTCAATGTCACCACACCGCTCCAGTTACGTCCGAGAGTAACTCTGGCCCAGAGCGCGAACGCCAGACCTGCGGCGCACAAGAACGCAGCGGCCCACGCGATCGGGATTGCATGGGGAATAATTCGGAGATTCAGCGGATACGGCAATTCGCGACCATAGAATAACAGAAGGCAAGCGATGACGAACAGCACCCAGTAGCGCAGTCGCTGCGCCCGGCTTTCACGATATACGGCGCGCTTGGTGGATACAGCAGCCACGAGCCAGATCGTGATGAATACGATCCAACAAGCACGGATGATATCAGTTGCCGACGAATACGCCTGCATCCAAGCAATAATTCACCTCAAAATCTTCGTGTCCATTGCCACGGATTCGTGGTTACCTTTTGACGCTTATGGTTGTTTCTGCTTCGCTTCAAGCTCTCCTGACGAGCGCGATTGATTACGCGGGAATGTTCCCGCCGTGCAGCCTGGCACTTGAACCAGCGTTGCAGAACCACGCGAGTTATGTGCGTTCGCCCGAAGCGTGGATGCTCAACACATTCGTTTTGCCTGTCCAACAGTTCAATTCGGCACGACCACTCCTTTCGAATTTCGATCCTTTGCATCCGCTCCGCGTCACCGCACTCGGGCCGAAAACTGCAAATATGGACAGCTTTCTTGACGCTCTGGAGGACGCGGACTTGGCGATTCGTTCGTTCTCGAAATATGGCGTCGATCTCGTTTCTATCGCTCAGCTCGAAATGTTTTTGCCGGACGACGTGGAACAGGTGTGTTTAAAGAAGGCGAAGGAGATCATTGGCGATCTGCCGGTATTTTGGGAAGCTCCGCCAGACAAAGCCGAAAAAACTATCGCATCGCTGGCCAAGCACAATTCCGATCAGGACGTGGCTACCTTCGGCTACAAATTGCGCACCGGCGGAGTAACTGCAGATGCGTTTCCAACTTCGGCACAGATTGCGAGGGCACTCGTGAAAGCGGGCAGGCATCAACTCGCGATCAAATTTACCGCCGGGCTGCATCATCCGATGCGGCAATTTCGCGAAGAAGTGAAGACAAAAATGCATGGATTCCTGAATGTGCTCGGAGCAGCAGTGCTCGCGGCGGAACATCAATGGGATGCGAATCAAGCCGTGATGATGCTTGAGGATGAAGATCCAGAATCGTTTTCGTTTACCGACGATTTCTTCGCCTGGCGCGACTGGAAAATCGATACGGAACGCCTGAAATCCCGGCGGAGCTTGGTCAGGTCCTTCGGCAGTTGCAGTTTTGATGAGCCACGCGACGATTTGCGCGCTTTAAGATTACTGTAGGGCGTCTGTGTCAGACGCCGTCGGGTTGGCGTTTCACAGAAACGCCCTACAATTCCAGAGCATGCCGCTCAAAACATTCATCGAGGTCGCACCTGATTCGCATTTTCCGCTGGAGAATCTTCCTTTCGGTATTTTTCAGCCAAAAGGAGGCAAACCGCGCGCCGGAGTCGCCATTGGCGATTTGATTGCGGATCTTTCTGTCCTGGAAGAGCTCGGGCATTTTCGCTCACCGGAATTTCAGGGGCGAAAAGTCTTTTCAGAAGACTCATTGAATGCATTCCTCGGGCTTGGTCGTCCGGCATGGCGCAAAGTGCGTGCAGTGCTTCAACGCCTGCTCTCATCCAAAACGTCGATTCTCAGAGACAATGCCAGGCTTCGGGCGCGGGTCTTTCATGCACAAAAAAGTGTCACCATGAAACTGCCGGCGCGCATTGGCAATTACACCGATTTCTACTCGTCCTATCATCACGCACACAACGTCGGGACGATGTTGCGCGGCCCGGAAAACGCGCTGATGCCGAATTGGAAATGGTTGCCAGTCGCATACCATGGGCGCGCGAGTTCCGTGGTCGTCAGTGGGACGGACGTGCGCCGGCCAAGCGGGCAGACCAAGGCGCCAGACGCAGCCGCGCCGGCATTCGGTCCAACTAAAAGCTTCGATTATGAATTGGAAACGGCGTTTCTCATTGGACCAGGCAATTCGTTAGGCGAACCGATCACGATTGATCGTACCTCGGATCATATTTTCGGACTGGTGCTGATGAATGACTGGAGCGCCCGGGACATTCAGGCTTGGGAGTACCAGCCACTCGGCCCATTTTTGGCAAAGAATTTCGCGACGAGCATTTCGCCATGGGTCGTGACGCTCGAAGCGCTCGAGCCATTCCGGAAACCGCTCCCCTCACAACGTCCCGCGCCGTTGCCGTATTTGCGCGCAAAAAACGATTTCACCTTCGACGTGACGCTCGAAGCGCTCGAGCCATTCCGGAAACCGCTCCCCTCACAACGTCCCGCGCCGTTGCCGTATTTGCGCGCAAAAAACGATTTCACCTTCGACATTCAGCTCGAAGCGCAGCTCCAAACGTCATCGACGGATGCGTCACACGCGATCACGCGCACAAATTTTCAAAATCTTTATTGGAGCATTTCCCAGCA
>QHPE01000076.1:5017-19670 GCA_003218945.1 Verrucomicrobiota bacterium | reverse complement strand
GCTGGTTCCAGACGTCGTCCTCTGAAACTTCGCCATCGGTGGATGCAGATTTTTGCGTTTGCTGCGGCTGCTGCTTTTCCAACCCGAGCGCGTCCAGATCTTTGTCCGCCACTCGCGCAAGGCCCTGATAAGTTGCGATCGTATAGCTACCCCCGAGGCTTTGCGTGACCACGCCCTGGGTTCCGGCCGGAATGGTGGTCTTCTGGCCACTGGGAATCTGGATCGCCTCGCAATCACGGCTCAATGTGAATTCAGTGTTCTCGTACATAGTGTTGTGTCTTTGTCATTCCGAGCGAAATCGAGGAATCTCTGGATGAATTTGGAACGAGCGAGTTCTCCCTCGTCGCTGGGAACAATTGTAAGCTACTATGCCACAAACTGAGAAAATGACGAATGGCTTCGCCACGTTAAATCGTTTGAATCGGTACATCGTTGAATCGAAATCCGATGTACCGTTTTAACGATTTACGGGTCAAGAGCCTAATACACATCCCGCTTGTAACGCTTGTCGCTTTTCAGCTTTTCGACGTACTCATTGGCCTGATCAACAGTTTTGCCCCCCTGCTCCTGCACAATTTTTCGCAGCGTTGCATCGACGTCCTTGGCCATGCGGCGCGCGTCACCACACACAAAAAACTGCGCGCCTTCGGCATCAATCCATTTCCAAATCTCGGCCGAGTTTTCGGCCATCTTGTGCTGGACGTAGACTTTTTGAGCCTGATCACGTGACCACGCGCAATCGAGCCGCGTGAGAATCCCCTCTTTCATGAACCTGTCGAAGTCCTCCTCATAAGCGAAGTCGCAGTTCACGTGCTGCGCTCCGAAAAAGAGCCAGTTTTTTCCCTTTGCGCCGGTGACCTGGCGTTCCTGCAAATACGCTCGAAACGGCGCAACACCTGGGCCGGGTCCAACCATGATGATCGGTGTGTCGGGATTTTCCGGCAGATGAAAATGTTTTGCGTTGCTGGGGAAAACCGGCACGGGAACGTCGTCCGCGCGTTCGGCGAGGAATGACGAGGCCACGCCTTTGCGCAGGCGGCCATTACTCTCGTAACGAACGACGTCCACGATCAGGTGCACTTGCTCAGGAAACGCCTTCAGGCTTGAGGCGACCGAATACAGTCGCGGCTGGAGTTTCGAGAGCAGCCCGACAAATTCCTCCGGCGTGAAGCGCACGGACGGATGCTCGATGAGAAAATCAACCACTTCCATGCCCCAGAGATATGTCTGCAGATCCTGTTTGCGATCGGGCGCCAGAAGATAACTCAGCGTGGGCGCAGCGTCGGCCCGCTGGGCGATGGCCTTCAAAAACTTTGGTGTTGGCTGGGTGATGCTATAGTCGCGCAGCAACGCTTCTCGCAACGTTGTCGGCTCGCCTTTCAGCCGCGGAACCTTTTCATCGCCCGTGGCGCCTAGCGCCCGAATAATTCCATCCACGAGATCAGGATCATTCGTTGGACAGACGCCGACAGAATCGCCCACCTCGAAGCTCAATCCCCAGCCGGTGAGATCGAGTTCGAAATGTCGCGTGTCCTTTTCAGATTCGGGCCCGCTTAGCCGCCGGTTGACCAGCATTTTGGCAGGGAAAGGGTTCGTCCGCGAATACGGCAGGGCTGCAACAGTGGCAGTAGTTTCAGTCATAGCAGCATTTTTTAGCGGCGATTTGTAATTGCCGCAAATGTTCACCCATCATTTCCGCTTGCCAGCGTCGCGTAAACTTCAACCGTTCTTTGAGGAACGTTTCGAACGGCGAGTTGCCTTCGATCTTTCTTTGGCCGCCGCAATCGCGAAGTCCACCTGACGTTTAAACTGGTCAACACGCGCAACAAATACAGACAGATTGTCGCCAACCTGAAACCGTTTGCGTGATCGTCTGCCAATGAGCTGGCGCCGACCGGGCTCAAATACATAAAAATCGTCCGCTAGCGAAGACACGTGAATGAGTCCGGTGAGCAGCGCGTCCGGCAATTCCACCATCAACCCGTAATTCCGAACATCCACGATCGTGGCCGAAAAAATCTGAGGATTGCCCTCCCCGAGTTGCCGTTGAAAAAATTCTAGTTTCTTCATCTGCGCTGCGTCGATTTCGGCATCGGCTGCATTTCGCTCGGTGGTTGAAATATGCTCGGCGATAGAAGCGATTTCGCCCATGTGGTAGGGCGCGTCACTCCGTGACCGCCGCTCGGCAGTTCGAGAAACAGCGGACGGCAACGGAGTGCCGTCCCTGCCTAGCGCTCGGTGCACAACCAGATCGGCATAGCGGCGGATTGGACTAGTGAAATGCAGATAATTCGTCTTGGCCAAGCCGTAATGGCCTAGCGACTGAGGATCGTAGCGCGCCCGTTTGAGGCTTTTGAGCAGACCTACCTTCAACGCCTGCTCTTCAGGCTTTCCGCGAATTTCAGCAAGCAGTCGCTGTAATTCGGCGCGATGCGTCAGATCGCCAACTTTGTAATTAAAACTGAGCGCGAACTCACGGTACTCTGCAAGTTTTTCCGGATCCGGATTTTCGTGAACGCGATAGATGGTAGGAATGGCGCGCTTCTTCAGTTCCCGCGCCACCGCTTCGTTCGCTGCCAGCATGAATTCTTCGATCAACTGATGCGACTCATCGTTCTCGACCCGCTCTAATCGGATTGGCTCGCCTTGTTTATCGACCCAGACTTTTACCTCCGGAAAATCGAGATCCAGCGCGCCGTGTTCGAATCGTTTTCGCCGCAACAACGCCGCGAGTTCCCAAGTGAGGTGAAGCTGTTCCCCCAAGTGGTCGCGCGGCGGTGCGGTCAAGATAGCGTACGCTTCTTTGTACGTGAGCCGATGCGCACTGCGAATGACGCTCCGCGCAAAACGCGCGCTTCTCACCACGCCACGTTTGTCAAAGTTGATAAAAACCGAATGCGTGAGCCGATCGACTTCTGGCTTGAGGCTGCAAACACCGTTGCTCAACCGCTCCGGCAACATCGGGATGACGCGGTCTGGCAGATAAACGCTGTTGCCGCGCCGGCGCGCTTCGCGGTCCAGCGCGGTGCCGGGTTCAACGTAAGCGGCGACATCGGCGATGTGGACGCCGAGTCGCCAACCGCCTTTTGGAAGCTTCTCCACGTCAATGGCATCGTCGAAGTCGCGGGCATCGTCGGGATCAATGGTAACGATGAACTGGTTACGGAGATCTTCGCGGCCGACGAGTTGCCGTGCGTCAATGTTTTCGGGAATACGCGACACCTGCTCCAAAGCATCGCGTGGGAACTCGGTCGGCAGATGATACTTCCGAATGATCGACAGCATGTCCACGCCAGGAGCGGCTGCCGGCCCGAGCACTTCGATGATTTCGCCCTCGGGATTGACGTGGCGCGACTCCCAAGCACCAAGGCGAACGACTACTTTGTCGCCAACGTTGGCAGCGGCTTCCGATTCGCGGTCATTGGAGACCGCCGCGACTGAGCCAACATAAACATCGTGCACGAAACGTGGATCATCTGGCACCACATAGTAGAAATTCCGTGACCGCTGCAACGTTCCAACGATTGTGTTGTGAGCCCGCTCCAGGATTCGAATCACGCGCCCTTCGCGCCGTCCCTTTATGCGTCTGGAAGGCGCTTCAGGCGATATGCGCGCGACCACACGATCTCCATGCATTGCTGTGCCGATGTTTTCCGCCGCGATGAAAACGTCCGGCTCGCCCGACTTTTCCTGCGCGAGAAAGCCATAGCCAACTGGATGGATCGACAATTTGCCGGTAACAAGGTCAGCCTCGACCGGCAAGACATATCGATCCTTCCGAATCCGGGCGATCTCGCCTGAGCGCTCCAGGTCGCGCAACATTCTTCGCAACGCGACTCGTGCCCTGCCGCTTACTCCAATCTTTCGAGCGATCTCGATCTTGTTTAGCGGCCGGTAATCTTTCCTGGACAGCAGCGCGAAAATTTGGTCGCGAATCTTACGTCCGTTTGAACTCATAGCAGCGAAATAATTTCGGCGGGTTAGTGTCGACTTAACCCGATTTCAACCGGAGGTCTAACAATGAGAAAGCCGATTACTGTGAGCATATCGGCGGTCTTACTAGCGGCGATCGCTTCTTTTGCTGCAGGAGGAGCCAGGATGAAGATCACAAGTTCTGCTTTTCGGGAAGGTGAAAGTATTCCATCGAAATTCACATGCGACGGCGGAGACACAAGCCCGCCATTACAGATTGGGGATGTTCCTTCGGGAGCGAAAACCCTTGCGCTGATAGCTGATGATCCGGATGCGCCGGGCGGATTGTTTACGCATTGGCTGGTTTGGAACATCCCGCCGCAGACCAATTCCATCGAGGAAGGGAGTGCGCCAAAAGGCCTGCAAGGCACAAATGATTTCGGGAAATCCGGCTACGGTGCGCCATGTCCGCCTTCGGGCGTGCATCGGTACTATTTCAGAGTTTTCGCGTTGGATCGCGAACTGGATTTGCGTTCCGGAGCGAAGCGGAGCCAACTCGACGCCGCGATGAAAGGGCATGTCATCGCACAAGGCGAATTGATCGGCCGCTACGCAAGAAAAAAATAAGCGCAGGCGGATCGGCGGCGCACGCTTCCAGTGTGCAGTGCTTGCCTGCCGAACATCTTTGCTGACGCGGGATCAGTCTTTGCAACATGCTAAACACGACCCGCTGGAAACGGACGCTCCGCGTTCGAATAATTGTGCGCCTGCGCTAGTCTCAATCGTGATGCGCGAGAGGATCTGGAGAGTCGGTGAGCGCGTTTTTGACCTCTCGCGGCATGGATTGATCATGGGCGTGTTAAATGTCACCCCGGATTCATTTTCCGATGGCGGGGAGTTCTTCACATCGACGAAAGCAATAGAGCGCGGCCTGGCTATGGCAGCGGAAGGCGCGGACATCATCGACGTGGGCGGCGAATCGACGCGCCCCGGCTCGGAGCCTGTCGCTGCGGACGAGGAACTGCGGCGTGTGATTGCAGTCGTCGAAAATTTGCGAGCAAAGATTGATGTCCCCATTTCAATCGACACCTCGAAAGCCGAAGTCGCGCGCACGGCGATTGAGGCAGGCGCTTCGATTGTGAACGACGTCACCAGCGGGCGAGGAGACGAGCGAATGCTACCGCTCGTAGCCGAAACAAAATCGGCCTTCATCATCATGCACATGCAAGGAACTCCCCGCACGATGCAAGTCCGGCCGCGATACACAGACGTGGTCGAAGAAATTTCGGAATTTTTTCGACAACAATATGCGCGCGCCATAGGTTTAAATATTGATCCCATGGCGATTGCGTTTGATCCGGGCATCGGTTTTGGCAAAACGCTCGAACACAATCTCGAATTGCTCGCGCGTTTAGAGCGGCTGCGCGCGCATGACCGACCTCTGGTGGTTGGCGTTTCCCGAAAATCGTTTCTCGGCAAGTTGGTCGGATCGCCGAAAATCAGTGACCGGCTCGTTCCTGGCCTCGCGCTGACTTCGCTCCTGCGAGCGCGGGGCGCAGACGTGTTCCGTGTTCACGATGTGAAGGAAAATGTTCATGCCTTGCGAGTAACCGAAGCAATTCTTCAGAGCACGAAATGATCCATCAATTTATAGATCTCTGGCTGAGAGGCTGGCGCAGTCTGGCGGAGGTCCTTCTGCTGTGGGTGGCGATCTATTACGGCTATCTCTACTTCCGCGGAACCCGCGGCGCGAAAGTATTGACCGGTTTAGCCATCGTTTTTCTGACCCTAACATTGATCTCCACGCTGCTAAACCTGGTGGTGATCGGCTGGATCGTGCGAAGTTTCTCGGTTTTCCTCGCTATCGCGTTGGTGGTCATTTTTCAGCCGGAGCTGCGACGTGGTTTGGCTGCCCTTGGAGGGCATCCGATTTTTTCGCTGACCAGTGAACGACGGGAAACCGTTCACGACTTGGCCGAGGCAGTGACGCAGCTGGCAAACAAACAATTTGGCGCGCTGATCGCGATCGAGCGCGATACATCGATTCGTGTTTACGAGGAAACAGGCGTGATCATCGACGGAGAGTTCTCTGTCGAATTGATGCTGACCATCTTCCATCCGAAGGCTGCGCTCCATGACGGTGGCGTGATCATTCGCAACGGGCGAATCGCAGCCGCCGCGTGTATTTTTCCGGTAAGCCAAAGGGAAACACTGGATCGCAGCCTTGGATTGCGTCACAGGGCCGGTCTGGGGATCACTGAAGAATCCGACGCCGTGGCGGTGGTGGTTTCTGAGGAGACCGGCGCTATTTCCATTTGTCATCGGCGCCGAATCGAGCGCAATTTCACTCCGGAGAGTTTCCGTCAGCGGATCGCCGAAATTCTGTTGCACAGCAAGTATGAAGACACTGATTCTGAAAAACTGGCGCGCGAAGTTGATCTCGCTTCTGCTAGCAACGACGCTCTGGTATCTAATCAAAAAGAACGTAGCAACGACGCCGTCGTCGTCTGAGCGGCCCTATCGGTCCCCGGCAACGGAAACGCGGTAAAAACCTGCTGTAGCCACCGCCCTATGGGCCGTCTTTTCCGGGAGTGGTAATCAGAAAAGATCAACCGGCCACAGGCCGGTGGCTACAACCCAGAGCGTGGTGGGCAGGTTTAACGCAAAAATCGCGACAAATTTTCGTCTTCCCACCGGCGCGCGCGCCGATAATCGGGAAATTGGCGCTCGCGACGGTTGAATTCTTCAGTGTGAACGCGCCGGCGATTTTTAGAGAGCGTTTCGTCAGGCACAACCGAGTGCAGCATCTCGTGATACAACACGTACCGCAAAAACCACAACGGCACGAAGGGCTGGTCCAATGCCGGATTGATTCGAATCATTCGGTCTTCTTCCTGGATCGTGCCAAAAACGAATTGTTCCCTTGGGCGATGTTTCCGTCGGCGTCCCCAAACAACCTTGTATCCACGAAGACGCTTACGAAAATGCCGCTGATTCAAATCATCAAAGATTGCGCGCAGATCAAAATGCGTTCCCTCATCGCGCAAATTCAACTGCCGCTGCATCGGCAGGTTCGGTAGCGCAAGCTTTCGTTTGGTTCTTTTCTTTCTCCTACCCATGCTGTGCTCCGAAGAGTAAACGCGACCGAGTACTGTAATGGCCCCCAAATCTCGTCGCAAGCGAAGCAATAATTTTTGGTACACAATTATTGTAAGTATCTCATATGTAGAGAGTTACTTGGTAATATCAAAACGAAATGCCGACCACCGCCCCCGTGCCAACCTTGAGCTCTCGCCCAATGTTATGTCGGATCCAGCGCTCTCGGGTTCAAGCGTTTTGCGGACAACCTAAAATGCGTATAATCGTCTCAAGTTTACGGGAAGATCACCGGAACTGACTGCCATCAGATAGCAAATGACCCCTTTTCTTCGAAAACTGCTCGGCCAAAATTGGCTGCTCTTACTAATTATGTTGGCGCTCGCTATTTCTGGCGTCGTGGCGATCTACAGCGCGACCTCCACGCGCTCAGATCCGTACGCGACGGATTTCTGGCACAAGCAGGCAAACTGGGTCGCCGTGGGTGTTTTCGCATTCATGCTGACGAGTTTGGTTCATTACCGCTGGATCCGCTGGGGCGCCCTTCCGATGTATCTGGCCGGTATCGTTTTTCTCATCATGACGAAGTTCATAGGCGTAAAAGTTTATGGAGCTCGCAGCTGGCTGCATTTGGGACCAATTAATTTTCAGCCGGCGCAGCTTGCGGTTGTCGCGGGTATTATGGTCCTGGCGCTGTTTCTCACTCAATTTCGCGAAATGCATCCGGCACTGCGATTACTCCTCTCCGCAGCGATCGCGGGCGCGCCGTGTCTGCTAATCCTCATGCAACCGGACTTGGGCGAGGTCATCATCTGGGTGCCGGTGATGCTTGCGCTGTGGTTCGTTGCCGGTCTGCCGCTGCGCTATTTAATTTGCGTCATTCTCCTCGGGATCGCGTTTATCCCCATCGCGATCAATTTTGGCTTAAAACCATACCAACAGCAGCGGATCACTGCCTTCACGCATCCCGACATCGACAAACAGGGTTCCGCCTGGGCGATCAACCAATCATTGATCGCCATAGGGTCAGGGGGCTGGTCGGGAAAGGGATTCAAGGCGCCGAACACGCAGATCGAGCTGGGGTTTCTACCCGCTACGGCTGTGCATAACGACTACATTTTCTCTGCAATCGGCGAGCAATGGGGATTTGTCGGCGGGATCCTTCTGATCGGCGCATTCGCCTTGCTCCTGATGACGTGTTTGTTCGTCGCCTTTTTCGCCGGGGACCAGCTCGGTCTGCTTCTGGTCATCGGGATCACGGCACTTATCTTCACGCACATCTTCCAAAACATCGGAATGACGATCGCGATGCTGCCAATTACCGGTGTGCCGTTGCCATTAATCAGCTACAGCGGTTCCTTCGTGCTGATGATCATGTTTGGCCTCGGGTTGGTGAACAGCGTGTGGATTCATCGAAACCTTCCGGCGTAATCGGACCAGCCGGTTGCGCGACGGGCCAACCGATCACTGGCAATCAATACGTGGCAAAACGATTTCCTTTGACGCGCGTCTGCCTGTAGAATCGGGCGCGCAGAGATGGACGCCGATTACAAGGTCAAGCTCGCGGTCTTCGAAGGTCCCCTCGACCTGTTGCTGTACCTGATTAAACGGGACGAAATCAATATTTACGACATTTCGCTCGAGCGCATCACGAGCCAGTACCTCGAGTACCTCCAGGCATTCAAAGAACTGAACATCGAGCTGGCCGGCGAATTTATCGTAATGGCGGCCAACCTCATTTACTTGAAGAGCCGAAGCCTGCTGCCGCGCGATCAACAACCTCCCGAAGAAGACGCCGGTGAAGATGACCCACGTTGGGAATTAATTCGGCAACTGATCGAGTACAAAAAATTCAAGGAAGCAGCGGCTGAACTCAATCTGCGCGCGCTTGAACAAGAGAGGATGTTTGTGCGAGAAGCCGGCTCCGTGTCGGGTATCGAGGAACCTTTGAGGCTGGGCGAGGTTGGAATCTTTCAGCTGATCAGCGCTTTCCAAACGGTGATAAAACGCATCGAAGCGCGAGAGGACGTTCAGGAGATTTTCAGCGAGCGTTTTAGTGTTTCTGAGAAGATCGATTCGATTTTGCAGCGCGTTGCGAGCGGTACTCGTCTCCGTTTTTCTGATTTGTTTGGCGCCGCTGCATCGCGCATCGAAGTCGTCGTAACATTTCTCGCACTGTTGGAGCTGATCCGCCTCAAGCAAGTCCGGGCGGTCCAGAAAAACGCCTTTGAAGAAATTGAGATCGCGGCGGCGTAGTAGCACAGCCATCTTGGCTGTGACGCGTGCGGGTATCGTGCCTGCCGGGCTCTGCGTTCCCAAACGTATGTTTCATTCATGCCACGAATTTTGATCGCTGGATGTGGTTACGTCGGCGAGGCGACGGCCGATTTGTTTCATGCCGCCGGTTGGGATGTCGAAGGTTGGGTGCACTCGAAACAATCCGCTACGAGGCTTTCGAAAAAACCGTACTCCGTTGGCGTGATTGATATCTCACAACGCGCTCAGCTCCCGCAACGTGGAGCAGTATTCGATGCGGTGATCCACTGCGTCAGTTCCCGCGGCGGCGATGCTGAGATGTATCGCCACGTTTATCTCAACGGTGCGCGCAACCTCGTCGAACGTTTTCCCGGGACGGCAATCCTTTTCACAAGCAGCACCAGCGTGTATGCGCAACGCGACGGATCCTGGGTGACGGAAGAGAGCGAAGCAGAACCACTCCGCCAGACCAGCCGCATCCTCTTGGAAGTGGAAAGGTTGGTGCTCGACAAAGGTGGAACGGTAATGCGGCTCGCCGGGATCTACGGACCGAGGCGCTCGGCACTGTTGACCAGATTCAACGATATTGAAAATGATCGTTTTGTTAATCAGATCCATCGAGACGATATCGCATCCGCGATTTTTCTTTTGCTGAATCGAAAACAGCAGGATGCCGCGCAGATTTACAACGTTGTCGATGATCAACCGATACGGCAAAGCGAATGCCACCGCTGGTTGGCCCAAAAGCTCAATCGTCCGCTTCCACCGCTCGCCAAATCTGCGCACCCACGTAAACGCGGCGACTCCAACAAACGTGTGAGCAACGTCAAATTGCGCCGTTCAGGCTGGACGCCGCAGTACCCGACATTCGCCGATGCAATGGAAAACAGCATCCTGCCGAGCTTTGCGTTAGAGTAGCGCATGCGTACCCGCTTGCGCCGATCGTAAGCCAGAGGCTCGCGCTTACTTTAGTTCACATGTGCTGTTTCTGGTCTGGCGAGATTCGCCGCACCATGCTCGTCGTGGCGTTCGCCGAATAGCTGGCGAATCACATCTTCAACGGGCACTTCCTGCACGTTGATGTCGCTAACATCGCACGCCTCCAGAAGCCGGCGACATGTCTCGGTGACCTTTGCGCGCGGAACTTTTAACTGCACTGAAACTGGCGTTTGTTCCGTAATCTCGCCGAACATGGACAGGTCGCGTTCTCCTTCCTTCTCGAAAGTAAGACTCAGAATTTTATAGACTGAAAAGCGGTCGACGATTTCCGCCAAAGGTCCATCGAAAAAGATTTGGCCGTGATCGATCACCAACACCCGGTGACACAGCTCCTCGATGTCCTGCATGTAATGGCTGGTCAGCAATGTCACAATGCGATGTTGCTCATTGTAGATGCGCAAAAACTCGCGAACCCGTTTTTGGCTGACCACGTCCAGACCGATGGTTGGTTCATCAAGAAATAACACGCGCGGCTCATGAATGAGCGCGGCGATCAGTTCCATCTTCATTCGTTCGCCTAACGAAAGCTCTCGCACCATCACGTTCATCTTGTCGCGCACCTCCAAAAGATCCGATAACCCGTCCACGACCTTCTTAAACCTGTCGCGGTCGATGCCGTAGATCGCGCGATTTAGCTCGAGCGATTCTTGCGCCGGCAGGTCCCACCAGAGCGCGTTCTTTTGGCCCATGAGCAGACTGAATTGCCGTTTCATTTCGTTGCGCCGTTCCCAGGGAACGAACCCGAGAACGCGCGCTTCACCTGATGTCGGATTCAGCAGCCCGGAAAGCATTTTGAGTACGGTAGTTTTCCCGGCGCCATTCGGGCCAAGGAACCCGACGAACTCGCCCTCCTCAATTTGAAACGAAACCTGATCAGCCGCTCGCGTCTCATCATAGTGCCGCCACAAGAGGCCTTTCACTGCCCCCCACAGGCCGCGCTCTTTGCGGTAAGTCCGATAGACCTTGGTTAGCTTTGAAGCTTCAATCGCTGCCATGGTCCTCAATCAACCTACGTCGCCATGCTGCGTGAGCAAAATCAGCCGCGCAATTCGAGACGCCGCCCAATCAACCAACTTACAGACTGTCATCCAGACAATTGAGCAGATGCGCAACTGTTTCCTCAGTTTCGTCTCCCATGTTCGATAGGCGAAGGGTTTGGCCGCGGATTTTTCCATAACCGGGATCAATTACTAAGTGATGCTTTTGCCGCAGCCTTCGCGCGAGCTCCAGCACATCGATGCCTTTATTGTTTTTCACGCAGGTCAATGTCTTTGTGCGGAACCCTTCCTCGGCGAAGAATTCGAACCCGGTGCGGCACACCCAATCATGCACCAGAGCATTGGTGCTGGCGTGCCGAGCGTAGCGCGCTTCCAGGCCTTCCTCGAAGATCTCATCGAGCTTCGATTCGAGCGCGTGAATATGTCCGATGCTCGGCGTGCTCGGCGTCATCCATTGGGCCTGCTCGTTTCTGAACTCCAGGAAATCGAAATAAAATCCGCGATTCGGAACTTTCTGGGCGCGTGTGAAAGCCTTTTCCGAAACGGAGAACAACGAAAAGCCCGGCGGCAGCGCCAGCGCTTTTTGCGCGCCGGTGAGCATCACGTCGATGCCGAGCGCGTCCATATCGATCTTCACCGCGGAGAACGACGACACGGTATCGACGATGAGCGCGACGTCAGGATACTTGGCTAGGACACAGCAGATTTCGGGAAGCGGATTCATCACGCCGGTCGAGGTCTCACTGTGGGTCAATGTGACGGTGTCGAACCTTCCAGTTGCCAATTGTCGATCGACTTCCTTCGGGTCGATGTGTTTTCCCCATTCCACTTCAAGCGGTTCAGCTTTCTTCCCACAACGTCTGGCGACATCGAACCATTTATCGGAAAACGCTCCGCACATGCAGCAAAGCACGCCGCGATCAACCAGATTACGGATGGACGCTTCCATCACGCCCCACGCCGACGACGTGGAAAGAAACACCGGCTGCTTCGTTCCGAACAACGTCTGGAGCTTTGGATGAATGGCGCGGTAGAGCTTTTTAAAGTCGTCGCTGCGATGTCCAATCAGCGGACGCGAAAACGCCGCCCAGGTTTTTTCGGACACTTCTACCGGCCCGGGAATGAAAAGCTTGTCGTGAGGAAGCATGCGAAATGCTCAACGGTCAACGTGCAACATTCAACGTTAAAAGCGCATGCGTGTCCGCCTCGCCCCGCTTGCGGGGAGAGGATTGAGGTGAGGGGCTTCGGCAAAGGCTTGCGACAAGCGAGCAAGCCCCGTTGTAGCCGGGATCGGTGATCCCGGTTCGGAAAGCAGCCTACAACATCAACCGATTCGATCTGGCCATGGAACGGCCAATCATCAGATTTTTTCACCAATCCAGCACGGATTGGATTCACTTTAACGTATTCCCATTTCTGGCTGTAACTTTCGTTTGAGCGCAAAACATGATCGAAAAATTCCTCCTGCCAGAGGGTTCTGCTCTCTTTCAACCCGGGATCATCGATCCCGGCTACAGCGATCTCTCGCGCAATCCGCTTACTCGTCCATTGCTTCCATTTCTGCATGAAGATTCGCAATGGTTTAGCGCTTAGTTCGGCACGACAAAAGAAATGCACATGGTCTGGCATGATAGCATAGCGCCCGATCGCCCAGCCATGGCGCTGACGCGCAGTCCGCCATTCTTGCATGAATATCGCTGCAATGCCCCTTGAGCCCAGGATCGGACGTCGTTCGAAGATGCACGTGGTAATGAAATAAATCGGCGAATCGAGCCACACGCGTTCGAGGCGACGCAGATGCTTGTGCACCGAGGTCATCTGTAGCCGGCATCGGTGATGTCGGCGAGCTTGAATTACAAGTCGAACCTACGTCCCACCGGGATCAGCGATCCCGGCTACAACGCTGACGCAAAAGCTGTTGCTCCGGGTAGCAGTGAGTTGTACGCGTCAGACATGCGTTGTTTCTTTGCCATCTGCTTCTCTTGTGTCGTTTTAGCTGGCGTACTGCGGGCCGAATCGCCTGCCTACGTCGTATTCGTGAGCAACGAACGCTCCGGGGATGTCACCGTGATTGACGGCGACAACGATGAGGTTGTGGCCAACCTTATGGTGGGCAAACGGCCGCGTGGGATTCACGCGACGACCGACGGCAAACGGGTCTTTGTTACGTTGAGCGGTTCGCCGCGAATGGCGCCTGGCGTGGATGAAAATCGCGCGCCCGCTGACAAACGCGCCGACGGCCTCGGTGTGATCGATCCAGCAGCACGCAAATTGATCGATCACTGGCATATCGGATCGGATCCTGAGCAATTCGCAATCAGCAGAGACGGAAAATTCGCGTTCATCGCGAATGAAGACAACGCCAGCGCTTCGATTGTCGATCTCGATTCGGGACAATCTCGCGGAAAAATAAAAGTATCGGAGGAACCCGAAGGCGTAGGCGTGAACCCCAGCAACGGCGAAGTCTATGTGACTTGCGAAGAAAAAGGCGAAGTGTTCGTGATTGATCCCGATCAACAGCGGGTGATCGCAAAAATCGACACCGGCGGCCGGCCGCGTTCCGTCGCATTTTCACCGGACGGCTCGCGCGCATATGTTGCTTGCGAGAACGGCGGCTACATCGCGGTGATAGACGCGCGGTCGCACAAACTATTGTCGAAAATCCAACTCCCGACCGGCTCCCTGCCGATGGGCACTGTGGTCTCGCATGATGGAAAAGAACTCTACGTCTCAACAGGCCGAGGCAACGCGATAGCGATTATCGACACGCAGAAGAATGAAGTGTCAACAACAATTCCCGTCGGGAACCGTGTCTGGGGAATCGCGCTCGATCCCAGCGGGACAAAACTCTACACCGCCAACGGCGCATCAAACGACGTCTCCGTTGTCGACCTAAAGTCGCGCAAAGAACTGCGCCGCATCAAAGTGGGCGACGGCCCCTGGGGTATCGCGATCGTAGGCGCTGCGAAGTAGCGACAAGCGGCGCGACTGCACTAACTCAAGACCTTGTGCGGTCACCTCCTTCAGCGCGCCGCGGGATCGAATGTGTACCCCTGGGCCACGTCAATCAGGTTGAACAGCGAGCCACCAATGCCAGCGACTGGAGGGACGGTGTTGGCAGGCTGCTGAAGCGTCATCGTGCTGGCGGTGACTTCGTGCAGGCGGTTATCAATCGCACCCGGCTCGTTCACATTGGAGAGCGGCACGTCAATGGTGACCGTGCCGTTGCGGCCGGTCCTCGCCAGGCAGTTCGCGGCAGGCAGTTGGGTGACACCGGGATATGTCAGAGTCACTCCGCCGCCGACCACCTGCGCGGCGTTTTCGCCAGCAAAGCATTGCAGCGCGCCGCCGTTGAACGATTCGCCATAGACGAAGAAATTCTTTCCACCATT
>QHPE01000076.1:0-5003 GCA_003218945.1 Verrucomicrobiota bacterium | reverse complement strand
TGGATGGAACGAACCATTGGGTCAGCCATACCAAATCAGGGTCTGGGTCCTGCGTGAGAGTCGGTGCGAGGCTTAGGTTGTTTAGCTGCATCACCACCTGATAACAAGGGGCGGCGACGGAACAAGGCGCTGTAGTTAGCAGGCGAATGCTCGAGTTGGTGATGTCGAGCTGAGGCATGCTGGCACTGCTAAGACCGTTCACTTCATATTTGCCGTCGCCGCTTGGGTCAGACACGCCGTTGAAGGGTGCCAGTCCCGGAATGTGCACGGGCGAGCTCGCTACTAATAACCCGGTGCCGCCATTTTGGCGGACGAACATGCCGTGCGGCGCAAAGGCTTCGTCAATATTATTCGAGTCGGCGTAACCGATTTCCGCCTCACCGTTCGCGCCCATCCGCAGTTGCAAAAAATCGCCCAGGGTGCGGTCGCCGTTCTGACCGCCAATGAGGGTGTACATGCTGCCGCGATGGATAAAATGCTCACTCGCCAGGATTGGTGCGGTAAACGTCGGAGTGGCAGCGTGCCCGTTCAACGTCTGCACCATCCACAGGCTCCAATCGCAGCCGGTGCAGGAATCAGGACCGTTAGAAGGATTCGGGGCGACGCCAGGCGTGCCGTACCAGGCAATGTCCACACGTCCATCATCTCCGGCCACTGCCCACGCAAGCGTGCCCACGGGTGAACCCGATGTGTCGATTTGAATCGGGGCGGCCCAGGTGTTGCCTTGATCGGTCGAAAATGAGTAATTGAGCACAGTGTCGCCGGTGACCTGACCGCTGTCATTAATGGGTGCTTGCTCCCACACGGCGTACAGATTGCCGGCATTATCAATAGCCATGGTCGGAAAGTTCGCTCCAGTCTTGACGCCAGTCGTACCGAGTTCGGCGACCAGAATGTTGGTACAGTTCAAGCCACTGGGATCGCTCACGTTGGGAATAGGTGCACCGAACGCTACCGGGAAGCAGCGACCGATTTGAATCTGGTGGAGCGCTGCGTCGTCGTGAATCACAAAGATGTGCTTCACCGGAGAAGGCAGTGTGGCAAATCCGCCATTCCTGTCGGGTTGACCTAAAGTGGTCGCGACGGGACTGACCTCGTTGTTACCCATGATGCCTTCGTCGCACGAAAGGTCGGCAGTAATGGTATTATGGGGCCCGAACTCGATGCCTGCAGTCGCACCGGCACCGTTAACCGGGGAGCGGTACATCACCAGGACATTGTTAACAAGACTGTTTCCGCATACCGGTCCGCCTGGCCCAATCTCGTCGTTAACAAGGTAAATGCTGCCGCCGTTTGTCGGGTCGCCATCGGTTGAGTACCATTGGCGGTCAACCACGGTATCTGGCACACCGGTGTTACTGCATGTGAATGACACACCCTGATCATCCGAGCGCGACGTGCTAAAGTTCGCCAGCGTCAAATCGGCGAAGTAGAGATGACCTGCTGAGTCCACCGCGGTTTCCGTATCACCGCCGCCAAAACAGGTGGTGACCTTGCCTTCCAGAGTGGTCGCGTCGATCACCCATTTGAATGTTTTGCCAGCGTCGAGCGAACGCCAGATCCAACTGGTATCGGACGAAGCTGACCCCGGCACGCTGGTGTAGAGACGATTCGCATTTGAAGGATCGACGCGCAGGCCCTGCTCGAAACCAACTCCGCCAATGCCGCTGATAATGGGATGCCCGAAGGTAGGATTGGTGGGCCTGGGTCTGTCTTCTCTATCTGCCCCGAAACTGACCATGGCTAGCAATGCGCCAGCGGAACAGAGAGTGAAAGCCACGAAGGCACGAGGATTAAAGAGACCGGACTCTGAGGTGGAATTTTTTTTCATGGAGATTTTTCCTTTGTTAGCTGTACTGGAGATTGTCGCTGACAATTCGAAAACTCCGCCTCGACTGGATGCTTTTTTTCAGGTCACTCAAGAATCAGCCGCCGAAACCTTCAGCCCAGCAATGTTCCTCCGAGCTTCTCCCCCATCGGTTCCAAGTGTTGCGCCACCACGACGCATCAACTCCGAAAGCCTTCGCAAGTGGAATCACGTATCCGTTATGGACGCAAGATTGCGCAAAGAACTGCACCGCATCAAAGTCGGCGACTGACCTTTGGGCATCGCGATCGTAGCAAACGCGAAATAGTTGGTTTAAACAAACCTGGTGAGTCGAATGCGGAACGTAATGCGATGCAGTATTCGCGGGCGACTGTGTGCCCAACGCTCGACTCGATTCCTCGGGAAAATGGGTGAACCTTTACGCCTTGGCATGATCGGCTAGACTATCGCCGTGACGCGCGAAGAATTGCTTCAACGAATCTGGATCGATCCGCAGCGATGCTTTGGTAAACCATGCATCCGCGGTCATCGTATTTGGGTTTCGTTGATTTTGGACCTGCTTGCATCCGGTTCAACGGTTGCTGAGATCCTCGAAGACTATCCCGGCCTGACCGAAGCCGACATTCAGGCGTGCATTGCGTACGGGGCAGAGATGGCTCGCGAACGGTACGTTGATGTTCCGCTTGAACCGGCAACGGCGTGAAGCTCAAACTCCGACGAGAATCTCGGCCGACGCGGGCAGCAGATGATTGCAGCTGCAGGGCACGACGTGGCGTCAGTGGCTGATCAGGGCCTCGAAGGCAGTTTGGATGGCGATCTGCTTGAGTACTGCCGCGCTGAGGGTCGTTGCCTTGTCACGCTCGATCTCGAGTTCGCCAACCCGCTCGTATTCCTTCCAAGCCGTTATCCAGGCATCGCTGTTCTCCGCATCCCTCAGAAAGCGTCGGCAACTGATTTGCTGATGCTTATCGAGACACTTATGGAAGCTCTGAAATCGGAAGTGCTCATCGGAAAACTCTGGATTGTCGAGATTGGACGTATTCGGGTTTACGAAGAAGAGGACGCCGACTGAACGCGATGGAAGGGACGAGATCAAAGAATTCCTAAAGATCGTTCCACTGAGTTGGGCCGGGAGCGCATGCCCCTCGCATCCTGCCAATGGCGCCCTCGCCATCCAGGACGTTTCAGCGCTTACACGGCCAACAGCGCATCGACTCCGAACGCTTTCGCGAGTAAAACCCCGTCTCCGTCGTCGATCCTAAATCGCGCAAAGAACTGCGCCGCATTAAAGTCGGGGACGGCCCTGCGGTCGCGATCGTTCCCGCCACGAAAATGCGCTGAGCTTTACGTCTTGGTGCCTACTTCTGCTCAAGCATTGGCACGCAGTTCCGCGACAACCATCTGTCGTCAAGAAACTGCCGCCTAAGGTGGACTTTTTTATTGCTATGCTTCGCCAAAACTGACAAAAACTGATGCGATGAAAACAACAATTGTATTTCCGATGGTTGTCGCGACCACACTGCTTTGCGTTAGCCTCAGCTACGGACAGGAGGGCCCCGCCCCGGCTGTACCCGCGGCGACGCCACCCGACGCGACGTTGTTTACCACCTACAACATAGATACTGCTCACACCAGCGTTGGCTGGAGTGTCTGCGGATCCCTTCCGGGCTCAAGCGGCTGCTATGGTTCCGGGAGCCTCGGCCCGTTCGGTAAAGTTGGCGCACTGTTGGAAGGCGAGCCGAAGGTAGATTTCACTGCGAATACTGTCACTCGCGCCATTTATGTCGTGGACATCGCTAGTGGCACCAATCAGAACGAGGTCGCGCTCGACGTTTATACAAAGGTTGACATGATCACCACTGATTTCGATACCGTTACCGTTACCCTATCGAGAACAATCACTCTGCCTCTGACTGGTGGCACTTCCGCGCTGACATCGATGGCAGCGAATAAGCAATTCCTCTTCGTCGGCACAAACCGGACCTCAGACGCGGTTGAGATGAACAAGCGTACCTTTAGCATCACGCAGCTTGGTGGGTTCTCGCCGCCGATCAATGTTTTTGCAATTACGGCTGATCAATACGGCTACGTTACTCTATCGTATGGAAGCTTTAGCGGTTTTGACACTGGCTTTATTGTGGTCGGCCCGGACGGCACCGAGCAGGAAGATGGCGGTGGATCGCAATTCATGTTGAATACTGTACACTGTCGTCATGGTGCACAACGTGCAACGACAGGTCGAACCGGCAAAGGGTTTTCGCTAGGCGAGTAACGCGATCACGCCCGGGAAAATTGGAAAACGCGGATGGGATGACTTTCACCCGCTTTCTTCGGCTGGATATCGACGGATTTTCTAGGAAGGTTGGCGCTGTCTTCGAGAATTTCGAATATCAGATGCTTGCACAACCCCGCATTTCCAAAGCACAGACTTGTACCCGACGAGATGAGTTGTTGGTCCGCAGGGTTCAGAACATATTGCCAAAGTTTATGAAAGATTCTGTCGTCAGAGGATGCCTACTGCAGCTTCTCTATGAACGTCGCAGCGAAGGTTCCATTCCCTTCGGCCATGCTGACCAGGCGGTGCCGCCGCCAGCAGGTATAAGTCGCCGTGACTGGTTGCGCGCGGTGGCCCAGCTTTCAGAATATCGCCTCATAGACTGGACCCCTCTGAAAGATAAGAGCGGGATGGGTCTGTTGTCCGGCTTTGCTAAGATTAACGGCTTTGGAGTCAAAGTGCTCGAAGGTGGCGTCGCGTCCCCGATCCAGATCTCTATCGATGAGGGCCGGCGAACCACATCGGACAGCGCACTCCGCGACAGCAGCAAGTGATTGTAAAGGCACTGGAGAAAGTGATCACGGCGATCAATCAAGCCGATGTGTCGGGGCGGGAGAAAAATGAAGTGAAATCTTTGTTGCGAAAACTGCTGGGGAGCAAAGCAGCGGCCAGCGTATTAGGCCCTGGCGCGCAATCCCTCGCCGCGAAGTACTTCGCGGAATAAGAATAAGTTACCAGGCACACGGCCGTCTACGACAGGCCGAAAACCGGAAGTCCGAATCCTTCATTCATCTATCGTAAGTAACTGTGTTGATTTCAAGTGGAGCACGGGAGCGGTTTGAGGGTTTGATTGAGGGCGAGGAGGAGTTTTCGCATCACGGCGGTGAGGGCCAGTTTGTG
>QHPE01000075.1 GCA_003218945.1 Verrucomicrobiota bacterium | reverse complement strand
CGGAGCGCTCCTTGCTCCGGTTCTTTTCTGGTCAGCTCAGGCGCTTGCGACGCACGGCGTGTTTTTGTTTCTGGCGAGATACGATTTCGACACGTTCTTTCACCGCGCCATCCTGATCGTAGCCGTGCTCTTATTTTGGCCGCTTCTGCGATTTAGCAACGTGCGAAGCTTGACCGATCTAGGCCTTGCGCCCAATCCGCGTTGGGCACGCGATCTGTGGGCCGGCGCATTGCTGTCCATCATTCCCCTGCTCGTTTGCGGTGTTCTGCTTATTGCCTTGCACATTTACTCATTCCGGCACGTCTTTCTGTGGTCGCGATTTGGCAAGCTGCTTATTTCGGCAGTTAGCGTTCCGTTCATCGAAGAGACGTTCTTCCGCGGGCTCGCCTTGGGCATTTTACTCAGGACAGGCCGGAAATTGCTGCCCCTCGTTGCCGTCTCCGCCCTGTTTGCCGTCGTGCACTTTTTGAAAGGTCCGGATCGCGCAACAGAGATCGTAACATGGACTTCTGGCTTCCATTCAATTGCCCAGGCGTTCGCCGGGTTTGGAGACCCCGTAATGGTCGGGGCTGCGTTTGCCACCTTATTTCTCATCGGCTGCGTTCTTGCTGATGCGCGCGTCCTTACCCGTTCATTGTGGGTGCCAATTGGGCTCCACGGAGGATGGATCTTCGCCAGCGGCACATTCAGTTGGCTAGCGCGACGCCGAATGGACGCGTTTCCGTGGTTGGGCAAAAATCTGCTTGTCGGATTTGTACCGCTTTGCCTGGCGGCAGTAACGTGGATAATCATGCGGCTTTGGTTCAAACATGATCGCGCTTCACAAATCTGATTTATTCCAAGCAGCCGTCTCACTCCTCTATCCGGCCACATGTACCATTTGCGGAAAAAACGTCCGAGCCGGCGAGTATCTCTGCGATGAATGCGATGGAAACCTCATTCGGATCGTGGCGCCATTTTGCCAGACCTGCTCCGAGCCATTCGAAGGTTCCATACAGAGTGCGTTTACCTGCGCGAACTGTGCGCACCGCACGATTTACTTCGACGCAGCGGTGGCCGCATACCGGGGTCGCGGCATCGTGCGCGAGGTGATTCACCAATTCAAATACACTCGCCAGATTCACCTGCGCCATCTTGTAGCGCGGTGGCTGGGTGCGGCACTGGAAGATGAACGGCTGCGGGATTGCAATTTTGATCTCATCGTGCCCGTGCCGTTACATCCCACCCGAGAACGAGAGCGCGGCTTTAATCAGGCCAGTCTGCTTTCGGAATTGCTCAGCGCGCAGACTTCAATTCGTTCCCAGCGCGTGCTCGAACGCGTTCGTTACACCACCACACAAACCGCGCTTGATCGTTCGGAACGCATGGAAAATTTACATAACGCATTCCGTTTACGAAAAAACGCGGACGTGCGAGGCTTGCGTGTGTTGTTGATCGATGATGTCCTCACGACCGGCTCGACGTTGAGCGAGTGCGCGCGTGTTTTGAAACGCGCAGGCGCAATCTCGGTTCATGCCGCTACGGCAGCACGCGCATAACCCACATGGCGATTTTCAAGAAACCAGCAATCAAGGCGGGGGCCGGCAAAAAGCGTGAAATTCCACGCGGCCTTTTTCAGAAATGCCTGGGTTGCGGGCAGGTGGTGCCTGAAATTGAGCTCGCGCAAAATCAACGTGTTTGTCCGCGGTGCGATTATCATCAAGCGCAACCTGGCATTGAGCGGATTCAGAGTCTGCTCGACCCGGATAGCTTTGTGGAAATGGACGCCGACTTAAGGTCCGTTGACGTGTTGCGTTTTCAGGGAATGGCCACGTACAAGGATCGACTCAAGAAATACCAGGAGAGCACCGGGCTATTCGACGCCGTGATTAGCGGACACGGCATTCTCGACGGCTACAAGGTAGCCATCGCGGTGATGGATTTTGGGTTTCTCGCAGCTACGATGGGCTCCGTCGTTGGAGAGAAAATCACGCGTACGATTGAATACGGCACGGCCCAGCGTTGCGCGATCATCATTGTTGCCGCATCCGGGGGCGCGCGTTTGTACGAAGGAATGTTGAGCCTCATGCAAATGGCGAAGACCAGTGGTGCGCTGGCCCGCCACGCAGAAGAGAAGCTGCCTTACATTTCTGTTCTCACGAATCCAACCACGGCCGGCGTCATGGCCAGTTTTGCTTCGTTGGGCGACGTGATCATTGCCGAACCAAAAAGCATGATCGGTTTCGCCGGACCACGCGTGATCAAGGAGACTACTCATCAGGATTTGCCTGAAAGATTTCAGACTGCTGAATTTCTCCAGGAACACGGCTTGATCGACATGATCTTGCATCGGAAAAAACTGCGCGAGGAGATCAGTCGATTGCTATCTTATTTCGCCGCGGCACGGTGAATGTAGCTCCGCTCTCGCGTTTGAATTACAAGCAGGCGCTCGCTTGGCTGTACAGTCTACAGCGCTTCGGGATTAAGCTCGGCTTGGAAAATATCCGGCGTTTGCTCGACGAGCTCGGTTTGGAAAATCTGAGGAGCGCACGCCGCCACCAGAACATTTGTAGCAAGGTCATTCACGTCGCCGGCACAAACGGTAAAGGCTCCGTGTGCGCCATGATCGATTCAATCTGCCGTGCGAATGGCCACCGCACTGGTCTATTCACGTCCCCTCACCTTGTCACTTTCCGCGAACGGATTCGCGTAAATGGAAAGATGATCTCGGAGGACGCAGTTACCGGCGGCCTAACCACTATCCGCAATCTCGTCGCCGATTGGGACCCGCACCCGACCTTTTTCGAAGTCACCACTGCGCTTGCGCTAAAACATTTTGCCGAGTCCAAAATTGATCTTGTTATTCTTGAGACGGGCCTCGGCGGCAGACTCGATGCGACCAACGCGGTCCAATCCAATGTATCGATCATTACTCCGATTGATTTTGATCATGAAGAATGGCTTGGAAATACGCTCGCTGAGATTGCCGGTGAGAAAGCGGGAATTATCAAGCCAGGAGTCCCTGTGGTTTCCGCTCCACAACCACCCGAAGCGGAAAAAGTGATTCGATCGCGAGCCGCGGAATTCAGTGCGCCACTGCAATTCGTGAATGAATGTTACAACCCATCGCAAGGTGCGTTGCGAGGACAACACCAAAAACAAAATGCGGCTCTGGCGATCGCTGCGATGCACACCGCGAAGATCCATATCTCTGAAAGAGCGATTGTGAACGGACTTGCGGCGACCGAATGGCCCGCGCGTTTTCAGAACTGGGACGAACGCACGATCATTGACGGCGCACATAATGCGGGCGCCGCGCGCGTTCTGGCTCAAACGTGGCGCGAAGTTTTTGATGATCAAAAGGCGACGCTCGTGCTCGCGGTTCTCTCCGACAAAGATTTGCGCCGCATATGTGCAGCGTTCGCGCCAATTGCCGAGTCAGTTCTTCTCCCGAAAATCCGCAGCGAACGCGCCGCCGCGCCCGAAGCGCTGGGAAAAGTATTGTCCGGCATGACTCCAGCACTTCCCTACTCCATCACTTCGAGCATTGACGATGCGTTGGCGCTTGCACGCGCGCAGCCAAATCCGATTCTGATCACGGGCTCGCTTCATTTCGCCGGCGAAGTTCTCGCGCACTTGCGCGGCGAACCCGCGGCCTTCGAAGAATGCGCGCAGTGAGGTTTCGGGAATAATTTGTAGGGCAGGCGCTTCGCCTTCCGGGCGGTCAGCGCGACAAGCGACGAAATCCGAACGTCTTAATGACGCATTGTCCCAGAGAAAAGATCTTATAGAAGCGGGCGCGAGCATGACGGATAAACGCATCTACGCATCATGATGCGTTAATTTGTTTCTTGATCACCCAACGAAACGCCGCTTAGTTGCCGGACAATCTATGGCCACAAACGGGTTTCATCCTCTGGAAGCATTGATGCGCGAACGGATCGTCCTGCTCGATGGCGCCATGGGCACGATGATCCAGCGCTACAAATTGTCTGAAGCGGATTATCGAGGAGAACGGTTCGGTGATTGGAAAGGCAAAGATCTCCAAGGCAGTCTCGAGCTTCTGAACTTAACGCACCCGCAGGTGATTGAGGAGATTCATTCCGATTACTTCGCCGCCGGCGCGGATATCATCGAAACCAACACCTTCAGCGGCACTACGATCGGTTTACATGATTTTCTTTTTCAAGGCGAACCGACAGGTGGCCGCAAAGATCAGGAATTCTTTCAGCGTGTGGTGGATGATATCGGTCTTCGCGGGCTGGTTCATGAAATTAATTTGAAAGCGTCCAGGATCGCGCGCCACGCCGCCGACCGGGCCTCGAATGAAACCGGACGGCAGCGATTTGTTGGCGGATCAATGGGACCGCTTCCTGTTGCAGGTTCCATTTCACCTGACGTAAACGATCCGGCGTTTCGCGCGGTATCGTTCGATCAACTTTGCCAAACCTATTTCGACCAAGCGAAAGCGCTGCTCGAAGGCGGTGTCGATCTTCTCATTGTGGAAACCATTTTCGACACGCTCAACGGAAAGGCCGCGTTGTTCGCTATCAATGATGCGTTGGAAAAAACCGGACGCAGTGTGCCGTTGATGGTCTCGGGCACCGTGATTGACAAATCCGGACGGAACTTGAGCGGGCAAACCGTGGAAGCGTTCCTGATTTCAATCGCGCACGGGCAACCGCTCGTCCTTGGTTTGAACTGCTCGTTGGGTCCGGATGAGATGGAACCGTACATTGAAGAAGTTTCACGGATCGCGCCGTTTTATGTGGGCGCGTATCCGAACGCTGGATTGCCCGATCCGCTTTCGCCGACGGGATTTCCTGAGACACCAGAATCGTTCGCTTCTAAAGTTGCGGCCTGGGCTGCAAACGGTTGGCTGAACCTGCTGGGCGGTTGCTGCGGTACAACCCCGGAACACATACGCGCAATCGCGAATGCGGTGCGCGACTGCAAACCGCGCGACCTAAACTGTGGGGCGTCCGCCGCGGCGGACGTTGATCCAAAACAAAATGGTGTCTGACACAAACGCTCTACAGCTGTCCGGTCTCGAACCGCTAAGGATCACCCCGGAATTTGGTTTCGCCGTGATTGGCGAGAGAACCAACATCACGGGTTCGCCGAAGTTTTCAAAGCTGATCCTGGCGGGCGATTTCGAAGGTGCGCTGGCTGTGGCGCGTCAACAGGTGCTGGGGGGCGCAAACCTGCTCGACGTGAACATGGATGAAGGAATGATCGATTCGGAAGCGTCCATGATTCGCTTCCTGAACTTGATTGGCAGCGAACCGGACATCGCGCGCATCCCGATCATGATCGACAGTTCGAAGTGGACCGTCATCGAGGCCGGACTCAAGTGTGTGCAGGGAAAAGCCGTCGTGAACTCCATCAGCCTGAAAAACGGCGAGGAGGAATTTTTGCGGCATGCTCGCTCGATCAGACGATACGGCGCGGCCACTATCGTGATGGCTTTTGATGAGCGAGGGCAGGCTGACAATTTTCAGCGCAAAATCGATATCTGCGCGCGCGCTTACGATCTGCTGATCAAACAGGGGCATTTTTCCCCGAGCGACATCATTTTCGATCCGAACATCCTGACGATCGCGACCGGCTTGGAGGAGCACCGCAATTACGCGATCGATTTCATTGAAGCAACGCGCTGGATCAAACATCACTTGCCGGGCGTGCGTGTCAGCGGTGGGGTCAGCAACATTTCGTTTTCGTTTCGCGGCAACAACACTGTGCGCGAGGCAATGCACGCCGCTTTTCTGTATCACGCGATCCGGGCCGGTCTCGACATGGCGATTGTGAATGCCGGGCAACTGGCAGTTTACGAAGAGATCGAACCCGAGCTGCGGGAACGCGTCGAAGACGTGTTGTTGAACCGCCGCGATGATGCAACAGAACGGTTGATCGAGCTTGCGGAACGCGTAAAGGCGAAAGGCAAAGCACCGGTTACCGACGAATCGTGGCGGAAGCAACCTGTACAAGAGCGCCTCAAACATGCGTTGGTTAAGGGCATCACCGATCACATCGATGCTGATACTGAGGAAGCGCGTAGCCAATACAAGCGGCCGCTGGAGGTGATTGAGGGTCCGCTGATGGCTGGGATGAGCGTGGTCGGCGACTTGTTCGGCTCGGGCAAAATGTTCCTGCCGCAGGTGGTGAAGAGCGCGCGGGTGATGAAAAAAGCTGTCGCTTACCTGATGCCGTTCATGGAAGCGGAGAAATCTGCCGACGCGAAACCACAGGGGCGCATTGTTATGGCCACTGTCAAAGGCGACGTGCACGACATTGGCAAAAACATCGTCGGCGTGGTTCTACAATGTAATAACTACGACGTAATCGATCTCGGCGTGATGGTTCCCGCGGCAAAGATCCTGGAAACAGCACGCGAAAAAAACGCGGACGCGATCGGCTTAAGCGGACTGATTACGCCGTCGCTGGACGAAATGGTTCACGTCGCGCAGGAGATGGAGCGAGAAGGATTTCGGCTCCCGCTTCTGATCGGCGGTGCCACGACAAGTCGCGCGCACACCGCGGTGAAGATCGCGCCGCATTATCGCGCTAGTACTGTACACGTGCTGGACGCATCGCGCGCGGTAGGTGTTGTGAACGCATTGCTCAATGAACAACTGAAGTCGGATTTCGACAAAAAAACGCGCGAAGAGTACGAGCGTTTGCGCCAGGAACACGCTGCAAAAATAGAAAGAAAGAAGCTGCTGCCGCTTGAGCAGGCCCGCTCAAATCGAATGCCCATCCACTGGAGCAGCTATGTGCCGCCGAAGCCGGAATTCCTTGGAGCGCGCGTGTATGTTCCGGGGAGCGCACGCGGCTCGCGTGCTGTTTCCGGCGACCCGCCGGAAAACCTCAGTGATATTCACTATAGCAAACGGCGTCTGCCCCGCTTTGAACGCTCTTGGGCAAAATACGCAATTACATGGAGCACCAACGCTCGAGAAAAACTAAGCGGCGCAGCGCGCAAAATCGTTTTGGATTGTATCCTGTATTGGAACGAGCGGCGATACGAGCTCTACGCGGCTTGCGTCATGCCAGACCATGTTCACATCTTGATTGAACCACAGGTCAGGCGCCAAGCTTCCAATGCGACCGAGTTCTATTCGCTCACCGACATTTTATACACTCTGAAATCTTTTACCGCTCACAAGATTAACGCCCTCGAAGAAAAAAGCGGGCCAGTATGGGAGCGTGAATCTTTTGATCGCTTGATTCGGTCCGAAAGCGATCTGCACGAAAAATTTAACTACATTACGCGAAATCCGTGGGATGCAGGAGTGGCCAAGCCCGGCGAAGATTATCCATGGATGTGGTGTGTTGGAAAAGAAACACCTCGGCCAGCGGCCGAGATGGGCACGCCAGCGGCATACACTCCCCAGAAAGCCGCGACGGCGCTGAGCGATCTTGTCGCTTACATCGATTGGTCGCCGTTCTTTCATGCGTGGGAGATGCGTGGTCGTTACCCGGCGATTTTCGATGACCCGAAGATCGGCAAACAGGCGCGCGAACTTTTTGATGATGCGCAGGAATTGCTTGAGCGCATCGTAGCGAAAAATCTGCTGGCGCCACGAGGCGTTTATGCATTCTGGCCGGCAAACGCTGTTGGCGATGACATTGACCTTTACGCTGACGAGGACAGAACTGAAAGGCTCGCCACGTTTTATTTTCTGCGGCAGCAAATGCAAAAACCGACAGGCCAATTCAATCATTGCCTGGCCGATTACATAGCGCCGAGATCGAGAGTCGAGAATCGAGAATCGAGAATCGGAGATTATCTCGGCGGGTTTGCAGTTTCGATTCACGGTGCTGATGAGCTGGCCGAAGAGTTCAAGCGTCAGCACGACGATTACAGCGCGATCATGACCAAAGCGTTGGCAGACCGGTTAGCTGAAGCGTTCGCCGAATATCTCCATCAGCAAGCCCGCATCGCGTGGGGATTTGGGCGCAACGAACAACTCTCGAATACAGATCTGATCCGTGAAAAATATCGCGGAATCCGGCCGGCTGCCGGTTATCCTGCGTGTCCCGATCACGCAGAGAAACGAACGCTGTTCGATTTGCTCGATGCGGAAAACAACGCCGGGATCAAATTGACGGAATCTTTTGCAATGCATCCCGGTGCGAGCGTGAGCGGGCTTTATTTTTCGCATCCGGAGGCAAGATATTTCGGTGTCGGCCAGATCGGGCGCGACCAGGTAATCGATTATGCGGCCCGGCGCTGCGACGCAGTCGCCACCGTCGAGAAACGGCTCGCGCCAAATTTAGGATACAAGTAATACGGGGCCTTTCCTGCGGAGCACAG
>QHPE01000074.1 GCA_003218945.1 Verrucomicrobiota bacterium | reverse complement strand
TGCCGGCAGCCTGCCGGCGACATATTCCGCAGACAGTTGGTGTGGTGATGCCCTGATTATCGTTTCGGCAAGCTGCCAAAACGGGAAGGTTAGCAGCCTGCGTTCCTAGATGCGAAGCCAGACAAACCGTGTTAGTAATTCCTCTCGATTCGGGGCGTAGCTTAGCTTGGTAGAGCGCGTGGTTTGGGACGACTTTCAGGCGGATTTGCTTCGGTTCATTTGTCCCGTCGTGACCGACGCACGAGGCCACTTGTCATAGGTAAAATCACATCATCGGCAGATTAAACCACGCTATCACACATTGTCCCATAACAAGATTGGCCGTATCAAATTCAGTATCACGTGATCTTTCGGGCTTGTGGTCTCGGGGGTGTCACGTCAGCGCGCACTCGGTGCCGTCTATTTCTTCGTTTTGATGTGCGGCAGTGCCAAGGACAGCCGGAACAACTCTGCGACGCGAATACGAGCCTTCTACCTTACGATGATTTTCACCGGAAGAAATCCAAAATAAACAGAAAAACCGAGGCTTGTCAGTGAGACAAGAAGTGCGGCTATCGCAACACAATCAGTCGCGTTCACTCGAGACGGCTCCATCTATAGCAGGGCCGATCGAACAGGAGGCTATCGCGGGCGGATTTCGTAAGCGTGCGCGGAACATTGCCATCCCAACTTTTTGCTGGTTGTTCGATTGTCACCTTGTCTACTCATTTGACCACTCGCTGCTCCCGGATAGCCTCCGGTGTACAGGCAAATCGGCGGATGCTATCCTGCCGCCTTTTATGAAGCTCGATCCCTCCTATCAGGCCCTGGCATCAGACTTCCTGGCAACGCACCGCTCAACGCTGCGTGAGGAACGATTGGAGGCGGAGCTGATCCGCATCCAGCACAT
>QHPE01000073.1:7130-16968 GCA_003218945.1 Verrucomicrobiota bacterium | reverse complement strand
GCAGCAACAAGCAGGATTGCAGTGATCCACCAAACTGTTTTGATCGCCGATCTTCGAGATGATCCAAACTCCTGTTTAACGAACTCTTCGTAGCTGAAGTCCTCGTCCGATGAACCCACGGCATCGTATGTCTCGGCATTTTCTCGCCAGCCCGAAGTATGGTCTGCTCCACACTCTGGACATGCCGACGCCGTGCGAGGAACATCTTCGCCGCAGACTGGGCACACTCTCGGTGTCCTTAGCTTACGCGTCATTGCTGCTTTGTTACTGGTCTGATCCTGCGCGACATGATCCGGCCGTCGCCGACGTCTGGCATGGTGCGAATGAAATCAATCAATGACATGGACCAAGGTTAACCACGAATGGACACAAATGAACACTAGGTTTTTCTAAACGGTTGCTGCCTTACCTCGTGTTGATTCGTGATTCGAGTTCCGGTTCTTATCCGTGAAATCCGCGTAATCCGCGGTGGTCTGCTTCTCCGTGCCGCTACAGAATCTCCGAGCCAAATTCGCCGTCGCTGACGCGGGTACGGATTTTCATCTTTGTGCGGACAGCTAGGACCGTGCGGACGATTGTGCCGCGCTCGTCCAACGTAATACTGTATCCGCGGCCCAGTGTCGCGTCCGGACCGAGCACGCGCAAAATACCTTCGATTTGGTAGAATCGCTGTTTTGCGTTTTCGATTAACCGGTCGGGGCAGGCGACCAATCGCCGACGCAGATCGGCGAAACGGTTGCTCCGTATCATGAGCTCGCGCACGGGACTGCGCGCCTGCAACACGCGAAGAGCATGCAGGAGGGCGCGCTTGTACGCGTCGATCTTATGCGCAAGACAGCGTTGCAACATCTCGCGTGCGTGATCGAGCCGCTGTTGCGCGTCACGGACGCGATCCAGCAACTGGCGTCCCAGCGCGCGCGCGCAGCGTTCGGTCTGTTGCCGAAGATCGATGACGTCAGGAACAATCAATTCCGCGGCAGCACTCGGTGTAGGTGCGCGCAGGTCCGCAACGAAATCGCAAATGGTGAAATCGATCTCGTGACCGACTGCCGACACTATCGGCACGTCAGAATGGAATATTGCGCGCGCGACGATTTCTTCATTGAACTCCCACAGGTCTTCGATGCTGCCGCCGCCGCGCGTGATCACAATAACATCGAGAGGAGCAAACCGCTCGTTAGGCCCTGCAAGCTCGCGAGTAGCCACAGCGATTTCTTGAGCCGCACCGGTTCCCTGGACGCGCACCGGATTGATGAGGATGTGCAACCACGGCGCGCGGCGCCGCAGCACGTTCAGCATGTCGCGGACGGCTGCACCGCTGGGCGAAGTCACAATTCCGATTCGTTGCGGGAACTTTGGCAACGGCCGTTTTCGTTCCGACGCAAATAATCCTTCCGCCTCAAGTTTGCGTTTCAGCGCTTCAAATTTCGCTTGGAGGAGGCCGAGTCCGCGCGGCTGAAGAATTTGGACGTTGAGCTGATACTGCCCGCGCGCTTCGAAAACTGTGACGGTGCCGTAAACCTGCACCTGCACTCCATCGACGAGCGGTTGTCGCAGCGGTGCCATGGCGTCGCGCCAAATCACGCATGCGATCTGGGCGCGCTGGTCTTTCAGCGTGAAATACTGATGACCGCTCGCGTGCTGTTTGTAATTTGAGATCTCTCCCTGCACCCAAATCGCATCGAATTTTGCCTCGAGCGTGCCGCGGATACTTCGCGTCAGCTCGGAGACGGTGAAAACCTTTGAGGTTTGCTGGAAGAAATCGGCCGTTAGTTGCATTCCGGTCATAAATTAACCACAGAGATCACGGAGAGGGCAGAGGTTATTTTGTTCTGTGCGATCATTGTAGGGCGTCCGCCGCGGTGGACGCCGATCAAGGTAGGGCGGGCAGTCCTCTGCCCGCCGCATGAAACGGCGCGCACAGGAGTGACGCGCCCTACCGCTTCCACGCTTTACCGCTTCAACGCTCCGAGAACAATTCCGTTTGCGCTCCTCCCGGCGGTTTGAGGCCCAGCTTGCGATACGCGTTCGCTGTGGCAACGCGCCCTTGCGGCGTGCGTTTGATGTAGCCTTCCATGATCAAATACGGCTCGTTTACTTCCTCAATCGTGCCTGCTTCTTCGCCAATCGCGACCGCGAGCGAATTCAGACCAACCGGACCGCCGTTGAATTTGTGAATCAACGTTTCAATGATCCGTTTGTCCCATTGATCGAACCCGTCGCGATCGATCTCCAGCATAGCGAGGGCGCGATCTGCGAGTTCGGCAGTGATTTTGCCTTCAGCTTTCACCTGCACGTAATCGCGAACCCAACGCAACAGATTGTTGGCCGTCCGCGGTGTTCCGCGTGACCGCGCCGCAATCTCCACCGCGCCCGCTGGGTCGATCTCCACGCCTAACAAGTTTGCACTGCGGACGATGATCTTCTGCATTTCCTCGGCGTGATAGTAATCGAGCCGCGCGGTCATGCCGAAACGGGAACGCAGCGGCGCGCTTACCATTCCCGCGCGCGTGGTCGCGCCGACCAATGTAAACTTTGGTAAATTGAGACGCAGACTGCGCGCCTGCGGTCCCTGGTCAATGATGATGTCGAGCCGGTAGTCTTCCATCGCAGGGTAGAGATATTCCTCGATGGCCGGTTGCAGCCGGTGAATCTCGTCGATGAAGAGCGCATCGCCTTTTTCCAGGCTGGTGAGAAGCCCTGCGAGTTCACCAGCTTTTTCAATGACAGGGCCGCTGGTGTTTTTGATGTTCACCCCCATCGCATTGGCGATGATGTAGGCAAGGGTGGTCTTGCCAAGTCCGGACGGTCCGCTCAAAAGGATGTGCTCGAGCACGTCACCCCGCTTTTTTGCCGCTTCCACCATCAGCTCCAGCCGTTCGCGCACTTTTACCTGGCCGGTGAACTCGCTGAATGCCGGTGGCCGCAACGAAATTTCAAATGCAGTATCTGGCTCCGGCGGTTTCATCGAAATTGTGAATCGTTACATCGTTACATCGGCAGCGCGAGTCGATTCGAAGAGCGGCGCAATTCCGATTCACGGATCACGAACCACCCCTCATGCCAAATTCTTGGTCAGCACCAACTCGGTGCCGCGGCGTTTGTGAATGTAAAGCACCTGGTCAAAAGCATTGCGAATCAGGTGAAGGCCCAGGCCGCCTGGTTTGATCAGCTCATGAGAGCGGCCTTTCATCTCGTGCGGGAAAACTTTTTCGCCATAGTCTCGCAGCCGCATGCGCACGCATTTGCGCAATCCCTCCATTTGCAATGAGATGGGTTGGTCGTCGCGCAACCGGTATGCGTAACGGATTACGTTTGTGCACGCTTCGTCCACGCCCAGCACCATCAGCAGTCGCTCCTTCTCGGAGAATGAGTAGCCATTGAGAAAATCGCGCACGCATTTCCGCAGTAACGCGAGATTTGCGGTGTGACTGCTGAATTCGACTTTCGCTTTTTTCATCTCAGCTCTTGAAAAGGGGAGCAGATTTCCATCGCCGGTTCAAGGGTGAGTCGAATCTTAAATTGTAGGGATGTCTGGCCGCCGTCCAAAAACCCGATGGACACTTGCTAAAAGCGCTGTTCAATTTTGCTGGATGTGGCGAGCGTATATTGGGCTTTTGCTTTTAGCCGCGCCTGCATGGGCGGACGAGAACGCCACCGCATACGAAGCATTGCGTGTCGTTGGCAGGGAATTCGGTCGCGATGCGCTCCATCAAATTGTCTCAATCACCGGTACGAAGGGAAACCCCCAGCCAGAGAAATGGAAAATTGTTCTTGAAGGTCCGCAGGGCGGAGGCGTGCGGGAAGTGGAAGTTGTTGATGGAAACATTGCGTCGGACGGCACGGCTCAGGCCGACGTGGCAGGGTCTACCGAAGGAGCGATGATTGACATCTCGCGCTTAAACATCGATTCAAGCGGAGCTTACGCAGTCGCGAGTCATACGGCAGACGCGTCGCACATGAGTTTTGCCACGGTCGATTACATCTTGCGCACGGACGATCGTGGCGAACCGATGTGGATTGTGACTCTGCAGAGCAGATCATTGCGTCCTGTCGGCACGATCTATATCGGCGCGACGCGCGGCACTGTCCGGCGAACCGAGGGGATGTTTGCCGGTGCCACCATGGAGGACGTGGAGAACGCTGAGGATAACGACGAGGAACATGGCCCCTTCAGCGGCGTCAAAAAGCAAATCAAGCATGCTTTCCATCGGACGCAGGATGAAGCGCGAGACATGTTTGAGAGAGTGAAGCGGTCGTTTTCAGATTTCATTAACCGGGGGTAGGGAGCGAAAAATGAATGACGCATCCAATGCCTGGCCGGCTCTGCCATTTGCAGATTGGCAAGATACCGCCGCAACGCTGCACATGTGGACTCAGATCGTGGGCAAAATCCGCCTGACGCTGAGTCCATGGACAAATCATTCAT
Organism: Verrucomicrobiota bacterium; assembly: GCA_003218945.1. Classification (GTDB taxonomy): domain Bacteria; phylum Verrucomicrobiota; class Verrucomicrobiia; order Chthoniobacterales; family UBA10450; genus Udaeobacter. Next base: position 12,539 of record QHPE01000073.1, on the reverse strand, counting down.
GGCACGTGACGCTTTACCTGACTTCGCGCGGCCTCACGACTTCGCCGATTCCGCATGGCACGCGCACATTCGAGATCAACTTTGATTTCATCGAACACCAACTCCGCATTGAGACGAGCGATGGCAATCGGCGAACGATTGAACTGAAGCCGCGTTCTGTTGCGGACCTTTATCGCGCCGTGATGAAGAATCTCGACGAGCTCGACTTACCGATGGCGATCAACAAGCTGCCTAATGAAATAGCAAATCCGATTCCGTTCGATGAAGATGAAGAGCATCGCTCTTACGACCGCGAACAGGCCAATCGATTCTGGCGCGTTCTGGCGCAGAGCGATCGCGTGTTCAAGGAGTTCCGCTCGCGATTTTGTGGCAAATGCAGTCCCGTGCATTTCTTTTGGGGAAGCTTTGATCTGGCGGTGACCCGTTTCTCTGGACGTCCGGCACCGCCGCACCCCGGAGGAATCCCGCATTTACCCGATGCAATTACACGAGAGGCCTACTCACAGGAGGTGAGCAGCCTCGGTTTCTGGCCCGGTAACGCCGCTGCACCGACAGCGATTTTTTATTCCTACGCGTATCCTGAACCGGCGGGATTTGCAGAAGCCAAGGTCCAGCCGGCAGCAGCGTTTTATGAGCCAAAGCTTCGCGAGTTCATGTTACCGTACGACGCCGTACGGACGGCTGAAAAACCAGATGAAGTCCTTCTCGACTTCGCGCAGAGCACGTATGACGCTGCGTCAAAACTGGGACAATGGGATCGCGGTGCTTTGCGGGAACATAAACCGTCCTTGCATTCTACGCATCTGCGCCCGTAATTTGACAAACATGAATCCTGGTTGCGCAGCGGAACAAGCTGCCTGGCGCGAACTCAGAGACGGATGGCGTCCATTATATGGCGACGTGGACAAGATCGGTGTCGCGATCGAGTGGCACGACTTTCGCATTGATCGTCCGTTTAACTGGGGACGTACCTTTCATCCCAACAGCTTGGAGTTTTGCCTGAACCTCAGCGGTCATGGGGCGGTGGGAAAAGGCGGCGGTAGACGGAGCGATTATGTTCCAGGCAATTGCGGCTATTACGCTGTCGCCGATAAACCGCTGGCGGCCTCACGTCGCGCGCATGATCGTCATCAATTCGTCACGCTCGAATTTTCGCGCAAGCATTTACGAAAACAGTTGGTGGAAGATGAAGCGGATCTTGAACCGGAGATTCGGCGGATCGTTTTTGGCGACAGAGAACAGAACGTAATCGTGCCGGCGCGTCCGATGACCATGCAGCAACGCAACATGGCGGCGAACCTCGCGGAGCCTCCCGTTGCGAAAGCAGCGCAGCTCCTCTGGTACCAGGCCAAAGCACTGGAGCTCATGGCGCAGTTTTTCTTCGCGCCGAAGGATCCAGAATTTTTCTGTATGCGCCAGAAACGTTTGGCCCGCGAGAGAGTGGAACGCGTGAAAGAGATCCTCAAACGAGATCTGGCGAACCCGCCGACATTGGAAATGCTGGGGCAAGAGGTGGGCTGCAGTCCGTTTTATTTGAGCAGGATCTTTTCGCGGGAAGTCGGTCTCACTATTCCGCAATATCTGCGCAACGTTCGGATGGAACGCGCTGCTGAGCTGTTACGCACCGGACGTTACAACGTCACCGAGGCTGCGACAGAAGTCGGCTACTCGAGCCTTAGTCATTTCAGTAAAGCGTTTTGCGAAACCATCGGCTGCTGCCCGGTGCTTTATCCTGTCGCCAAGAACGTCGTTCTTGAACGTTGACGCGTTGCGTGAATCGAAATTCGTGAATCGTGAATCGTGAATCGATGTAACGATTTAACGAATCTCGATTAACCTCTTCATGAAAATCCGCCGCGCACTCATTTCCGTTTCTGACAAAACCGGCGTCGCCGCGTTTGCCTATGCGCTCGAGAGGCAAGGGGTGGATATCATTTCAACAGGCGGCACAGCGGTGCTGTTGAAAAAGGAAAAAATTCCGGTGCGCGAGATCTCGAGTTTCACCGCATTTCCTGAAGTGCTCGATGGCCGTGTGAAGACCCTGCACCCCCGGGTGCATGGCGGACTTCTCTACAAGCGCGGCAACGCAGAACACGAGGCGCAGGCGCGTGAATGCGGTTTTGATCCAATCGATCTGGTGGCGGTCAATCTTTATCCCTTCGAGGCCACGATCGCCAGACAGGACGTGACTCTTGCCGAAGCGATCGAAAATATCGATATCGGCGGACCATCGATGATTCGAAGCGCGGCGAAGAATTATGAATCGGTTACGGTCGTAGTTGATCCCGCAGACTACGGCGCGGTGCTCGAAAGCATGCGCAAACACGAGGGAGAAACGACGTTGAAATTACGCGAACGCCTGGCCATCAAAGCCTTTAACAGGACAGCGGAATACGATCGGATAATTGCCAATTTCTTAAACAACCAGCAGAGGACCGAGGCCTCGTTTTCAGTTTCGCTTCCGTTGGCGATGCGCTTGCGTTACGGCGAAAATCCGCACCAGAATGCGGCGCTCTATGGCGATTTCGACAGATACTTCGAAAAGCTTCAGGGCAAGGAGCTTTCGTTTAATAACATTCTCGACATCAGCGCGGCGACCAATTTGATCGCCGAATTTGAAGAGCCGGCCGTAGCGATCCTGAAGCATACGAATCCCTGCGGCGTCGGTTCCGATCCGGACCTGCGCAAGGCATGGGAGAAGGCGTTTGCGACCGACAAGCAGGCGCCCTTCGGCGGCATTATCGTCTGCAATCGGCCGTTGAACGAAGCGGTGGCGAAAGTGATCAGCGAAATTTTCAGCGAAGTGATCATTGCGCCGGAGTTCGAGATTGAAGCGCGCGCCATTCTGCAGAAGAAAAAAAATCTGCGGCTCATTCGGCTGTTGACGCCTGCAAAGGATGCAAGACCCACAACTGATCTACGCTCGGTGTGCGGCGGTGTGCTGGTTCAAGACGCGGACATGGATGGCGCCATGAAACCGAATGTGGTGACGAAGAGGCGGCCGACGAAGACGGAACTGAACGCGATGTTATTCGGTTGGCGCGTAGTGAAACATGTGAAATCAAATGCAATCGTATACGCGAAAGGGGATCGGACACTTGGAATTGGCGCCGGTCAAATGTCGCGGGTCGATGCGTCGCGGATAGCAGTTTGGAAAGCAAACGAGGCTGGGCTTTCGCTCAAAGGCAGTTCGGTCGCGAGCGACGCTTTTTTTCCTTTCCCGGACGGATTGATCGCCGCCGCCGAAGCCGGCGCAACATGCGCGATTCAGCCTGGCGGCTCCGTTCGTGACGAGGAAGTGATCGCCGCCGCTAACGATCGCAAGATGGCGATGATCTTCACTGCGGTCCGGCATTTCCGACACTAGTAACGCAGGCTTCCAGCCTGTCTGGTCGGACATGCATCTTGCTTGTCGAGCTATTGCTGCATCCGGCAGGCTGGAAGCCTGAGTTACCATTCATGTTTGATTGCACCGCGCTAAAGCCCGGTGTTAATGAAAGTGATGTATCACTTTCGCGACGAGTATGAATCGTCTTAGTCAATCGGTTGAGCCGCCGCGCGTTTTGAACATCGAAGATTTGCGGCGCGCGGCGAAACGGCGACTTCCTCGCGTCGTGTTCGATTACATCGATGGGGGCGCCGAGGACGAATCGACGTTGCGCGCCAACTGCCGCGCATTCGAGACGGTGACACTCCGGCCGCGTTGTGCCGTCGCGACGCCTGTGTGCGATCTGCGGACGACTGTACTGGGCACGGAGGTTACGATGCCACTGATTCTTGCGCCTGTTGGAAGTTGCCGGCTCATGTACCCACGTGGCGAAGAAGCAGCTGCGCGCGCCGCTGGCGAGGCGGGCATTATCTGTGCGCTCTCGACGCTTTCTGGTTGCCGCTTGGAAGACGTCGCTGCGGCTTCGGGAGGACCGATGTGGTATCAACTCTATCTCGTGGGCGGCCGCGACTGTGCTTTGGGTGGTATTGAGCGTGCGCGTAATGCAGGTTTTTCGGCCCTCATTGTCACAATCGACACGCCGGTCGCCGGTTTTAGAGAACGCGACTTGCGTAATGGCGCGAAGGAACTTCTTAGCGGAAATCTCGGAGCGATGCTGCCGTTTGTTAATCAAATTCTCGTTAGGCCTCGCTGGCTCGTGGCGTTTCTCGCAGACGGCGGCTTGATGAAATTCGAAAACGTCGTCATCCCGGGAAAAGGTCCCATGTTTTATGCCGATGTCACTGCGGCTCTCGAGCAATCCGTCGTGACTTGGGAAGACCTCAAATGGATTCGTCAGGCATGGAATCGCCCAATCGTCATCAAAGGCATTCATACGGCAGAGGACGCCCGCCGGGCAGTGGATATCGGAGCAGATGCATTGGTTGTGTCCAATCATGGCGGCCGCCAGCTCGACGGCGTGGCGCCGACTCTGTGCGTTCTGCCCGAAGTTGTGTCGGCCGTGGGCGATCGCATTGAAGTGTTGCTGGATGGCGGTGTCCGTCGAGGGGGCGACATTGTTAAGGCGCTGTGCCTGGGCGCCCGCGCGGTGCTGGTTGGGCGCGCTTACGCGTACGGACTTGGTGCGGCTGGCGGTGCGGGGGTTGCGCGAGCAATCGACATTTTGCGCGCCGACCTCGTGCGCACGCTTAAACTTCTTGGCTGCGCCTCAGTCGCGGAACTGGATCGATCGTACGTCGATGTTCCAGCGGATTGGCTTAAAGAATGACGACGAAGGATGGGGGAACGGCGTGCAAAGGACTGCCCGCCCTACCGCTCCGCGTGCCTTGCGTTGAATTTGGTAGGGCGCGTCACTCCGTGCGCGCCGCTGACGGTTTCGTCATTTGCCGTCACGTGCCTGCTCGTGATGAGAGCCGCCACAGCCATATGCAAAGAATGGCGGCAACGATCAGCGCGATCCAGCTTAGGCCCATTGGGATCGTCAGCGTTCTGACGGTTACTTGGGCTTGATTGATCAATCGCACGAGATGGCCGATTGCGAAAATACCGAAAATAATGCTGGCGACGCGCAGGCCAGTTCTTGGGTGAGCTCATAAATCGATTATTGAAATTGTAGGCAATTTGTCAGCAAAAATTGGCCGATCTATACCGCGGTTCTGCGGAACCATGCCGCCTGCACGAGTATGCCCAGGATCGCGAGGCCGATGAACACGAGTGTCGAACCGGTCGGCGGCAGCACAATAGCGCTTTGAATCAGATGCGCGCCGATTAGCGAGGAGACGACGATGAGAGCCCAATCAAACACCGCAAGCAGGAGAATAGCTCCGATGATCCCGCCCACGAGAAAAATGATCGTGTAGTACTGCGCAGAATGAATAAAAAACGCGGCGGCGATTGCGCCCGCGATATAGCCTCCCGCCAAAAAGCCGAGAACAGCAATCGCAACTTTCTGAAGGAAAAGC
>QHPE01000073.1:0-7122 GCA_003218945.1 Verrucomicrobiota bacterium | reverse complement strand
GGCCCAGAGCGAGAGCGACGATTAATCCCATGATCGAACACGGCTCTTGGATGATGTGCGGGGCAATTTCCACACCGACAGCGAAACCGACCGCGGCTACGCAGAGCCAGAACAGCCTTCGTCCGAAGAACAAAATCACGACGCCGATGAGTACGCCTACGATTGCTGTCGAGGAGTGCATCGACGGAAAAGCGGTTTGAACAGCCATATTTGCAAACGCGTTATTTAAAATGCCTTTTATTTAATTTCGCTGCTAAACACAAGCGTTGAAGCTGCGTGCTGTATTGTCCGCTGTCTTCAGCGGATTTTGATCATGGCTTCCGAGTCCTCGAGGACTAGATCGCTGGGAGCCGGCATTGCCTTTGGCTCCGGCCCTTGCGATTTGGATTAAAATACGCGAAGTAAGAGGGCGCCGGTCTGGTAATCCATTTATTTTCGGGCTGTGGCTCAGCTTGGTAGAGCGCCTGGTTCGGGACCAGGAGGCCGTGGGTTCAAATCCCACCAGCCCGATAAAATCATCGAGGCACAGACGATGTTTCATTGCTACGTGTTAAGCAGCCGAGCGCTATCGCCAACGCGTGCATGCCGAGACAGTCTTCAGCGCAATCAAACGCAAACTCTCGGCCAAAGCTCCGGGTCGTTCCCTAACGACTCAACGCAAACAAGCTCTCCTGCTGGGCCTGGCCTACAACATTTACAAACTGTGGCCACCCCAATTTCGATCCCTTCTCCATGCGTGAGCTTTTCAACAGAGCCATACGAGCTCAACAAACCACGGTAGAGCGGTCGCCGCGGCGACAGGCCGTGGGTTCAAATCCCACCAGCCCGATAAAATAATTTTCAATCGGATTAATCTCAGCAAAGCCGGTTGGAGTTGGGGCTGCGTCTCAGCGACTGATTCCAAAGGCGAACGATCTGGATTGCAGATGCGCATCGCGGCGGAAAGCGTTTCCTTGTGCGTGCGGATGAAAAGCTGATGGCTTTTGTGGAATTGGAAGCGGCGACTCAGGCGGAGCAGCCGATAGCATGAAAAACGCTGCTTCTGCGCTGTTGGCTCGTCGAGCACAGCGGAGGTAACGATGGCGTTACTTTTCCGGTGCGTCGCGGCGATCGAGAAAGCACAACTTGCGGGAACCCGTGGAGGTTCAATGTTTAGAAACCCGACTTCCTATGAAGAATTCAAAACTTGTAATTTTCTTGAGTTGCTTTTTTGCGGCAACGCTCACTGCTCCACTGGTCACAGCTGCCGCCCACGGTGGCGGCCACGGTAGTGGCGGACATTCCTTCGCTGGTCGCCCTGGAATGGGGATGCCTGGTCGCCCTGGAATGGGGATGCGGGGCGGTGTCAACCGGCATGGCGGCGATTTTCACCATCACGATGATCATTTCGATCACCATCATCATGACGGGCACCCTAATCATGTTCACAATCGCGTCGTCTTCATCGGTGGCTTCGGCTTTCCATGGTGGTGGGGTTGGGGCTGGGGTCCGTGGTGGGGCTGGGGCTATCCGTACGGATATTAATGGTGACCCGTACGGCTACGGCTATGGCTATGGATATGGTAATGGTTATTGATACGGCGACAGCAGCCGGTTCAGAGTAGCCGAACTACGGCAACGGCTCGCTCGCGCCGGTTATTACCATGGGTCCATTGACGATATCCTGGGACTGTCAGACGCGTCGAGCAATTCGGGCCTACGAGCGCGACCACGCGTATGCAAGCTGAGCCGGTTTCTTCCCCGGTTCCTCCAGTTCTGCACGTGTAATGCTTGGCCTGTGTAGTCGATGATGTGCTGCGTGTTGTAGGGAGGCGAATGCCCGTTGACCAGCAGCGCCTCGGTGTCCGACAAGGAGCTGCTTCCAGTCGCGCCCTCCTCCGAAACGGTTGGAAGTGCTTTGAAGCGCCCGGCGTCGAGCCAGTTTTCTTAGATCAAGAACAGGCTATCGACTATGCTACGGGCCGCGCGTGCTTTCGTTCTGGTGAGATTCGCATTCTCGATTCAAGCGGCTCAGTTTCACGCATTATTCAGTTTACTGGGACCGGAATGCTGACAAGGTCCTCCTAGCTCTTCGACACGCTGAGGCTGGAATGACAAAGACAGAACTCAGCGTCGAAGTATTTAAGCGGTACGCCCTCCAGTGCGGAGATCGATGAAGCGCTGCGTCTCTTTTACACGGGTTACACATGGTCAGTTACGGAACCGAAGCCACCGGCGGCGCTCCGCTTTAACGCTGGTTTTTCTCAGCGGAAACCGGCGAAAAAAGCGAATAAAGTCTCCGAATAGACCCACTCTTTTCGCTTTGTTCGCTTAATTCGCACACTTAAGCTGGTTTTTAGATGCTGCATGGCCTTAACTGGGTGTCGTGGCTGACCCAGACCCAGCCCAGTTCTGGCAAAAAGTAACGGAGATCGACTCACATGGGAAGGTACGAACTCTGAAGCTCCGCAACCTTAGGGAATACCAAAGATATTTCGTAGAAGTACAATATCAGGATCTGGCGCCAGCCGATAAGACGGCGGCTCCGCTTCACCTGACCAGGTTACAGCAGGAAATTGACCGGCGAAGCCATGCTCGAACCCAGTGGATTGCAGCCGCAAGCGCTCTCCTGGCACTTGTGGGTATCCTGATGGGGCAATTCCAACGTAAGACAAGGACGCAATCCACGACTGCACTGCCATCTCATACCTACGTTGGCATTCCTGCAGCGTCGACAACCCCAGTACCACAGTCAACGGCCACCCCAGAACCGACACTCGTCCCCACACCGAGCCCGAAGCCCACACCAACAGCCACAGAGCAACGGCGCGGAAGCAAGCGACGGTCTCGCCCAAAGCGCTAGTCAGCGTGAGCAGTTCGTCACGTGCCTGTGCGGTCCGAATTCCAACCGGCGAACGATCTGGATTGTAGACGCGCACCGCGACGACGGGAAGCGTTTCGTTGTGCGTGCGGATGAGAAACTGACGGCGTTTCTGGAGCTGGAAGCAGCGATTGCGGCTACGGCAAATGTGGAAGAGATCACCTGACAGACGCCAGAGCCCTGGGCCTCATAAGGTCTAGCCAAGGCGAATCTCCTCCATCCCATGTTTCGTATTCAGCGCGCAAATTGAGCGTGTGCCTTAAGGCAAATTCTTAAGAGTGCGGTCGCTGAAAATTCCTCACCGCGCCACCCGGGAGTTTCAGAGTCAGTTCGGCAGGGAGCGGCGCCGGATATAAGACATAATCTCGGCGCCGCCCAAGTTGCGAACCCAGAGAGTCCCTCATATTTCACAACCAGCTAATAATCGCAGCCAGCCATAGATAGTTGCATCGATTTTTTGGCCGGGACCGTCCTTAGCCTTCACCACCCTTTGAACTCGCCAGCGTGCTCGTGCGTTTTGATCACGTTGCCCGCTTCATCGTAAACTCGAATCACGGCATGATCTGACCGGCTGCGATGCTCGGCGTGTCCAATTGCATTACTGATCGCGTCGGTTCGCCGTACCACAGCCGACCGAATGGCAGCGCGTCGGAAATCAGATTGACTCCGCGATGATCTTTGCGAGGGCGGACTTCGTAACTGTGGTTCGTTTTCACTTTCGGCTCGGCTGCAGATTCACGGTCACCGCCAACAGGACGGCTAGGAAGATCGTCTGCCAGACAAGTTGTTTTACGTCGACCTCTTTACTGGCCACGAAAATCGGTGCGTGTGTATAGCCTTCAGCGAGATCAGGACAGCAAAAATGATGGCTAGAAGTGTTCGTTTCAACTGTCGATGACATTATGTCCGGATCCTCTGTTGTTCGGCAATCAAAACGATTCTGGCGCGATCCCGAGCAGTGGCCTCGCGCCTACTCCCGTCTAAAACGAACGCCGCCAAGGTTTGGGTTGTCTATTAAAAGAACATGCGAAAGACAATGTTGCTCGCGGGGTCCGCGCTGCTTCTGGGTACAACCGTAATCGCGAGCGATTTCGAGGCGGACCCACTCAATTTTAGGAACCCACAACAAGACCTGATTGATAATGTCAGTGAGACGCTTCGCGAAACGAGGGAGCTTCAAAGTTGCGCGAAGCAACAGGAAGAAGCTTTGCAACGTTTTCTTGAAGCGGGTCTTTCGCTCAACGCTGCGGCTTTAATGGCGCACAACCAATATCCTTGCGACTGACCGCGTGAACGGGCGGAAAATCATTCGATGTTAATCCTTTGCGCGATCTCACTTCGCACAGGTGTGCAGAAATCGTCGATGAGATACTGGCCGGGAAATCATTGCCATCCGGCAATCAAAAGCGAGTCTAGCGCGATCCTGAGCAGGCCGCTACGGTTCTTTGAGCTCGCCCGTGTGCTCGTGCGTTTCAGGAAACCTTTAGGTCGATTAACCCGGTAACCTGTCTGCCAATACGTCTGCCTTCTCGATCTTCGGTGGCTCTGCCAGTAGCTCGGGCGCTTTCTCCATCAGCGCCTTGGCAACTTTTCCCGACAGGTGCGCGTCGCGTCCGGCATCATCCGGAAATGCGTCGAAGATGGCGAAGGAGGTTTCGCCAAGTCGAATGCCGAACCAGGCGGTTGTTGCGGGCTCTTGTGCTACCAAGCCCTGCCCGTCGCGCAGGAATTTAGCGACTTCCTTTTCTTTGCCCGGTTTGGCCTCCAGTCTAACAAATAGCGCTTTGGTGGTCATGCCGTAATCTCCCCGTGACCGTTTTTCTGTCCAGCGCCGCGATGATCGTTGCGTGGGCGGATTTCGTAAAAACGGGGAGTGTCAGATTATCCTCAATTATGGATGATTAAGTTCAAGATGTCTCCGCTCGGAGACACTTGGATTTTATATCATCCTGATAATAAGGATAATATAAAAACAGGTGTCAGTGGACTGACACGATTCAAACGCCGCGATAATCTTTACGCGGGCGGACTTCGTAAACGTGTTATGAGCTAGCCATCGCGCAACGATGCTCGCCAGGTTGCGCGCCATTGATTGCGGCGAGTATAGAAATATGTCGCCATGAGAAAGTCATATGTGGCGCAAAAGAAGCCGTAGCCTAGCGGCACGGATGTGATCTGCCGATGGACAAGTAGAGAGCCCCCAGCATGAGCGTTGAACTCGTGCACCGCGTCCCATGGGATATGTAGCAGGTATCCGATCATGACAGCAAATGGAACTCGGACTCCCACCAGGCCGAAAACAGCAAATACTGCCACCGCCGTCACTTCTAACTGCCAAGCATCCTGATCTCGAAAGTAAGCCGTAAAAGCCAAATAAAAGCCGGCAATTGAGACAAGAAACAATGCGAAAAATATCTGTTCTGCCTTCGCGCTAAAAATTGACCTCGATATGTAGACCGATCCGGCAGCCGACATAACCCCAATAGTGACGTAGAGTACGACGATCACTATGAGCCCGATTGCACTCGACGTGGGTTCCATATTGCGACTGCTTCATATCATTTTGTCAATGCCGTGTGGAGAGCAAAAGAGGCAGAATCTCGCGCATATGAAAACACACATTCACCACTCAATACTGAGCCGCGTTCTCGCCCCCACCTGCCTCGGCGCTGCGTTATTTGGAATTGTTTGAAACCGGTGACGTTTCGCTACAAGCACGAGCTTGACCCTGCTGGCATCCCGCAGTTTGGCCTGGTGGCTGAGGACGTGGAAAAAGTAAATCCCGATCTAGTGGCTCGCGACGCTGACGGAAAAGCTTATACGGTGCGCTATGAAGCGGTGAACGCGATGTTGCTTAACGAGTTTCTCAAAGAGCACCGCAAGAACGAGAAGCAGGAAGCAACAATCGCGGAGTTGAAGTCAACGGTCGCACAGCGGCAGAAGGGGTTTGAGGCGAAGCTGGCGAAACAGGAAGAGCAAATTGAAGCGCTTACCGCGGGCCTACAGAAAGTGAGCGCACATCTTGAAGCGAGCAAACCTGCGCCGCAAGTCGTCAAGAATCCCTAAAGCCGGTTGGAGTTGGGGCTGTGTCTCAGCGATTGATTCCTGCGGGCGAACGATCTGGATTGCTGACGCACATCGCGGCGAGGGAAGCGTTACGTTGTGCGTGCCGACGAAAAACTCACCGCGTTTGTGGAACTCGAATCGGCAATCTGGGTCGTATCGGGGAAATCCGTGCAATCTGCGGTTTAATGATGTTTCCGTGCCCTCGAAAAACTGTCTTGACACCGTCAGCGGGGGCCTCAACATCACGCCGCGCTAAGTCGTTTAGGCGTCTCCCCCAAGAGCTCCACCTGGCCCTCTTTCCGCAGGGTTAACCGCGAGCGAAAGGCTCGTTCGCACAACTTGAGGTAATGGGTATGAGAATCATGCAACATTTGTGGAATGTTAAAGGAAAGTTCCCCTTTGATGCGTAGACGCTTAAACCCAGGCGATCGTTGGGTGCGCTGCCAACCACCGGTTAGCGACTCTGAGGCTTCTCATCTCGCCAACGAATGTGAACAAGTTTGGCGCGAAATGTCGACAAAAATCGCTCCGAGGCGCTACTTCACGACGGACGATATTGCCGATTACATTGGATTAACCCGAGAGCAAATAACGAAAACTGCGAGCGATCCTAACTCCTGGCTCGCGCTATTTGTGATGGGTGCTGGAAAAGGCAAGCATGGCAGATTCGTTGATCCGACCGGCTGGCTGCTTGGACTTTGGTGCGGATTCGAACGCGTCAAGCACTCTTTCCTTGGCGCTTCGCGCAATCGGTGGTTTAAAGCGTTCCGCATAATTGGTCTCGAAAAGGGCGAGCCGGGCCGGAGATACGATGGGTATGCGCGAACTGGCAGGGTTGCTGTTCAGCTGAAAAAATTTGCAACCAAGGATTAGGAAACTGCGACGCAGGTCATCCTGGTTCATGTCAGAAAATTCACCGGTAGCCAATAGCTGTTTTTTACGGCAACCTGCGACACTGCGCTAGCCCGAAAGAACTCTACGGCTCTTTGAAATCGCCCGCGTGCTCGTGCGTTTCGATTACGTTGCCTGATTCATCGTAAACGCGAATCACAGCATCATGTGATCGGCTGTAGAATCTGGCGTAGTCAATCGCATTGCTTGCCGCGTTTGACTCGCCGTACCATAAGCGACCGAATGGCAGAGCATCGCTGATTAGATCAACGCCGCGATGATCTTTGCGGGGGCGAACGTCGTAA